>CAJXSQ010000019.1 GCA_913061215.1 uncultured Synechococcus sp. | reverse complement strand
ATGCAACTCCGTATCGGCAACGGCTACGACATCCACCGTCTGGTGCCAGGCCGGCCGCTGATCCTGGGGGGCCAGAAGCTGGAGCATCCCGCCGGCCTCGGTCTCGATGGCCACAGCGATGCCGATGTGCTCGTGCACGCGATCATGGATGCGCTGCTCGGCGCCCTTTCCCTGGGCGATATCGGCAAGTATTTCCCGCCCGATGACCCGCAGTGGAAAGGGGCCGACAGCCTGGTGCTGCTGGAGCAGGTGGTGGCGCTGGTGGCTGAGCGGGGCTGGAGTGTGATCAATGTGGATTCAGTGGTGATCGCCGAGCGTCCCAAGCTCAAACCCCACATCGCAGCGATGCGCGCCGCGATCGCCGCCCGCATGGGCCTGGCGCCCGAGCACGTGGGCGTGAAGGCCACCACCAACGAAAAGCTCGGCCCCGAGGGCCGCGAGGAAGGCATCTCCTGCCAGGCGGTGGCGCTGCTGCAGCGGCCATGACACGCGATCTGCTGGCTAGGTTCTTGGCCCTTGCCCTGGTTGTGCTGATGCTGCTCACCGGCCACCCGGATGTGGCGATCGCCGAGCTGCAGCAGCCGGGCGGCACCTTCGAGGTGGCGGTGGTGGAGCACCTGCGGGTGAAGGTGCCCGCCGAAGCGCGCAGCGCCTGGCTGGAAGCCGAGCGAGGCAGTTGGGAGCCATGGCTTGAGAAGCAGCAGGGCTATCTGGGCCGTGATCTGCTCTGGGATCCTGAGCGCGAGGAGGGCACCCTGCTGATCCGCTGGGCCAGCCGCGAGCAGTGGAAGGCCATCCCGCTCGAGGAGGTGGAGGCCGTGCAGGAGCGCTTTGAGCAATTGGCACGCCAGGCCACGGGCAGCCGCCAGGGCAATCCCTTCCCCCTGGTGTTTGAAGGCGAGCTGCAACCGGCGGCATGAGCGAGCAGGCTCGCCTCGATCTGCAGCGCCGCCAGCGCATCGGCATGGTGGAGGCGATCTGGGGCGAGCACAAAAGCGCCGAGCAGATCGCCGCCATCCTGCTGCGTCTCCACAGCAGCGGCGAGCTGGCCCTGGCCACCCGGGTGGATGCGCCGAAAGCCGCCGCGGTGGACGCTCTGCTGCGCCAGCAGGAGGAGGCCAACACCTGGAGCGATGCGTTGCGCTACCACCCGGATGCCCGCTGCCTCAGCCTCGGCCGGCCGGCAGCGCCGCAGGCACAGCTGGGGGAGGTGGTGGTGCTCAGCGGCGGCACCAGCGATCTGCCGGTGGCCTCGGAAGCGCAGCTGGCCTTGCACTGGCACGGCATCGCCTGCGAGCTGGTGCTGGATGTGGGTGTGGCCGGGCTGCATCGCCTGCTGGATCAGCTGGAGCGCCTGCGCCAGGCACGGGTGTTGATCGCCTGTGCCGGCATGGAGGGCGCCTTGCCCACGGTGCTGGCCGGCCTGCTGCCCCAACCGGTGATCGGGGTGCCGGTGAGTGTGGGCTATGGCGTGAGCGCCGGCGGCCAGGCAGCACTGCACGGCATGCTCGCCAGCTGCGCGCCGGGGCTGAGCGTGGTGAACATCGACAACGGCTATGGCGCCGCCATGGCGGCCCTGCGCATCCTCAACAGTGGGGCCGCAGCGTGGAAGGGGCCAGGCCATCGGCCTGAGTCGCCCTGATCTCCAGCACAGCCTCCAGCCAGAGCTGCAGCGAACGGGGCAATCGCCGCTGCTCGTAGCGCTCCAGCGCCTCAAGCAGCACCGGCGTGTTCACCCAGTGCAGGGAGCGCGGCATCCTTGGAGCCTGTGCAGCTGCGCCGCAGTGTGGTGGGCCCATCAGGGCGGCGCAAGGGGCCGGTGGAACAACCGGGAATCAGCCGTCCTGAGCGCGGCGGCCGAGGCATTGCTGCAGCTCGCGGGCACGCTCCTCGGTTTCCACCTGGTGCAGGCGCGTGAGCAGGGCGTGCAGGTCACTGCCGGCCAGTTCGCCATTGGCCTGCCACTTCATGGCACGGGTTTCGGAATGGCGAAACGAGGCGGACACGCGAGCGAGCGGAGGTGCGATACAACCTACAAATGCAACCCACCCGCAGCGGGCTCAATCAGCCAATACGAGCGGAAGAGTTTCTGTAATTCGCGAAATCAGAAAACAATCAAAAGACAACTGCCGCGCGATGTAGCCGCGCCACCCGCAGCAGCCTCAGAGGTGCTTGAGATCGGGATAGGCCGTGATCAACTCATCAGCGCTCAGCACCTCGCCAGCACCCTCGGGCTGCCAGATCACCTCCAGGGCCAGCAGCTGATCGGAGGGCACCGAACCGAGAATCCGCAGCGCCTCGCGCAGCTCCTCACTGCCGTTCACCGGTTTGAGGCTGAGGCGGCCGCGGCTGGCCACCAACAGCGTCACAGCGATGTAATCGCTGGTGGCATCGGCATCGCCGGCACTGGTGGTGGAGGCGGGGCCGCGGGCACCGCTCACGTTGGTGGTGATCTCACCCGAGAGCTTGCTGCGCTCCGTCATCGAGAGACGGTTGAACGTGGCTTCCGCCGCCTGGAAGGGCACCTGGCCCACCTCGGCGTTGGCATACACCCACAGATCAGGCTGGCGCAGCAGGGCCAGGGTGCTGTCCTGCAGCACCCGCTGCAGGCCGCTGCTGGTGCTGGTGTCGGAGCTGGCAGCCAGCTTGCGCAGATCCCGCTGCAGATCGCGCGCGGAAGCCAGCAAACCCACCTGCAGCTGCGCGATCGCCACGGGACCATCGGGCCGGTAGCCACCCAGATCGCCGCCGCGCATCCCTGCAGGCAGAGCCTGTCCGCCACCACCACCGCCGCGGAAGGCGTTGAGCACCAGGCCCACCACCGCCATCAGCACCAGGAAGCCGAACAGCCCGCCGCCACCGAAGAAGAAGGGAACGATGAAGGGAAAACCGATGCCGCCGCCGTAGCCGCGCTGCATGCCGCCACCGCCATAACCACCGCCGTAGCTGCGGGGCATCGAGGGAGCGGAACGGAAGCTGCCACCGCCGATCCGGCCACCGCTCGCCGCCAAAGAGGGCTGGGGCAGCAGCAGCACCACAGCCAGTGCCGCCGTGATCAACGCCGGCAGCATCAGGCGGCTCAGCAGGCGATGCAGAGGCTTGTGGGAGGGCTGTTGAGGCAAAACCAGACCCGTTGTTGTTGCCGTTGAATCTAGGAACCACCCCCAACGATGGTGACCACCTCCACCGTGTCGGCTTGCCGTACGAGCTGATCGGCCCAGGCGGTTCGCGGCAGGATCTCGCCGTTGAATTCCACCACCACCAGCTGCGGGCGGTAGCCGCGCAGCTCCAGCAGCTGCAGCAGCGACAGCCCTTCAGGGCAACGGGCGGGCTCGCCGTTGAGGCGGATCTCGATGCTGTTGCTCTCGCTCATGCCGCTCAGTTCAACATCTCGAGCAGCGCGCGGCTGGCGGCCGCCGGATCCACCGCCTCGGTGATGGCGCGCACCACCGCCACCCGCTCGGCGCCGGCGGCCTGCACAGCGGCCAGGTTGCTGGCTTCGATGCCACCGATGGCGAAGAAGGGGATGGCGCTCTCGGCCGCAGCCTGGCGCACATAATCCAGCCCCACCGGCTCCCGGCCGGGCTTGGTGGGTGTGGCATTCACCGGGCCCACGCCCACGTAGTCGCAACCATCCGCCACCGCCTGGCGCAGCTGGCTGATCGCATGGGTGCTGCGGCCGATCAGCCGATCCGGCCCCAGCAGGCGGCGAGCCAGGGCCGGCGGTAGATCGCCCTGGCCGAGATGCACCCCATCGGCGTCCACGGCCAGAGCGATGTCGATGCGGTCGTTCACAAGAAACAGGGCGCCATGGCGGCTGCAGAGCTCGCGCAGGGCCTGGGCCTGCTGCAACCGCACCGCATCGGTGATCGGCTGGCCATCGGGGCCGCAGCTGCCCTCCTTGGCGCGGTATTGCACCAGCCGCACGCCACCCTCGAGGGCAGCCTCCACCACCGCGAGCAGCTGCGGCGAGGGGCTGGTCACCAGGTAAAGCCGGCAGTGGCGCAGCAGGGCCCGGCGCTGATCGCCGCTGCCCGAAGCCCGCAGCAACTCCACCTCCAGGTCGTAGAGGGCGTAGCGGATCGCTGCCGCCTCGCTGGCCAGGCGGGCGTCCTCGCCGCGGCCGAATTCCTCCAGCACCCGCAGCGCCTCCTGCACCCGGCCGCAGTTGGCCGCCAGCACCTGCGCCGGCTCCAGCCGCTCCGCCTGAGCCGGATGGGCCATGCCCGCCGCCACATCACCGGCGGTGTGGCGCGCCTGCTTGTAGCGCTCCTGATGCAGCAGGCCCAGGCGCTGGCGCAGATCCTTCAGCCGCGCCACCAGATCGGCCCGATCGAGCCCGAAACGGCACCAGTCCTCCACCACCCGCAGTCCCTCACGGGCGCGGTCGAGGTTGGCGTCCAGCAGGCGCAGCACCGCGGACTGTTGTGCGGGAGAGGTCATGGAAGGAGGTTGAAACGGCTGGCTCTGCTTAGGGTGTGCCCATCACTCGCAACCCATTGGCGATGGAGCAGGGCGGATCCGACAGCCCGATGCTGGTGTTGATCTCAGGGATTCTGCTGCTGGGGGCCATTGCCGCCTTCATCAGCTGGGGCCTGGCCAATGCCTACCCCGCCGGCTGAACACAGCAGCGCCTCGGCCTGGGCGGCATCCCGGCCGATCTGAGCCACCAGCGCCTCGAGCCCAGCAAAGCGCTGCTGCTGCCGCAGCAGGGCCACCGGCTCCACAACAAGCGCTGCTCCCTCAAGATCAAGGCGGCGGCCCAGCAGATGAACCTCCACGGCGGAGGGGGCGGTGGGATCCACCGTGGGCTGCGGGCCCAGGTTCATCACCGCCGCCAGCCGTTCACCGGGCAACCGTTCCCCCTGCAGCCACACCCAGGCGGCATAGACGCCCTGGCGCGGCAGAAACTTGCGGCCATCCACCTGCAGGTTGGCGGTGGGCCAACCGAGCTCGCGGCCCAGTCCGCGGCCCCGCACCACCCGGCCGCTGAAGCGGTAGGGCCGCTCCAGCAGCACAGCGGCATCCTGCAGATCGCCCTCCGCCAGGGATCGGCGGATGCGGCTGCTGCTGAGGCGACCGCCGCTGTCGTTGCGGATCGGCTGCACCAGCACCTCCATGCCCCGCTCGGCAGCCAGCTCACGCAGCGTGTCGATGTTGCCGCTGCGGCCGGCACCGAAGCGGAAGTTCTCCCCCACCGCCACCAGCCGCGCCTGCAGCTGCTGCACCAGCACCTGATCCACGAAGGCTTCCGGGCTCAGGGCCGCCAGAGCGGGGGTGAAGGGCACCAGCACCAGTTGATCGATGCCGAGGGGCTCGAGCAGATCGAGCTTTTCGGCGGGCAGATCCAGGCGCAGGCGCGGCTCGCCGAACAACACCTCACGGGGATGGGGCCAGAAGCTCACCACCGTGGGCACCAGGCCCCGGGCGGCCGCCCGCTCCACCACAGCCGCGATCACAGCGCGATGGCCGGCATGCAATCCATCGAAGCTGCCGAGGGCGATGGCCGTGGGGCGACTGGCCTCGTCTGGACTGCGCAGAGGAATCAAGATGCAACCGCCGCTGCCACCACAGCCGGCTCACAGAACGGCCGAATCACCAACAAGAAGCGTCGAGGCTCTCGCTTGATGCATCCTCCCATGGCAGGTTTGGGCAACCCGGTGCCCCTGCCCGAAGCCCATGGCTGATCGCCTCGACCTGCAGCTGATCTCCGCCGCCCTGCGCCGGCTCGGCTGGGTGCGCTTCTGGGCCCAGGTGGTGCTGGCGGTGGTGGTGCTCGGGGTGCTGCTGTTCAACAACATCGGCGGGCAGATCGGTGCCCGGGCCGACAAGGCCCTGGGCCTGAGCCCCGGCCTCTCGCTCACCTCCTTCGCCTTCTTCATCCTGCTCTGGTGCCTGTGGCAGAGCTGGCTGGTGATCCGCTGCGGCCGGGCCCTGGCGGGGCCCGTGCATCCGAGCAAGGGGGAAACAGCCCGGCTGATCAAGCGCGGCATCCTGGCGGATCTGGTGGGTCTGAGCCTGGGGGTGGTGGGCTACCAGTCGCTGGCGGGGGCCCTGTTCTTCCAGGCCTCGATGCAGGCCGGCTTTGCCTTCGGCGGCATGACCACCCCCGGCGGCCGCATCACCAACTACCCGATCACCTCACTGGAGATGCTCTCGGTGCTGAGCAACACCCAGGTGGTGTTCGCCCATCTGATCGGCCTGTGGATCAGCCTCTGGCTGCTGGCCCGGGTCTACCGGCCCAGTGGCAGCTGAGGCAGGTTCAGCTGCGGAACATCCGTGCTGCCCCGCCAGAACAGCTCCGGCTGCAGCGGCGTGAGCGCCACGCCTCCGGCGGCCACATGGGCCACATCGATCGGCCAGTCGGCGGGGCCGGCCACCTCGGCCTCGAGATCGTTGGCCACCTCACCGGCCAGCCAGTAATAGGTGCGGCCGCGCGGATCCACCCGCCGGTCGAACTGATCGGTGTAGCGGCGCACCGCCTTGCGGCACCAGCGCAGCGGCCCGATCTGCTCCGCCGGCAGCGGCGGCACATTCAGGTTCAGCAGCATCCCGGCCGGCCAGCCGGCCTGCAGCATCCCTTCCGCCACATCCAGAGCGATCGCCGCGGCCGGCTCAAACTGCCGCCACTGGAAATCAGCGCTGCTCACGGCCAGGGCATGCAGCCCCTCGATCGTGCCCTCCATCGCCGCACTCACGGTGCCGGAATAGAGGGTGTCGGTGCCGAGGTTGGGGCCGTGGTTGATGCCGGAGAGCACCAGATCGGGCCACTCCTCCAGCAGGGCGAACAGGGCCAGCTTCACGCAGTCGCTGGGGGTGCCGCTGCAGGCCCAGGCGGTGATCCCGGGCGCAAACAGTTCATCGGCGCGCTCAGCCCGCAGCGGCGTTTGCAGCGTGAGGCCATGGCCGGTGGCCGAGCGCTCCTGATCGGGGCACACCACCGTCACCTGATGGCCGCGGGCGGCAGCTTCGGCAGCGAGGCTGCGGATGCCGGCGGCGAACACGCCGTCGTCGTTGCTGATCAGGATCCGCAAGGCGCTGGTGTGGTGGGGTGGCTTTCTGGAGGCTAGAGGTCGCCTTCTTAAAGTCACGGCCTTCCGGAACACAGCCGTGAGCGCCACGATCAGCCTGCAGCAGCTCACCGAACAGCTGGAGCAACTGGAGGCCGAGGCCGCCAAGGCGATCGGTGCTGCTGGCTCCGCTGCGGAACTGGAAGACCTGCGGGTGGGTCTGCTGGGCAAGAAGGGCAAGCTCTCGGCGGTGCTCGGCGCCATGGGCAAACTGCCGGGCCCGGAGCGGCCACTGGTGGGTCAGCGCGCCAATGTGCTGAAAGAACAGGTGCAGGGGCTGCTGGGCGAGCGGCTCTCGGCGGTGAAGGCCGCCGCCATGGCCGAGCGCATCGCCGCTGAAACCCTGGATGTGACCATGCCGTCCCGGTTCACGCCGGCCGGCCACCGCCACCCGCTGATCAGCACGATCGAAGAGATCGTGGACATCTTCTCCGGCCTGGGCTACCGGGTGGAGGAAGGCCCCGAGATCGAAACCGACCACTACAACTTCACCGCCCTGAACATCCCGCCGCACCACCCGGCGCGGGACATGCAGGACACCTTTTATCTGAGCGAGCACGAGCTGCTGCGCACCCACACCTCCCCGGTGCAGATCCGCCACCTGGAGAACAATCCGCCGCCGGTGCGGATCGTGGCACCGGGGCGTGTGTATCGCCGCGACGCGGTGGATGCCACCCACTCGCCGGTGTTCCATCAGGTGGAAGTGCTGGCCATCGATGAGGGGCTGGACTTCAGCCACCTGCGCGGCACCGTGACCACCTTCCTGCAGCGCTTCTTCGGCGATCTGCCGGTGCGCTTCCGCGCCAGCTACTTCCCCTTCACCGAGCCCTCCGCCGAGGTGGATGTGCAGTGGCGCGGCCGCTGGCTGGAGGTGATGGGCTGCGGCATGGTGGATCCGGCCGTGCTGGAAGGGCTGGGCATCGACCCCGAGCGCTACAGCGGTTTCGCCGCCGGCCTCGGCGTGGAGCGCTTCTGCATGGTGCGCCACGGCATCGACGACATCCGCCGCCTGTTCACCAGCGACCTGCGCTTCCTGGAGCAGTTCTGAGTCAGTGCTTCTGCTCGTGATGAGCAGAACCGGCTTCCCCACATAAAATCGGCTGAACTTCTGCCGGTAGCTCCTGTCAGTGCCCTGCGTCGGACTGATCGTTAACGACGGCAAGGACCTGGCCCTGTCCACCGCCGACGCCATCGAAACGCGCCTGCGCGCGGCGGGCTACGACGTGCTGCGCGCCAGCAGCTCCGCCGGCATGGTGGGCTTCGCCAACCCGGATCAGCACCTGCGCGCCAAAGGCCATGCGGCCTGCGTGCCACCGGGCTTCGAGCCTTCCATGGCGATGGCGATGGTGCTGGGGGGTGACGGCACGGTGCTCTCCGCCGCCCGGATGACGGCGCCGATCGATGTGCCGATCCTCACGATCAACACCGGCCATCTCGGTTTTCTGGCGGAGACCTATCTGCCCGAGCTGGAGCAGGCGCTCGAGCAGGTGATCGCCGGGGCCTGGAGCGTGGAGGAGCGCACCACGTTGGTGGTGAGTGTGATGCGCGGTGAGCAGCGGCGCTGGGAGGTGCTCTGCCTCAACGAGATGGCGCTGCACCGGGAACCACTCACCTCGATGTGCCATTTCGAGATCGCCATCGGCCGCCATGCCCCGGTGGACATCGCCGCCGACGGGGTGATCCTCTCCACCCCCACGGGCTCCACCGCCTACGCCCTCAGTGCCGGCGGCCCGGTGATCACGCCGGACTGCCCGGTGCTGCAGCTCACACCGATCGCTCCTCACTCGCTCGCCTCCCGGGCCCTGGTGTTCAGCGACCAGGAACCGGTGACGGTGTTCCCCGCCACGCCCGAGCGGTTGATGATGGTGGTGGATGGCAGCGCCGGCTGTTACGTGTGGCCGGAAGACCGGGTGCTGATCCGCCGCAGCGACCATCCGGTGCGCTTCGTGCGGCTGGCGGACCACGAGTTCTTCCAGGTGCTGCGCAACAAGCTGGGCTGGGGCCTGCCCCATGTGGCCAAACCCGGCAATGGTGGTCCCGGTTGAGCGGCGCCACCCTGCTGCTGCTGGGCCAGGAGGCGGAGGCGCTGGCTGCTCGGCTGGAAGCCTCCGGCTACCGCTGCCTGGTGGGCGTCGACCAGATCGGGGCCGGCTGTGACCTGGTGGTGCTCGGGGCCGAAGCCGCCGATCAACTGCCGCTGCTGCGCCAGCAGCTGGGCAACGTGCCGGTGCTGCTCGACATCGGCAGCGACAGCGTGGCCGCCCGCTCGCGCATGCTGCGCTCAGGAGCCAGTGATTTCTGGCTGTCCTCCGCCGGCACCAGCGATCTGCTGATGCGCCTGCGCCTGCACCGCAAGCTGCTGGAGAAGGGCCGTCCGCCGGAGGATCGCCTCAGCCTGGGCGATCTCAGCCTGATCCCCAGCCGCCATGAGGTGCGGCGTGGTGATCGGCTCGTGCCGCTCACCGCCCGCGAATACGCGCTGCTGCTGCTGCTGCTCGAGCACAGCGGCCAGGTGCTCAGCCGCGATCAGATCCTGCGGCAGGTGTGGCACGACCAGCAGGGCGCCGCCAGCAATGTGATCGAGGTGTATGTGCGCTACCTGCGCCAGAAGCTGGAGGAACAGGGCGAGAAACGGCTGATCCACACCGTGCGGGGCCAGGGCTACTGCCTCAGCGACGGCCCACCACCGCGATGAGGATGCGCACCCTCTACCGCGCCCTGCTCAGCCTTGGGCTGATGCTGGCCCCCAGCGCACTGCAGGCCAAGCAGCCTCCCCAGGTGCTGCCGTTGGAAGCGGAATGGTGCCTGCCCAGCGGGCAGTGCATTCAGCTGGAGGTGGCCGATGAACCGCAGGAGCAGGCGATGGGGCTGCAGCTGCGCGGCCCGCTGCCGCCGCTGCGGGGCATGTGGTTTCCCTTCGAGGATGCCTTGCTGCGCTTCTGGATGCACCGCACGCCCGAGCCGCTCGACATGGTGTTCATCAACGACAACCGCGTGATCGCCATCGAGGAAGCCGCCACCCCCTGCCCGCGGCTGCCCTGCCGCAGCTATGGCCCCAACGAACCGGGCGATGGCGTGGTGGAGCTGGCCGCCGGTGAGGCGCGCCGCCTCGGCATCGTGGTGGGCAGCGAAGCGGTGATCCGCCCGCTCAGGCCGTCGGCGCTGCCGCCTTCCGCTCGCCCCGCAGCACCAGCACGGGATTGAGCGGGGCCAGGCGGGTGCCATCCGCCAGCGGCGCCCCGCGCCAGGCCTGATGCTGGCTCACGCTCACCGTGCAACCGGCCTGCTCAAGCACAGGCCGCAGCTCGGCCAGGGCTTCCACGGTGGCCAGCGGAACCACCACCACACCGCCCGGGCGCAGCCGCGCCAGCACCGCGTCCAGCACCGCCCGCCGCTCGCGCCCCCCACCGCCGATCACCACCCGATCGGGATCCGGCAGCTGCGCGAGGGCCGCGGGGGCGCGGCCCTCCAACACCCGGGCGGGCTGCACCCCCAGCCGCTGGGCGTTGGCCGCGATCAGGGCCGCTGAACCACCCCGCTGCTCCAGGGCCCAGAGCTGCAGGCCCGGCCGCAGCCGCAACGCCTCCAGGCCGATCGATCCCACGCCGGCGCCCACATCCCAGAGCACGCCCTCAGGCGGAAGATCCAGATCAGCGAGCAGCTGAATGCGCACCTCGCGCTTGGTCATCAGACCCGGGCGATCCGGGTGTTGCAGGAACGCCCCATCGGGCAGGCCGAACAGCGGCAGCCGGGTGGGCTGCGGCGGGGGTTCGGCCACCAGCACCACCAGATGCAACGGATCAAGATCCGAGGGCAACCCATCCTGCGGAGCCACCCGCAGCACCCGCTCCTGCGGGTGGCCGAGGCGCTCGCACACCCACAGGGCGTAGGCATCCTCCAGGCCTGAAGCCCGCAGGATCTGGCGCACCTCCTCGGCCCCGCCGCGACCGGGATCGGTGAGCACGGCCAGCGCTGCCGGCCGCTGTTGCAACCGCGCCGCCAGCGGCGCCGGGTCGCGGCCGTGCAGGCTCAGCCAGTCGGCGTCCTGCCAGGGGCGGCCCAGGCGCGCGAAGGCGAGCTGCAGCGAGCTGGCGGCGGGATGAAACCGCAGCCGCTCCGCCGGCAGGCCATCGAGCAGCAAGCGGCCGATGCCGAACCAGAGCGGATCACCGCTGGCGAGCACCACGGCCTGAACCTGGGGATCGAGGGCACGCAGGCGCTCCAGCAGCGCGGCCGGCTGATCGCTGGCCATCAGCTCGGCCAAGGCCTGGGGCTGGGCTGCGAGCCAGCTCTGCAGGGGCGGATGCAAACGGCGAGGTGCGGCGATCAGCGCGGCCTGCCGCAGGCGCTGCTGATGCGGCGGCGGCAGGCTGGCCGGCGCGCCGGCATCGGTGCCGATCACCTCAATCATGCCGCCATTCTGCGCAATCCCCGAAACCGATCTACTGTTGGCGCGCTTGCATGGGTCTGCGCATCGCTCGATGGCTCTTCGACTGACCGCTCTCTCCGGAGCCCTTTTCAGCCTCGCCCTCGGCGTGCTGCAGCCGGCCATGGCTGAAACCGTGCTCGAACGCATCAGCCGCACCGGCCGGGTGAACACGGTGGTGATGAACGGCGACCTGCCCTACACCACCCAGCAGGGCAACGGCTACGTGGGCCTCGGCATGGAGTTCGCCAAGGAGATCCAGAAGGAGCTCAGCGACTACACCGGCAAGAAGGTGCAGCTGGTGGCCCAGCCGGTGGATTCGATCAACCAGGCCATCGCCGCTGTCGCCAGCGGCGCCGTGGACGTGTCCTGCGGAGCCGGCTTCAGCTGGGGTCGGTCGATGTTCGTGGACTACACCCTGCCCTTCGCCCTCAGCGGCACCCGCCTGATCACGCCGGTGGGTAACGACGGCACCCCCGCTTCCCTCACCGGCCAGACCATCGGCGTGGTGAAGAACAGCGTGGCGGCTCATGCCATGGAGAAGACCGTCAGCGACGCTGAACTGGTGCTGTTCGAGAACCCTCAGGCAGCTCTCAGTGCCCTGAAGAACGGCGAAATCCAGTTCCTGGCGGGCGACAGCCTCTGGCTGCTGGCCAACCGCAGCGCCGTGGATCCGGCCGGCAACGTCACCCCCACCGTGCCGTACAACCGCTCCGCCGTGGGCTGCATCATCCCGGAGAACAGCTCCGGGATGATGAACCTCAGCAACCTGGCGATCGGCAAGCTGATGCAGGCCTACATCAACGACGATCCCAAGGCCCAGAGCCGCATCAACCAATGGGTGGGCCCCGGCAGCGACGTGAACCTGAGCGAGGCGGATATCAAGGCCTACTTCACCAACGTGCTGCTCTCGGCCGCCCTGATCGGTCTGCCCTGAGCCGTTCCGCCGCACCATCGCTATCCGCCTCTGTCATCCCTGATCCCCATGGCACCCCGCTCACTGCTGCAGCTGCTCACCGCCCTCACCGCCGCCACCGTGTTCACGGAAACGGCTCAGGCTGCGGTGTATCAGGCGCCCGACCTGAACAATCCCCTCGAGAACCGCATCCAGGCCCTGCGCCAGGGCGAGTGGCAGCCGCTGCTCAAGGCGGATCAGGCCGCCAGCGGTGAGGGCACCCTCACGGCCCGTTACTGGGGCAACGGCGGTGGCCACAAATGGGGCAACGGTGGCCGCGGTGGCGGTTGGCGCAATGGTGGCGGCTGGGGCAACGGCGGCCGTTACTACGGCGGCGGCTTGAACGTGAATCTGGGCTGGCCCAACGGCGGCTGGGGCAATGGTGGCTGGGGCAACGCCCTGCCCGGCAGCTTCATCAACTGGTGATCAGCAGCCAGGTGGCGCCCGGCGGCGCAGCAACAGCAGAGCTGGATCTGAGCCGCTTCGGCCCCATCGGCCTGGTGGTGGTTCAGTCCACCTCGCTCTGCAACCTCGACTGCGACTACTGCTACCTGCCGGATCGGCAGAAGCGCCGGGTGTTCAACCTGGAGCTTCTGCCCGTTCTGCTGCAACGCATCCTCGAGAGCCCCTTCTGCGGGCCGCAGCTCTCACTGGTGTGGCACGCGGGCGAGCCGCTCACCCTGCCCTGCAGCTACTACGACGAAGCCACAGCGATCATCGAGCGCTGTGTGCAAGAGCATGCCAACGGCGAGGTGCTGATCGAGCAGCACGTGCAGACCAATGGCACCCTGATCAACGATGAATGGTGCGCCTGCTTCCGCCGCAACCGCATCGTGGTGGGTGTGAGCATCGATGGCCCCGCTGAGATCCACGACGCGCACCGCCGCTTCCGCAACGGCAACCCCTCCCATCAGCTCTGCATGCGCGGGATCGAGACGCTGCAGCGCCATGACATCCCCTTCCATGTGATCGCGGTGGTGACCGCCGCGGCGATGGAGCAACCGGAGGCGATGTATCGCTTCTTCCGCGATCACGGCATCAGCGCCGTGGGTTTCAACGTGGAGGAGCAGGAGGGTGTGCACACCAGCTCCTCGATGCAGGGCCAGCAGCAGGAGGAGCGCTACCGGCAGTTTCTGCAGCACTTCTGGCAGCTGAGCGAAGCCGATGGCCACCCGGTGGTGCTGCGGGAGTTTCAGCAGGTGATCGATCTGATCCAGCGCAACCAGCGCCTGAACCAGAACGAGCTGAACCGCCCCTACTCGATTCTGAGTGTGGACTGGCAGGGCAACTTCTCCACCTTCGATCCGGAGCTGCTCTCCGTGAGCAGCGAGCGCTACGGCAGCTTCAACCTGGGCAACATCCGCGACACCTCTCTGCTGGCTGCCGCCCACACCCCCCGTTTCCAACAGCTCTGGGGCGACGTGGCGGCAGGCATGCAGCGCTGCCAGAGCGGATGCGACTACTACGGCCTCTGCGGTGGTGGCATGGGCAGCAACAAGTTCTGGGAGCACGGCACGCTCGATTGCAGCGAAACCAGCGCCTGCCGCTTCCGCACCCAGATCCCGGTGCAGGTGCTGCTGGAGCGCTTCGAAGCCGGTCCACCCCCCAGCCGTTGAGATGCCCTTGTCCATCGATGGGCTGATCCGGCTGCTGCTGCTGGGGGGGCTGGCCACGGCCTGCGTGCTGATCCTGCAGCCATTCGCCGAGATCCTGGTGTGGGCGGGGCTGCTGGCGGTGATTCTCAAGCCGATTCAGCTGTGGCTGCAGCAGCGGCTGGGCCTGGGCCGGGGCTGGTCGGCGGCGCTGATCGTGCTGGTGGGCCTGCTGGTGTTGCTGGGGCCTGTGGGTGCCCTGGCCGCAACGCTGATCGGCAACATCGGCGATCTGCTGGAGCTGGTGCGGCAGGGGCGGGATGTGCTGCCGGATCCACCGCGGGTTCTGCTCGCCATTCCGGTGGTGGGGCCCACGATCAAGCCGCTCTGGCACAACCTGATCAATGATCTGCACAGCCTGGTACGCACCCACGCCGACACGATCACGGCGGTGAGCAGCCGGCTGCTGGAAACCACGCTGGCCAAGGGCCTGGGCTTTCTCAAACTGCTCGTGAGCCTGGGGGTGGCGGCCCTGATGCTGATCCACTCCGACGCCCTGCTGCAGCGCCTCGATCGGCTGCTGCGGCGGGTGGCACCGGAGCATGCCGACATCGTGCGGAGCATCACCACCACCACGGTGCGCAACGTCTCCCGTGGCGTGGTGGGCGTGGCTTTCCTGCAGGCACTGCTGATGGGCCTGGGCCTGATCGCCGCCGGTGTGCCCTGGTCGGGCCTGCTGGCGGTGCTGGCCCTGATCCTCTGCCTGGTGCAGGTGGGGCCGATGCCGGTGACGCTGGTGTCCCTGGTGCTGGCCTGGAGTCATCTGCAACCCCTGATCGCGCTGCTGCTCACCCTCTGGCTGATCCCGGTGACCCTGCTCGACAACGTGCTCAAGCCGATGCTGATGGCCCGCGGCCTGCCGGTGCCGATGCTGGTGATCCTGGTGGGCGTGCTGGGCGGCACGATCAAGGGCGGTCTCGCCGGCCTGTTCCTCGGCCCGGTGCTGCTCTCGCTGGGCTATCACTTCGGGCGACTCTGGGTGGGCACGGGCTCCCAACCGGAGCACTGAAGCCTCCTTCCAGGTCCATGCCGCACGCCGATCGCCGCCAGCGCATCCATGAACTGGTGCTCGCCCTGATCCGCCAGCAGAGCGATCTCGACCTGCTCGATGGCGATCACACCGGCAGCCTGGCGGCGGCCCAGGGCAACCCGGCCGGCTGGCTGGAGCGCAACCGCAGGGTGGTGCTGCAGTACCAGGCCCTGGTGCGCTCCGCCGCCACCCTCGATGCCCTTGTGGATCAGGAGGTGGGGGAAGCGGCGGCGGACGGCAGGCTCTGACAAGCTGGCCCCACTGTTGGCAGCCCCATGGCGCGCTTCGGCCTGAGCAACCTCAACGCGATGCTGCGTGGCAAGCCCAACCAGTCCTGGCAGGTTCCGAGTGCCAGCTGGAGCCGCCCCTTCGGCCTGGGCTGGGACAAGCCCTACACGGTGCGCTACGCCAGCAACCTCGACGACGGCCCCAACCACGGCATGCCATTGGGGGGCTTCGGCGCCGGTTGCATCGGCCGCGCGCCGGACGGCAGCTTCAACCTCTGGCACCTCGATGGCGGCGAGCACTGGTTCGGCACCCTGCCCGACTGCCAGTTCGCCCTGTTCGAGGGCAACGGCGAGAGCCACCGCGCCCATGCCCTGGCGGTGCAACCTGAGGCCGATGCCTCCCGGCCTGATGCCGGAACGCCCCTGCAGAGCTGGACCTGGTATCCCGCCAGCAGCGAGGAGCAGTGCACCGGCACCTACGCCGCCCGCTACCCCCTCAGCTGGAACCACTACCAGGGGGTGTTCGAGGCCGAGGTGAGCTGCGAGAGCTTCAGCCCGATCCTGCCCGGCAACTACCGCCAGAGCAGCTATCCGGTGGCGGTGTTCGTGTGGACCCTGCGCAACCCCACCGGCGCGCCGCTCGATCTCTCCCTGCTGCTGAGCTGGCGCAACACCTGCGGCTGGTTCACCAACACCGATCCCACAGCAGCGGTGGAGTTCCGCGACGACGGCAGCCCGGAGCACAACTACGTGCCGGCGATCGGCCGCAGCCAGGGGCAGCGCAACCGTTGGCTGGACGACGGCGACCTGCGCGGGGTGCTGCTGGAGGGTGAGGTTTCGGCACCGATCGGCGAAGGCCAGGGCCAGTGGTGCATCGCCACCAGCGCCCAGCCGGGTGTGCAGATCCAGCGCTGCAGCCGCTGGAATCCCGCCGGCGATGGCAGCGAGCTGTGGAGCAGCTTCAGCGCCGATGGCTCCATTCCCGACAGCAACAACGACCGCCGCAGCGGCACGGATGACCCGGCCAGCGCGGCTCTGGCGGTGCGATGCCGGCTCGAGCCGGGCGCCACGATCGAGATCCCGCTGGTGATCAGCTGGGACCTGCCGGTGACAGCCTTCGCCACCGGCAGCCGCGCCCTGCGCCGCTACACCGACTTCTTCGGAACAGACGGCAGCAACGCCGGCGCCATCGCCGCTGAAGCGCTGCGCGACTGGCGCAGCTGGCGCGAGCAGATCGCGGCCTGGCAGCAGCCGGTGCTGGAGCGCAGCGATCTGCCGGAGCCGCTGCGCATGGCGTTGTTCAACGAGCTCTACGACCTGGCCAGCGGCGGCAGCCTCTGGACCAGCGCTTCACCCCAGGATCCGGTGGGCCGCTTCGGGGTGCTCGAGTGCCTCGACTACGCCTGGTACGAAAGCCTCGACGTGCGGCTGTATGGCTCCTTCGCCCTGCTGCAGCTCTGGCCGGAGCTCGACAAGGCGGTGCTGCGCAGCTTCGCCCGCGCCATCCCCGCCGCCGATCCCACGCCGCGGCCGATCGGTTGGTATTTCACCCAGGGCAAGGGGCGTGTGGAAGCCGCCCGCAAGCTGAAGGGGGCCACCCCCCATGATCTCGGTGCTCCCAACGAGCGCCCCTGGGATGCCACCAACTACACCGCCTACCAGGACTGCAACCTCTGGAAGGACCTGGCCAGCGACTTTGTGCTGCAGGTGTGGCGCACCTTCCGGCTCGCCCCCAACGGCGAGGACCTGCGCTTCCTGGCCGACTGCTGGCCAGCAGCCGTGGAGGCGCTGCGCTATCTCAAAACCTTCGACGCCAACAACGATGGCCTGCCCGATAACGGCGGCGCCCCCGACCAGACCTTCGACGACTGGCCGCTCAAGGGCGTGAGCGCCTACTGCGGCGCCCTGTGGATCGCGGCGCTGGAGGCGGCATTGGCCATCGCTCAGCGACTGCAACTCGCCATGGGCCTGGACACGGCGAACGAACAGCGCGAATTCAGCGGCTGGCTGGAGCAGAGCCGCGCCAACTTCGATCGGCTGCTCTGGAACGGCGAGTTTTACAACATCGATGCCGAGAGCGGCACGCCGGTGGTGATGGCCGATCAGCTCTGCGGCGACTTCTACGCCCGCCTGCTCGGCCTCACACCGGTGGTGAGCGATGAGCGCTCTCGCAGCACGCTCAAGGCCGTGAAGGAGGCCTGCTTCGAGGGCTTCCAGGGCGGACGGCTCGGCGTGGCCAACGGCCTGCGTCGCGATGGCACCCCGCTCGATCCCAATGGCACCCATCCCCTGGAGGTGTGGACCGGCATCAACTTCGGCATCGCCGCCTACTACCGCCTGATGGGCGACTCAGACACCGCTCTGGCGATCACCGGTGCGGTGGTGGAGCAGGTGTATACCGGCGGCCTGCAGTTCCGCACCCCTGAAGCGATCACCGGCGTGAACACCTTCCGCGCCTGCCACTACCTGCGGGCGATGGCGATCTGGGCCCTCTGGGCCACCCACACCAACTGGCAACCCATCCCCGGCGCCGAACAGGAGGCCCTGGCGGCATGAGCATGAAACGCGTCCTCACCACCCTGCTGCTCCCTCTGCTGCTCGCCGGCAGCCTGCTGCTGGGGCACGGCCAACCCGCCTGGGCCCAGGTGCACGCCCACGACGACGAGAATGGCCAGGAGGTGGTGCGCAGCCTTGAGAGCCTGCGCGACCTCGACTACCAGAGCTGGCAGGCGGTGGCCTACCGCAGCGGGCCGCCCGGCGGCCCGGTGACGCTGCGCATCGTGGGCTACCCCGGCAAGGTGCGCCTGGATCACCCCACCTCCCTGGTGGTGCACTCCGGCCGCAACACCTGGGCCCTGGACGACATCACCACCGCCAACCCGAAGCTGGCGGCCGATGGCCGCGATGCGGCGGCGGAGTTCAACCTGAGCCCGCTGCTGGCGGAGCTGCATCAGAACCGTCCGCTGCGGCTGGAGTTGCCCGGTGTGTTCGTGGAGCTGCCGGTGCCGCCCTATGTGGTGGGTGAATGGCGCAGCCTGCCCAGCTGGCGGGAGGATCAGCCCCGGCCGATCGGCGGATGAGCGCTTCCTGGCGGCCCTGGATGCAGCGGGCGCTGCAGCTGGCCAGCCTCGGCGCAGGCCACACCAGCCCCAACCCTCTCGTGGGCTGCGTGGTGCTCGATGCCCAGGGCGCCCCTGTGGGCGAAGGCTTCCATCAGCGGGCCGGCACACCCCACGCTGAGGTGCATGCCCTGCGCCGCGCCGGTGAACGCGCCCGCGGCGGCACCGCGGTGGTGACGCTGGAGCCTTGCTGCCACCACGGCCGCACCCCCCCCTGCAGCCAGGCCCTGATCGCCGCCGGCGTGAAACGCGTGGTGGTGGCGATGCGCGATCCCGATCCGCGCGTTGCCGGCCGCGGTGTCGCGGAGCTGCGCCAGGCGGGCATCGAGGTGATCGAAGCGGTGTGCGAGGCGGAAGCGCGCCGGCTCAACCACGCCTTCATCCACCGGGTGAGCCAGGGCCGCCCCCTCGGCATCCTCAAGTGGGCGATGAGCCTGGATGGCCGCACGGCCCTGCCCAATGGCTCCAGCCAGTGGATCTCCGGGCCGGATGCCCGCGCCTGGGTGCACCGCCTGCGCAGCCGCTGCGATGCGGTGATCGTGGGCGGCGGCACCGTGCGCGCCGACGACCCGCTGCTCACCAGCCGCGGCCGGCGCAGCCCGGAACCGCTACGGGTGGTGATCAGCCGCGGCCTGAACCTGCCGCTGCAGGCCCGGCTGTGGGATCAGAGCGCAGCCCGCACGCTGGTGGTGCACGGCTACAGCGCGCCGGCACGGCTGCGCTTCCATCTCGATGCCCTCGGGGTGGAACGGCTGGTGCTCGAGCGCTGCGAACCGCTGGAACTCCTCCAGGCCCTGGCGCAGCGGGGCTGCAACCAGGTGCTGTGGGAATGCGGGCCCGAGCTGGCGGCCGCAGCGCTACGCCAGGGCTGCGTGCAACAGCTGGCGGCTGTGGTGGCCCCGAAGCTTCTTGGCGGAGAGGCGGCGCGCACACCCCTGGGCGATCTAAACCTGGTGGATGTGAACGCCGCCGTGCCCTGGCAGGCGCAGAACCTGCAGCGGCTGGGGCACGACTGGCTGCTGGAGCTGAGCGCCTGAGCCTCAGTCCTCCAGTTCGTCCTCCACATCGCGGGCGGTGTAGCGGCTGATCAGCAGACCCATCACCATCGCCAGATACAGCGTGCCCGTGATCGCCACCAGCACGCAGAGCATCTGCGTCTGAGGTGTCACGGGGTGAATGTCGCCGTAGCCGGTGGTGGTGAGGGTGACGAAGGCGAAATAGTTGAGTTCCACGAAATCCACCGACCACACCGGGCTGGAGGGATCAGCGCTGGCCCCCTGCCAGCGCAGCACCGGACCCTCCAGGGATCGGCTGGCCGAGAAACTGCCCGGTGCCACGGTTTCCGTGGCGCTGAACAACAACCCTGCCGCAAGCCCCAGCAGCAGATACCCAGCGAGAGCGCCGAACAACACCTCGCGGTTGATGCGGCGCTCCAGGGCCAGGTTGCGGATCAAGCGCTCACAGCTCCACAGCACCAGCACCGCCCACAGCACCAGCAGCGGCACGCCGGTGCTGTGTTGCGACAGGGGTGTGAGATACCAGATCAGCGACGTCACCCAGGTGACGAGCGCCAACAGCCGGTACACAACCATGCGCAGCACCGGCCATCGGCCCTCGTCGATCGGCATGCCGAGGGTGCCGAGCAGCACCAGCGGCAGCGACAGATAACCCACCGCCGCCAGCTGGCGCAGCCCACGGGGAAGCATCAGGCAGGCGATCACACCGAAACAGGTGATCAGCAGGCCCACGTAGCCACGATGACGACGACGGCGACGCCGCAGCGGAGATCGCATGGGCATCGCACAGCCGAACTGCCGTCATTGTGAGGTTCACACGAACAGGGGCAACTGCTCGCCCCCGCGCGGCGCTGGCGGATCAGCTCGCCAGGCCGAGCCATCCCACCCCTGCAGCAACGGTTCGAGCGCCCGCAGGCCAGGGCCGTCCTTCGCTTCGAGCCAGGCTTCCTCCAGGCCATCGGGAAGGATCACCGGCATGCGGTTGTGCAGCGGCGCCACCAGGCTGTTCGGGGCGGTGGTGAGCACGCAGCAGCTCTCCACCTCGCTGCCGTCGGGCCCGATCCAGCGGTCCCAGATCGCGGCCAGCCAGAACAGCGCGCCATCGCGGCGATGGATCCGATGCCCCTTCTCGAAGAAGGCATCCGCAGGCAGCAGGCAACGGCGATGGCGCCAGGCCCCGCGGAAGCTCGGTTTCTGAGCCACCGTTTCCGATCGGGCATTGAAGGGGCGCGGCCCAGCCAGCGGATCCTTGCTCCATTCGGGCAGCAACCCCCAGAGCATCAGGGCCGGTTGCTGTTGGCCGTGCTCCTGGCGCAGGGCCAACACCGGCTCACCCGGGGCGATCAGCGGCCGCGGAGCGTAGTGCTCGAGCAGCCCCGGAGGCAGCGAGCCCTGCAGACGCGGCAGCAGCTGGTCGAGGCGAGCGGAGAGGGAATAGCGACCACACACGGCGAGAACGGCTCCCGTTCGGTTCTCACCCACCAACAGGCCCGTGGGTGGCCCCTAGTTTGGGGGCCATTACGGCCAGCTGCGCATGCCTATCCGCAAGGACGACACGCCCCCGAATCGGCGGTTCGGCATCGTGAACCTGGTGCTGATCGGATTCGGCGTGCTGCTGCTGGTGAGCAGCTTCCTGCCGAACCAGGGCATGCAGCAGGTGCCCCGGGTGCCCTACTCCCTGTTCGTGAGCCAGGTGGACGACGGCGAGGTGCGCCGTGCCTACATCACCCAGGAGCAGATCCGCTACGAGCTGAAGGATCCTCCGGCGGAAGGAGCGCCCACGGTGCTGGCCACCACGCCGATCTTCGACATGGATCTGCCGAAGCGGCTGGAGGAGCACGGGGTTGAATTCGCCGCCGCGCCCCCCCAGAAGCCCAGCTTCATCACCACGGCCCTCAGCTGGGTGGTGCCGCCGCTGATCTTCATCCTGGTGCTGCAGTTCTTTGCCCGCCGCTCGATGGGCGGCGCCCAGGGTGCCCTGAGCTTCACCAAGAGCAAAGCGAAGGTCTACGTGCCGGATGAGGAGTCCCGCGTCACCTTCGCCGATGTGGCCGGCGTGGATGAGGCCAAGCAGGAACTCACCGAGATCGTTGATTTCCTCAAGTCGCCCGAGCGCTACACCGCCATCGGTGCACGCATCCCCAAGGGTGTGCTGCTGGTGGGCCCTCCCGGCACCGGTAAAACCCTGCTGTCCAAGGCCGTGGCCGGGGAAGCGGAAGTGCCCTTCTTCATCATCAGCGGCTCCGAGTTCGTGGAGCTGTTCGTGGGTGCCGGTGCCGCCCGCGTGCGCGATCTGTTCGAAGAAGCCAAGAAGAAGGCTCCCTGCATCATCTTCATCGACGAGCTCGATGCCATCGGCAAGAGCCGTGCCGGCTCCATGGGCGTTGTGGGCGGCAACGACGAGCGCGAGCAGACCCTCAACCAGCTGCTCACCGAGATGGATGGCTTCTCCGCCAAGGACAAGCCGGTGATCGTGCTGGCCGCCACCAACCAGCCCGAAACCCTCGATGCCGCCCTGCTGCGCCCGGGCCGCTTCGACCGTCAGGTGCTGGTGGACCGCCCCGACCTTTCCGGCCGCAAAACCATCCTCGATATCTATGCGCGCAAGGTGAAACTGGCCCCGGGCGTGGATATCGACAAGATCGCCCAGGCCACCAGCGGCTTCGCCGGTGCCGATCTCGCCAACCTGGTGAACGAGGCCGCGCTGCTGGCAGCCCGTGCCAAGCGCACCGCCGTGGAGCAGGGCGACCTGAACGAAGCGATCGAGCGCGTGGTGGCGGGCCTGGAGAAGAAGAGCCGCGTGCTCCAGCCCGACGAGAAGAAGGTGGTGGCGTACCACGAGGTGGGCCACGCCATCGTTGGCCATCTGATGCCCGGCGGCAGCAAGGTGGCCAAGATCTCGATCGTGCCCCGCGGCATGGCCGCCCTCGGCTACACGCTGCAGCTCCCCACCGAGGAGCGCTTCCTCAATTCCAAGGAGGATCTGGAGGGTCAGATCGCCACCCTGCTCGGCGGCCGCAGCGCCGAGGAGATCGTGTTCGGTGCGGTGACCACCGGCGCCGCCAACGATCTGCAGCGCGCCACCGACATCGCTGAGCAGATGGTGGGCACCTACGGCATGAGTGACGTGCTCGGCCCGCTCGCCTACGACAAGCAGGGCGGCAGCCGTTTCCTCGGCGGCGGCAACAACCCCCGCCGCGTGGTGAGCGACGCCACCGCCCAGGCGATCGACAAGGAGGTGCGCACCCTGGTGGACCGCGCCCACGACCGGGCTCTGGCGATCCTGAACCACAACCGCGATCTGCTGGAGAGCATCTCCCAGCAGATCCTGGACAAGGAGGTGATCGAGGGCGACGACCTCAAGAATCTGCTGGCCAGCAGCGTGATGCCTGAGGAGGCCGTCGCCATTGTCTGAGCCGGCCAGCCAGCCGGGTCTGGGCTCGCGTTGAAACGTCTGCCTTCGCTCAAGCGCCTGCTCTCCACAGCGTCCGTAACGGGATATCCATGGATATCCGGCTACGGACGCTTTTCGCTGCACCACAACCCCAGCCCAAACCCTTGACGAGAGGGCCCGCGATCCCGGATAAGGGTTCTTTGAAGATGGGCCGATGGCTGCCAGCAGCGGCTACCCCGCCTTGGCGGAGCTGAAGGGGCGGGACTTTCTCTCATCCACCGATAGCAGCGCCGAGCAGACCGCCGCCTTGCTCCAGCTGGCGGCCGATCTCAAGGCCGGACGCACCCGCATCGATCTGGCGGGCCGGACCCTGGGGCTGATCTTCCGCAAGGCCTCCACCCGCACACGTGTGAGCTTCACGGTGGCGATGGCGCGGCTTGGGGGCCAGACCATCGATCTCAACCCACAGGTGAGTCAGGTGGGGCGAGGGGAGCCGGTGGCCGATACAGCCCGCGTGCTGAGCCGCTACGTGGATGCCCTGGCGATCCGCACCTTCGCGCAGGAGGAGCTGGCGGACTATGCCCACTGGGCCTCGGTGCCGGTGATCAATGCCCTCACCGATCTCGAGCACCCCTGCCAGGCTCTCGCCGACTACCTCACGCTGCAGGAGGCTTTCGGAGAGATCGGCGGCCTCACCCTCGCCTACGTGGGCGATGGCAACAATGTGGCCCACTCGCTGATGCTCTGCGGTGCGCTGCTGGGGGTGAATGTGCGCGTGGGCTGCCCGCAGGGCTACGCACCGGATGCGGCCGTGCTCGAGCAATCGCGGCAGCTGGCGGCGCCGGGCTGCAGCATCGAGGTGGTGCATGAGCCCGTGGAAGCCGTGCGGGGCGCCCATGCGCTCTACACCGATGTGTGGGCCTCCATGGGCCAGGAAGACGAGAAGGCTGCCCGTGAGGCGGCGTTCAGGGGTTGGTGCCTGAACGAGGAGCTGCTGGCGGAAGCCGATGCCCGGGCGATCGTGCTGCACTGCCTGCCCGCCTACCGGGGTCTGGAGATCAGCGCCGGCGCCATGGAGGGCAGCAGCAGCCGGATCTTTGATCAGGCCGAGAACCGCCTGCACGCTCAGCAGGCTCTGTTGGCGGCGCTGCTGGGGGGCGTCTGAGGCAACACTGCAGGCCGGAGCGCCCTGCCTAGCGTGGCCCCATGGCGCGCTTTTCACGGCTCCGACGCCAGCTGCTGCCTCTGCTGGCGGTGGTTCTGCTGCAGCCGGCCCTGGCCGAGCAGCAGGAGTTGCGTGGTGTGTGGCTCACCGCCAACGACATGCCGGTGCTGCGCGACCGCGAGCGCATGCAGGCCACCGTGGATCGCCTGGCCGAGCTGCGCTTCAACCGGCTCTACGTGGTGGCGTGGAACGGCGGCATGGCCTACTACCCCAGCGAGCTGAGCGAGGGGCGCGGCTACCAGGATTTCAGCTACCGCGGCCTGCAGGGGCAGGACGTGATCGGGGAGGTGATCGCCGCCGGGCGGCGGCGTGGGCTCACGGTGCTGCCCTGGTTTGAATTCGGCTTCATGGCACCGCCGGATTCGGAGCTGGCCCGGCGCCACCGCAGCTGGCTCACCCAGAAACGCGATGGCAGCCTCACCTCGATCAGCGCCGCCGGCGAGGTGGTGTGGCTCAATCCCTTCCGGCCGGAGGTGCAGCAGCTGATCACCGAGCTGGTGCTGGAGGTGGTGAACCGCTACGGGGCCGAGGGCATCCAGTTCGACGACCACATGAGCCTGCCGCGGGAGTTCGGCTACGACCCGTTCACGGTGGCGCTGTACCGCAAGGACACCGGTAAGGAACCTCCCAGCGACCCCGGTGACCCGGCCTGGGTGCAATGGCGGGCCGATCGCCTCACCGCCTTCATGGAACAGCTGAGCCAGGCGATCCGCCAGGCCAGGCCCGGAGCGATCATCTCGATCTCACCCAACTACTACGACTTCGCCTACAAGCTGCAGCTGCAGGACTGGCGCAGCTGGGTGCAGAAGGGCATCGCCGATGAGCTGCTGATCCAGGTCTACAGGCCTGATCTGGCCAGCTACCTGCCCCAACTCAACAAACCAGAGGTGCAGGAAGCGAAGGCCCGCATTCCCACCGCCATCGCCGTGTTGAGCGGCCAGCGCAACCGCCCCACACCGATGCCCCTGATCCGCCAGAAGGTGCTGGCCAACCGCGCCCAGAACCTCGGCGTGGCCTTCTTCTACCTCGAGAGCCTCTGGAGCACGGGCCCGGAACCCGCCGAGGCGCGCATCGCCGCGCTGCAGACGCTGCTGAACACAGGATCGCCGCCCGCACCACCACTGACCGTGCCGCCACCGATGCCACC
>CAJXSQ010000018.1 GCA_913061215.1 uncultured Synechococcus sp. | reverse complement strand
GTGGCGGTGTTGTTCAGCACGCCCTGGCTGCTGCGGCGCTGCCGTTAGGTCCAGCGGTCCATGATCTGCTCCACCAGCACCCGTTGGGAGAGCACCTGCAGCACCACCACCAGCGGCAGCGCCAGCAGCACGCCGGGCAGCCCGAGCAGCGCTCCAAGGCTCAGCTGGGCCATCAAGGCCACCGTGGGCAGCAGGTTCACGGTGCGGCTGAGCAGGATCGGGGTGAGCAGGAAGGCCTCACCGTTCTGCAGCACCAGCCGCAGGATCAGCACCTGCAGCGCCAGCGCCGGCGACACCAGCAACGCCACCGCCAGGGGCAGCAGCGTGGCCACCGTGGGCCCAATGGTGGGCACAAAGGTGAGCAGGCCGCACACCAGGCCGCTGAGCAGCGCCAGCGGCACCTTCAGCGCCGCCAGGCCGGCCCAGGTGAGCAGGAACACGGCACTGGCGGAGATCGTCATGCCGGCCAGCCAGCCGCCGAGGGCCTGGCGGCAGGCGCTGAGCAGCTCGCCGGCCAGCGGGCGGTAGTGGGCCGGGGTGGCCGCCAGCACCAGGCGCTGATGGCTGCGCGGGTCGAGCACCAGCAGCAGGGCCAGCAGGCCCATCAGCAACAGCTGGATCACGCCGTTGGCGGCGCCACCGGCAAACCCCAGCAGCTGCCCCCCCAGCGGTTGAAGCTTGTCGAGCGTGGCGAACCCGGCCAGGCGGCCCTCCAGGCTCTCCAGCATCGCGACGCCACCGACCAGCTGACCCACCCGGTTGATCACCGCCGGCATCAACTGGGTGAATTGCTTCACCTGTTCCACCAGTTCCGGCAGCAGCAGTTCACCCAGCTGCCAGCCCCCCAGCACCAGCAGGGCCACCACCACCGCCAGCGCCTGGGGCCGGTTCAGCCGACTGATGCGCCGCAGCCAGCTCACCGGTACATCCAGGGCCACGGCGAGCACCACGGCACCGAACAGCACCAACAGCACCCAGCGCAGCTCCCAGGCCAGCAGGCCGAGCACCACCAGGCCGAGCAAACCGATCAGGCCGCGCAGGGTCATGGCGTGAGGCGCCGTTGTCGCCAGGGATCGAGCACATCGTGGATCAGGATCTCCCGGATCACCACCTGCAGACACACGGCCAGCGGCAGGGCCAGCAGCAGCCCCAGCGGCCCGAACAGCACCGTGAACACGAACTGGGCCGTGAGCGTGAGCCCCGGCAGCAACTGCACCTGGTGGTGCATCACCGAAGGGGTGATCAGATAACTCTCCAGGTTCTGCACGATCACGTAGAGCCCCAGCACCGCCAGCGCTTTCCAGGGCGACACCAGCAGCGCCACCGACATCGGGAAGATCGTGCTGATCGTTGGCCCCACGTTCGGAATGATGTTCAGCATTCCGGCCAGCAGAGCGTTGGCCACCACCAGCTTCACGCCCAGCAGCGAGAGGCCGATCCCGGCCAGCACGGCCACGCAGAGGGAGCTGATCAGCACGCCGCCCATCCAGCTGCTCAGGGCCTCGCCGCAGAGCCGCAGCACCTCGCGCAGGCGGCGGCGGTAGAAGGAGGGTGCCAGCAGCACCGCCACCTCCCGGTAGGCGGCCGGTTGCACGGCGATCATCAACGCCACCGCCAGGACGAACAGCAGCTGGATCAAACCGCTGCCCAGGTTGCCGGCCAGCCCCAGCAGCCCCTGCAGGCTCTGGCCCACCGCGGCGCTGCCACCGGTGGAGCTGGATTCATCCCAGGTTTGCCGGATCCAGTTCAGCGCCTCCTGGCCGTAGAGCATGCGGCTGCTCTGATCCATCGCCTGGCGCAGCAGCGTCATCGCCTTGGCGGCCGCCACCGGCAGCTGCTGGATCAGTTCCCGGAACTGCTCCACGAAGGGCGGTACCACCGCGGCCACGGTGACCGTGAGCAGCAGGGCAAGCCCCAGCAGGCTGATCAGCAGCGCCAGGCCGCGGCGGCACTGCAGCCGCTCGCGCACGGCACCCACCACCGTGCAGAGCGCCATCGCCAGCACCACGGCCGCGAACAGGTGAATCAGCACATCCCGCAGCGACCAGAGCAGCAGCAGTGCCGCCGCCACGGCGATCAGCCCCAACCACTGGCCGAACTTCACAGCTCTGGATGCGGTGTGACCTGCGGAGATCAGCGATCAGTCGGCCTGCTGCTCAGCCTCGTCGCTGCCTTCCTTCTTGGAGAAGCCCAGGCCATGGCTGTCGGCGTAACGCTGGGCAAAGCGCATGAAGCGCTCGAAGTCCTCGGGGGTCTTCCAGGTGTAGGTGGCTTCCAGAGCCGCCGGCTTGCCGTTCACGAACTTGGCGTTCACCTCACGGGTCACCAGCTGGCCTTCTTCATCCACCAGGTACATCCCGCCGATGTCACCCATGCTCTCGGGTGCCAGGGCCTCGGGCTGATCGAACACAAAGATCGCCTGACCGGTGCGCCCATCGCGCGAACGGGTCATGCGGATATCGGGAACAACGGGCTCGTCGACACCGCGGAAAAACTGAATGGCGGCCATCAACCGATCCCTGCAAAACCTGATCCTAGGCAGCCCTCCGGACGGCGGCTTCGATGGCGCCGCACTGAAGCAGATGCTCCGCTGCAGCCTCGGCACTCAGACCGCTCAGATCGTGCGAGCCCAGCGGCTGCGGTTGATCGCTGCGGCGTAGACGTTCCAGCTCGTGGTCGTAACAGCGGTCGTAGTAATCGAGCATCTGGCGGGCGGCCTCGCTCCAGTTGCGCTGCTCGATTGCCTCCAGCGCAGCGGCCGTGCGCTGCGGCCCCAGCCGCCGGGCGATGCGCTGGGTGGCCTCCAGCAGGGCCTGCGGATCCTGCACCCCATACACCGCAACAAGCTGGCTGAGCCGCTCCTCCAGCGGCCGGCTGATCTCCAGCAGGGGGGCCTGCTGCATCTGGCGCCACAGGCCGGCGGGGATGCGGCAGCGCCCCACCTGGGCACTTTCCGCCTCCAGCCAGATCTGGCTGGCACCGCGCAGCGGCTGCAGCGCCATGGCGAGGCGGTTCTCGTAGTGCTCGGTGCTGGGCTGGGGCGGCAGGCCAAGGCTGCCGAAACTGCTGCCGCGGTGATGGGCCAGCCCCTCCAGATCGATCACGCCCACGCCCCTCTGCTGCAGGGCCAGGAGCAGATCGGTTTTGCCGCAGCCGGTGCGGCCGCCGAGCAGATGCACCGGCCACGACTGCTCGAACTGGGTGAGCACCCAGCGGCGGAAGCTCTTGTAGCCCCCCTCCAGCAGCAGCACCGGCAGATCGAGCTGGCGGGCCAGCCAGGCCACGCTTTCGGAGCGCATCCCGCCGCGCCAGCAGTGCAGCCGCAGCGGCGCGCCACCGCTCTCGGCGGCCAGGTTCTGCAGCCCGGCGCCCAGCTCCCCCAGCCGCGGGCCCACCAGCTCCAGCCCCAGCTGCACCGCCGCCTGCCGGCCCTGTTGCTTGTAGGCGGTGCCCACCGCCGCGCGCTGCTCGTCGCTGAACAGCGGCAGATTGCGGGCACCGGGGATATGCCCCTGCTGAAATTCCGCTGGAGCCCGCACATCCACCACAGCGCCGGCCCCAGGGGCGGATCCGCTCAGGAACCGCTCGATCGGTTGCCGCTCCAACCCCGCCCCAACCGTCAAGAATCCCGCCTCAGCCTGGCCACGCCTGACATAGTGGGCCAACGCTGGCTCCCTGGCAGGTCTGTTCCCTCTTCATGCTCTCCGGACCCCCCGTCACAACCACGGTCAGCGCCGATCAGCTGCTGGAGCGTTTTGTCGCCGCCTCGGCCCGGCAGCGCCGCAGCCTGCTGGCTCAGCTGCAGCAGCGGGTTGATGAACTGCGGCCGCTGATCCCGGAGCAGCTCGATCGCCTCGATGCCACCGGCGATGACTGGGCTGCCGGACTGCTGATCGAGCTGCTGCTCTCCAGCGACGACGCCCTGGCCCAGGCCTTCCGCCAGCGCCATCCCGAGGGCTGGCTGGCTGTGACCAGCGGCCGCGGCATCGATTACGGCCCCCTGCAGCGGGCGCTGATGGATCAGGCGTTTGAGGAAGCCGATCGCCTCACGAGTGAACATCTGCGCCAGCTGGCCGGCGCCGATGCGGTGAAGCGCGGCTACGTCTATTACTCCGAGGTGCCGCCGATGCCGGCGGTGGATCTGGAGAGCATCGACCGCCTCTGGGTGGTGTATTCGCGGGGGCGTTTCGGCTTCTCGGTGCAGATCCGGTTGCTGCGCAGCCTCGGCGGCCGCTGGGATCAGCTCTGGCCCCGGCTCGGCTGGAAGCAGGGTGGCGTGTGGACCCGCTATCCCGGCTCCTTCACCTGGTCGCAGGAGGCGCCGGAAGGCCATCTGCCGCTGGTGAACCAGCTGCGTGGTGTGCGTCTGATGGATGCCCTGCTGTCCCATCCCGGCCTGCAACAGCGCGTATCGGCCTGAGGGCGCGGGTGCGGCCGAGCGGTAGTTTCAGAGCATGCCCGGCATCCCTGAGCCGGCCTGGGTTCGATGGCATTGCGTTGGGCCGATTTCATCACCCCCTCCACCCTGCAGCTGGCGCCGCTGCTGGAGGTGCTGCTGGAACCCATCCGCTGCGCCCAGCAGCTGGCGGCCGTGCAGCTCGGCCTGCAGGAGGTGCTGGTGAACGCCGTGCGCCACGGCAATGGCAACGATCCCGCCAAATGCCTGCGGGTACGGCGCATCCTCACGCCCAACTGGCTGGTGTTCCAGGTGCAGGATGAGGGCTGTGGTGTGCCCCCCGATGCCCGCTGCGCCCGCCTGCCCGAGCAGGCGGATGCCCTGTGCGGCCGCGGGCTGTTTCTGATTCACTCCTGCTTCGACGACGTGCGTTGGAGTGCCCGCGGTAACCGCGTGCAGGTGGCCCTGCGGCGCTAGTGCCCGTGGGTGGGGCAGCCGGGATCGCGCAACTCACCGCGCAGCCAGCCCAGGCTGTGCTCCAGCAGGGCGATCGCCTGCTCCCGTTGCGGTGTGGGCAGCGGCGCATTGGGCGGATTGCTCGGGTCGAGCAGCTGCACCAGCGCCGCCGCCAGCTGTTCGGCGGCGCGGCGCTGGGGCTGGCCCTTGAGGGCATGCCACTGGCGGTTGTCGATCGTGAGCAACCGGTGCAGCGCCTCCGCCGATTCGCGACTGCTCTGCGGCCACTGCTGACTGCCTGACACTGGACGAACCTGTGGGTGGGAGGCCATCCTGACGCCATGCAGCAGCGTCCGCGCTCCCCCCACACGCCGATCCGCTGGTTGCATCAGCTGGCTTCGCTGATGGCGGAGGTGTCCTCCGCTGAGCGCCTCCAACCGGGTGATGACAGCCTGAAGGCGCGGCGTCTACGCCAGCGGATGGCTCTGGCCCAACGGCTGCTCGATCCCTTGCCAGCACCTCTGCGCAGCGGCAGCTGGCAGGAGCGGGTGCTCTGGCAGGGCCTGCGCTGGGGAGGCGTTGGCCTGGCGCTCGGCCTCTGGCTGCACCGCTGAGGGCGCGGCCTCAGGCGGCCAGCCGGATCAGCGGTTCCAGTTCCGGTGGCTCCAGGCGCGTGGGCGGGACCTCGGCGCTGGCCCCAGCCAGCGGCGGCACGGCCTGTGCTTCCGGCAGGCGCTGGCCGCGCAGCCAGGCGTTGTGCAGGGTCCGCCGGCGCCGGTCCTCGGCCAGCACCAGCCTGTCGGCCGCCACCACCGGGCTCTCTCCAGGCAGCAGGGGTGAGCGCAGGCAGATGCCGAAGCCATGGGCTTCCACCTGCACTCCTCCCTCCATCAGCACGGTCTGGAAGGTCCAGCCTGCCAACCAGCGCACGCTGAACGGATTGCCCATACTCTGCCGATCGCTGGGCGGACCCTATGGGGTTTGTCGTTCCGCGCCGCCCCTTTGTCAGGGCTTGGTGGCACTCCACACGCGGGTCATCAGGTGGGAGCCGGCTCGGATCCCGCTGAAACCGGCGCTGCTGAGGCGGGCCTCGATGTCATCACCGATGTAATCGCGGTAGTAGGGCTCGTGGAACACGCGGCGGAAGTTGTCCATCGCGGTTTCGAACTGGGGTGAATCGGCCAGCTGCACCGAATCGGCCAGCACCAGCACACCACCGGGTTCCAGCACGCGGAAGCACTCGTTGAGCACGCTCTGGCGCGCTGCACCGGGCAGTTCATGCAGCAGGAACACGCAGGTGACCCCCTGCATGCTGCCGCTGGCGAAGGGCAGCGCTTCGGCATTGCCCTGCACCAGCTGGGGCAGCTCGCTGGGGAGCTGGCTCAACCAGCGGTTGGCCTGGCGCAGGTAGGCGGCGGAGAGATCGAGGCCCACCAGCTGGGCAGCGGGCAGGGCGGCGCGCAGCTGGCGCAGGGTGCGGCCGGTGCCGGTGGCCACATCCAGCACGCGCAGCTGGCTGGGGCTGCGGTCACTGAAGGCCCGCAGGCCCTGCACCAGCGGCTTGATCACCCGGCGGCGCATCGGTTCGGCCGTGCCGTTGAACAGGATCTCCACCTGCAGGTCGTAGAGCGAGGCGGAGTGATCGCTCAGGTAGCCATCGGTCTGGTGGTGGAAGTTCTGCAGGTAGTAGTCGGGATAGTTCTCGCTCTGCACATCGTTGGGCAGATCGTTCACATTGCGCTCCTTGCGCCGGTTCCAGGTGCTCGGCATGTCGAGCCACACCAGCGGGTAGCGGGTCGCCCAGTCGAGCCAGGGGGCATCGAACAGCAGGCTGGTGGGATAGAGCCCCTGCTCGGCCTCCTGCCAGTCCACCTCCATCAGCTCCTTGTAGGAGCTCTGGAAGTCGCTGAGCATCTGTGGCGGAATCGGCCGGGTTTTCGGGGCTCCCTCCGGTGCCACCAGCTCCATCAACTTGGTGCTCACCTCCTTGTGGGCCACGCCCACCAGGCTCTTGCCCTGTTGCAGGGCCTGATAGGCGAGCTTGGTGAGGGAGTCGGCCATGGAGCGGTGGCGAACGGCTGCGGGGCTCCATTCCAGCGGATCCCGCTGCTCAGCGCGATCCCAGCGCGAGTGTGCCCGGCCGAACCCAGATCACGTTTCATGGCCCGATTCATGGAATGGCGCCAAAGTCCGTAGCAACGGCTACAGAATGAACGCATCAAGGGACCCCGGAGGACGTGATGGCCAAAACCCCTGCAGGCACCAGGCAGAGCGAGCCGCTGTTCGTTCAGTGGATGCGCCACCGTCAGCAGGATGAGCACCGGCATGAGCCCGTGGTGGCCCAGCGGGTGGCCACCGCTGATCAGAGCGAGGCTTCCAATGTGCATTCCCAGGAAGTGGCCTGGGCTGAGCGCCATGCCCACGAGCGCCGGCTGCACGACAGCGCCATCGCCCAGATCCGCCACGACTGATCTGTTCGCGAGATCTGTTCGCGCTTCAATCGGACGGGTGACACCGCAAAAAAAGCCCCGGCTGAAACCGGGGCTTTGTCGTCTTGGTTGGATTCCTCAGATCGGTTGGACCGCTCAGATCAAGTGGATCAAGCGTCGTAGTACATGGTGAATTCGTGGGGGTGCGGCCGCTGGCGCAGCTGCTGCACCTCCTCGTACTTGAGGGCGATCCAGTTGTCGATGAAGTCTTCGCTGAAGACGCCACCGGCCAGCAGGTACTCGTGGTCGGCCTTGAGGGCTTCCAGTGAACCGTTCAGCGAGGCGGGCACCGTGGAGATCTTGGCCAGCTCCTCAGCGGAGAGCTCGAACAGGTCAACGTCGGTGCCGTCGCCCGGGTCGATCTGGTTCTTGATGCCGTCGATGCCGGCCATCAGCATCGCCGCGAAGCCCAGGTAGGGGTTGGAGAGGGCATCGCCGGAGCGGAACTCGAGGCGCTTGGCCTTGGGGTTGGTGCCGGTGAGCGGGATGCGCACGGCGGCGGAGCGGTTGCCCTGGGAGTACACCAGGTTCACCGGGGCCTCGAAGCCCGGCACCAGCCGCTTGTAGCTGTTGGTGGTGGGGTTGGTGAAGGCCAGGAAGCTGGGGGCGTGCTTGAGCAGGCCGCCGATGTACCAGCGGGCGGTCTGGGAGAGGTTGGCGTAGGTGCCTTCACCCCAGAACAGGGGCTGGCCGCCTTTCCAGAGGCTCTGGTGCACGTGCATGCCGCTGCCGTTGTCGGCAAACACGGGCTTGGGCATGAATGTGGCGGTCTTGCCGTACTTCTTGGCAACGTTGCGCACCACGTACTTGTAGATCATCACGTTGTCGGCCGCGCTGATCAGCTCGGCGAACTTCATGCCGAGCTCGTGCTGAGCGGTGGCCACCTCGTGGTGCTGCTTCTCGATCGGCACCCCCAGGGACCCCATGGTGAGCAGCATCTCGCTGCGCATGTCCTGCAGGGTGTCGTTGGGCGACACCGGGAAGTAACCCTCTTTCAGCTGGATCTTGTTGGCGAGGTTGCCGCCCTCTTCCACCCGATCGGTGTTCCAGGGAGCCTCGATCGAATCCACGCTGTAGAAGCTGGAGCCGTTGGCGCTCTTGTAGCGCACATCGTCGAACACGAAGAACTCGGGCTCGGGGCCGAAGTAGGCCGTGTCGGCCAGGCCGGTGGAGCCGAGGTAGTCGAGGGCCTTCTGGGCCAGGGCGCGGGGGCAGCGGGAGTAGGGCTTGCCACTGCGCGGCTCCTGAATCGAGCAGATCAGGCTGAGGGTCTTGTGGCTGTAGAAGGGGTCGATCCAGGCGGTGTTCGGATCGGGCACCATGGCCATATCCGATTCATTGATCGCCTTCCAGCCGCGGATCGAGGAGCCGTCGAAGGCCACGCCCTCGCTGAAGGCGGCTTCATCGATCAGGTCTTCGCAGACCGTGAGGTGCTGCCACTTGCCGTGGAGATCAACGAACTTCAGGTCGATCAGTTCGATGCCCTCGTCCTTGATCTGACGGAGGACGTCCTGGGCGGTTTTGGCCATGACGTGAGCGCTTGAAGGCTGAGAAAAAGCCCGCCTGGAACCGGGCTCGCGGGACCGTACGGAGCACCCCGGTCCTCGCTGTGTATCAGGTGTAACCAAAATCTCGACTGGTGAGCTCCTGCCCGATTGCGTAACCGTTTCTGTCAACTTGCGCAGAAGCATGGGCTGGCAAGGGATCTGCGCGTTTGCAGGTGCTACGTTCCGGCTCAGGTGCGTCGATCCTTCACGCCATGCGCGATGCCATCACCGGTCTGATCGGTCGGTATGACCAGCTGGGCCGTTACTTCGATCGGGACGCGGTTGATCGCATCGCCACCTACTTCTCCGAGGCGCAGCTGCGCCTGGCCGCCGTTGAGCTGATCAACCGTGAGGCCGCCGAGATCGTGCGTGAGGCGAGCCAGCGTCTGTGGCAGTCCGATCCCGAGCTGCTGCTGCCAGGCGGCAACGCCTACACCACCCGTCGCTGGGCCGCCTGTCTGCGCGACATGGACTATTTCCTGCGCTACGCCAGCTACGCCCTGGTGGCCGACGACAGCACCATCCTCAACGAACGGGTGCTCAATGGCCTCGACGACACCTACAAGAGCCTGGGTGTGCCCACCGGCCCCACCGTGCGCAGCATCGCGCTGATGGCGGATGTGGTGTGCGAGCAGCTGCTCGATGCCGGCGTGGCCAGCGCCGAACAGCTCAATGCTGTGGTGCGTGCACCGTTCGAGCACCTCTGCCGCGGTCTGGCCGACAACAACGTGCGCGCCCGCTGATCAGCCCGCTGCTCACACCCTCCACGACTGCGTAGGCTCCCCCTCACAGAACCATCCAGGCCTTGGCAACCACCACTCCTTCTGTGTCCGATCGGCATCGCCTGAACCTCGGTCCGATCGCCACACCGGATCGGTTGTTGCTGGGTCCTGGACCCTCCAACGCGCACCCCACGGTGCTGCAGGCCCTGAGCCGCACACCGATCGGTCACCTCGACCCTCTGTACGTCTCTCTGATGGGAGAGGTGCAGGAGCTGCTGCGTTATGTGTGGCAGACCGACAATCGCCTCACCCTGCCGATGAGCGGCACGGGATCGGCGGCGATGGAAGCCACCCTCGCCAACACCGTGGAGCCCGGCGACACCGTGCTGGTGGCGGTGAAGGGCTACTTCGGCCTGCGCCTGCAGGACATGGCCGGCCGCTACCGCGCCGATGTGCGCACGATCGAAAAGCCCTGGGGCGAGGCCTTCAGCCTCGAGGAGATCGAGGCCGGCCTGAAGGAGCACCGCCCCAGGATCCTGGCGATGGTGCACGCCGAAACCTCCACGGGCGTGCGTCAGCCGATGGAAGGGATCGGTGATCTCTGCCGCCAGTACGACTGTCTGCTGCTGCTGGACACCGTCACCTCTCTTGGTGCCGTGCCCCTCTTCCTGGATGAGTGGAAGGTGGATCTGGCCTACAGCTGCAGCCAGAAGGGTCTGAGCTGCCCTCCCGGCCTTGGCCCTTTCACCATGGGCCCTCGCGCTGAAGAGAAGCTTGCCGCCCGCAGCGGCAAGGTGCCCAACTGGTATCTGGATGTGAGCCTGCTCAATCAGTACTGGGGCAGCGACCGTGTGTACCACCACACAGCTCCGGTGAACATGAACTTCGGCATGCGCGAAGCGCTGCGCCTGATTGCTGAAGAGGGCCTGGAGAACGTGTGGGAGCGCCACCGCCGCAACGCGGAGAAGCTCTGGGCCGGCCTGGAGTCTCTGGGCCTGCAGTGCCACGTGCCGGCCGAGTTGCGCCTGCCCACCCTCACCACCGTGCGCATCCCTGAGGGTGTGGATGGCAAGGCCTTCAGCCTGCATCTGCTCAACAAGCACGGCATTGAGGTGGGTGGCGGCCTCGGTGCCCTTGCCGGCAAGGTGTGGCGCATCGGCCTGATGGGTTACAACAGCCGCGAGGAGAACGTGGATCTGCTGCTCAACCTGCTGGAGCAGGAGCTGCCGGCGTTCCGCAGCGCCGCTCCCGTTGCTGCTGCCGCCGCTGCCTGAACCAGCGCTCCAGCTGGCCTGAGCACGCTTCCGCTTCCACGCCGCCCTCCACCTGCATGTGGTGGTGGGCGCTGGGGTCGCGGCTGAGGTCGAGCACGCCGCCAAGACCACCGCGCTTGGGATCGCCGGCACCGAACACCACCCGGCCCACCCGGGCCTGCACCAGCGCACCGGCGCACATCGGGCAGGGTTCGAGGGTCACGATCAGGGTGCAGCCGTTGAAGCGCCAGTCGCGGCGCAGGCGGGCCGCCTGCTGCAGCGCCACCAGCTCGGCGTGGCCGAGCGGTTGCTGATCCTGCTCGCGCCGGTTGCTGCCCCAGCCGATGGCGCGCCCCTGCTCATCCAGCAGCACTGCCGCCACCGGGATCTCGCCGGCCGCTCCCACGGCGGCGGCGCGGCGCAGCAGCCGCTGCATCCACAGGGTTTCAGCCGTGCGCTCCAGAACCATCCCCCAGGCTCCTCGCACAATGGCAGCGCCTGAGGCCCACCGGCCACGGGCACGCTGTTGTTCAGAATGGTGAGCCCAGCGGCCGTGGCTTTGGCTCCAGCACCTCAGCACGAGCCCCGCGATCGTTCCGCCCTGCCGGCGTTCCCCAGTGCTGCAACGCTGGATCCTGCCCTCGCCGGCTTCCTGCGCGCCGCCTCCGATCAGCTCTGCCGCTGGTGGAGTGAATCCGCTCAGCGCTCACCGTTGCCGCTGCTGAGTGTGCTGCCGGATGCGGCCCCTGCAGCCCAGGGCCTCCCTCCCGAAGCGCTGCTGGAGGATCTCCAGCTGGTGATGGATGGTGCCTTCAACCCGGTGCATCCGGGTTCCATGGCCCATCTCGATCCGCCGCCCCTCACCGCCTCGGTGGCGGCCGATCTGATCTGCGCCGGGCTGAACAACAACCTGCTGGCCGAAGAACTCTCCCCCAGCCTGTCGCGGCTGGAGCGCAGCCTCACCGCCTGGATGGCCGAAGCCCTCGGCCTGGGGGAGCGGGGCGGGGGCGTGGCCGCCAGCGGCGGCAGCCTCAGCAATCTGATGGCCCTGGTGGTGGCGCGCCAGCAGGCGGGGCTGCAGGGGGCCTCGGACGCCCTGGTGTTCTGCAGCGCCGATGCCCATGTGTCCATCGCCAAGGCGCTGATGGTGATGGGGCTGCCGCCCCAGGCGTTGCGCCAGGTGCCGGTGGATGGCGAGGGGCGGATGTGCCCGGAGCAGCTGCGCCACGAGCTCGATCAGGCCCATGCCGCCGGCTTGCCAGTGCTGGCGGTGGTGGCCACGGCGGGCACCACCGTGCGTGGTGCCGTGGATCCGCTCGCCGATCTTGCCGCCCTCTGCCGGGAGCGTGCCATCTGGTTCCACGTGGATGGAGCGATCGGCGCGGTGTTCGGCCTCAGCCCGCTCCACCGCAGCCGCGTGCCGGATCTGCACTGCGCTGATTCGCTCACGGTGAATCCCCAGAAGCTGCTGGGCATCACCAAAACCTCCTCGCTGTTGCTGCTGCGCCGGCCGGAGCTGCTGGCCCAGTGCTTCGCCACGGGGCTGCCCTACATGGAACCCAGCTGGGCCGAGGCCCATGGCGGTGAATCCGGCCTGCAGGGCACGCGTCCGGCGGAGGTGCTCAAGCTCTGGCTCGGCCTGCGGCAGCTGGGCCTCAGTGGCATCGAGGCCCTGCTGAGCGGCGCGATCCAGCGGCGTGAGTTGCTGCAGCAGCTGCTCAGCCCCCTGCCGCTCGAGCTCTGCGGCGGCCCGTTGCACCTGCTGGCCTTCACCCCGGCGGGCCTGGATGCCGTTGCCGCTGAGCGCTGGTCGCTGCAGACGCGGCAGCGCCTGCTGGAACAGCAGCTGATGCTCTCGCGGCCGCTGTATCGCGGCCGCCATCACCTCAAGGCCGTGCTGGGCAATCCCAACACCGGTGAGGTGCAGCTGCGTGCGCTGGCAGCCGTGCTGGCTGAATCCTGTTCCTCCTCTCCTGCCTGATGTCTGCTCCTCCAACCCGCGGCCGCTGGGTGGCGATCGTCACCGGTGCGATCTCGATCGCGATCGCTGTGGCCTACCTGCTGCTGATCACCGTGCTGGATGCGCGCGGCCCGCTGCTGCCCCCGCCGCCGGAGGCGCTGGGGTTGAGCCCGGTCAGCGGCGCGGCGGCTGCGGTGGCAGCTGCTCCTGGTTCTGGCGGCGCTGCAGCGGTTCCACCACGCGGTTGAAGGCGGCCGCCAGAAACGCCTGCAGGGCGGAGTCGCGCCGGTTGAGGTCGTATTGGCGCTGCACCACCTCCTGGATGCCGCCATCGCCCCAGTCCTGATCCTGCTGGAAGTAGGTGATGAAGCTGCGGCCGGCCACCCGGGTGAGCCAGCCGGCCCCCACCGCCTGCACGGCCCGGCTGAGCAGCAGGGCCGGCAGATTCAGGCTCAGGGCGGCGCCGATCAGGCTCATGCCGCCCTTGATCACCCCGAGGCTGGCCAGGGTGCGCCCCACCGACACCGCCAATTCCTGGGCGGCCGGTCGGCTCAGGGTGATGCCGTAGATCCGGCCGATCTCCACCACCATCTGGGCATTCACCGCTGCGGTGCCGAGCAGATCGATGCCCGGCAGCGGCGTGGCCGCGAGCACACCGGCGCTGATCCAGCTGTAGCGATCCACCACCGCCTCCGCATCCGCCTGGCGCTGCTGGCTGAGCAGCCGGCGGCCGGCATCACTCAGCCGCCGGCTCTGCAGCAGGATGTTGTCGGCGATGAGCTCTTCGCCATCGCTGTGCAGCACCTGGGCGATGCGGCGCAGCAGCGCATCGATCTCCGGCGGCGGTTGCAGCGGCCTGCCGCCCGGCATCGGCACCGACTGCGGCGCGGCGCTGGCCGGGATCACATCCTCCGGCGCGATCCGGCCCTGGCAGCGGCGCCGCAGCAGCGCCAGCAGCCGGCGCTCCTCCTCCGCTCCGCGCAGATCGCATTTGTTGAGCACCAGCAGCAGGCGTTTGCCCAGCTGGGCCAGGGCGCTGAACACCTCCTGCTCCGCCGCCCGCAGGTCGCCGTCCACCACCAGCACCAGCAGATCAGCGTTGGCGGCCTGAGCGCGGGCCAGCTGTTCGCGCCGTTGCCCTTCCGTGCCGGCCTCGAGGATCCCCGGCGTGTCCACCAGCCGCAGGCCCCTTGGCAGATCCCGCAGCCGCAGCCGGTAGCTCACGCAGGCATCGGTGGATCCCATCGCCGCACCCACCTGGCCCACCACGTCCTGCAGCAGCGCCCGGATCAGGGAGGTTTTGCCGGCGGAGCCCGTGCCGAACACCACCACCACCAGATCGCCCCGCTCCAGTTCCGCCGCCACCCGCTGGCGTTCCTGCTGCAGCGCCTCCCGCTGCACCGCATCGCGGATGCGCTCGAGCAGCTGATCCACCGCCTGCAGCTGTTGCTGCGCCGCTTCCTGGCGGTTCCCCGGCGGCGCTGGCGCGTCGGCCGGCTTCTGCCCGGAGCCACCACGCCGCCGCCCCTCCAGCCACGGCCACACCAGCCGCGCGATCAGGAGCGCCGAGCCTCCGAACAGCAGCAGCAGGAACGGCGCCACCAGCCAGGCGGGCAGCAGATAGCTCAGCTGCCAGATCAGGTTGTTGATCGCCTGCAGCGCGGCGCTCACCACCACCAGGGCGAGCAGCCCGCCGCCGAGCCAGAGCCAGAGTCGTGCCGGTGGTTTCACGGGTGTGCGGCCTGAGCGGTGCGGATGATCTCGGCCCAGAGGCCCGCCGCCAGTGCGCTGCTGGCCCCGGTGGGGCTGTTGTCGTCGTTGCCGAGCCACACGCCGGCCACCCAGTGGCGGCTTGGCTCATAGCCCACGAACAGCAGATCGCGGCCGTCGTTGGTGGTGCCGGTCTTGCCGCCCTCGGCGCCGCCCAGCCGCGCTGCCCGGCCGGTGCCCTCCCGCACCACACTGCGCAGCAGCGCCTGCATGGCGCTCGCCTGCTGCGGCTGCAGCACCCTGCGGCTGGCCTGCAGCGGGCGGGTTGCGCTGGCGCCCGGCCGCTGCCGTTCGGTGTCCGTGAGCTGGCGGATGGTGGTGGGCGCATGCCACACGCCCCCGTTGGCCACGGCGGCATAGGCCGCGGTGAGTTCGATCAGCCGCACCTCCGCCTGGCCGAGGGCCAGGCCCGGCACCGGCTCCAGCGGGGTGGTGATGCCCAGCTTGCGGGCCATCTGCACCACCCGCTCCAGTCCCACCCGCCGGGCCAGCCGCAGGGCGGCCGTGTTGCTGGAGCTGGCGAAGGCCGCCCGCAGCGCCAGGGTGCCGCCGCAACCACTGCCGAAGCTCTGGCCGCCCCAGCTCAAGGGCCCGCAGCCCACCCGTTCACCCGGCTCAACCCCCTGCTCCAGCGCCGCCAGATAGGCGAACAGCTTGAAGGTGCTGCCCGGCTGCCGCAGCGCCATGCTGGCGCGGTTGTACTGACTCTGGCTGTAATCGCGGCCGCCGGCGATCGCCAGCACACCGCCGTTGCGGCTGTCGAGCACCACCACCGCTCCCTGGCTGGGTCCGCGCGCTCCACTGCGGCTGAGCCGCTCGCGCAGTTTGCGCTCCACCACCTGCTGCAGCAGCGGATCGAGATGGGTGCTCACGAGGAAATTGCCCTCGGCGGCCACATCCGCCCCGAGCAGAGCCTCCAGATCCCGCCGCACCTGATCGGTGTAGAAGGGCATCGGAGTGCCCGCCTGGCCGGTGGCGCCCGCGCAGGCCGTCGGCGCCAGCATCAGCGGCTGCCGCCGCGCCTGGCGCGCCCGTGCCTCGCTCAGCCGGCCCGCTTCCACCATCTTCTCCAGCACGCGGTTGCGCGAGCGCAGCGCGGCCTGGGGATTGCTGCAGGGATCGAAGCCGTTCGGCGACGGCAGCAGGCCCACCAGCAGCGCCGCCTCCTCCAGCTGGAGCTGGCTCGCTCCCTTGCCGAAGTAGTGGCGGGAGGCATCCTCAAAGCCCCAGCCCACCCCCAGGTACACGCGGTTGAGGTAGTGCAGCAGCAGGTTGCGCTTGCTGTTGCCGGCTTCCAGCTGCAGGGCCACCAGCAGCTCACGCCATTTGCGCGCCAGCGTTTCACCGCGGCCCACCTGGTCGGGATAGAGGCTGCGGGCCAGCTGCTGGGTGAGGGTGCTGCCGCCTTCGCGCACGCGGCCGCTCACCAGGTTGGTGAGCAGGGCCCGGGCGGTGCCGATCGGATCGATGCCCGGATGCCGCCAGAAGCGGTTGTCCTCACTGGCCAGCAGTGCTGCCACCAGCTCGGGCGGGTAGCCGCCGAGGCGCCGCTGCTCGCGGTGCTGCTGGGATTCGGCCGCCAGGATCGGCCGGTTGGCTCCGTCGTAGAGCAGCAGTGGCCCGCGGCTGCCGCCGAGCCCGCTCCGCAGGGGCAGTTGCCACCAGCCCAGGCCCAGCAGCAGCACTCCTGAGGCCGCGATGGCCGCCAGGCCGGCGCTGCCGGCCCGGCGGGCCAGGCGCCCCAACCGGCCCCCGGGCCGGCGGAACTCCAGTTCGGCTGCTTCCTGCGGATCGCCCGGCGCCAGCTGGATCCGATCGCCATCGCAGAGCAGCAGCTGCTGCACCCGCCGGCCCCGCCACCACAGCCCGTTGGTGGATCCAAGGTCGGTGAGCAGCCAGTCGCGGCCCACCTGCTCGAGCAGGGCGTGGCGCTGGCTCACCCCCGGGGCCTGAATCACGATCTCCCCGGCCGGATCGCGGCCGATGCGGTAAGCACCGCCCACCAGGCTCAGCTGCTGGCTGCCCGCCGCTGCGCTGCTCCAGCGCAGCTCAGCGGCTCCGCCGTTCATCCTTCCCACGCTGCAGCAGATCGATCACCAGACAGGCCACCGCCAGGTTGATGGCCACATCGGCGAGGTTGAACACCGGGAAATCGATCGGCTCGAACTCCAGAAAGTCCACAACGCTGCCCAGCCGCCAGCGATCGAGCCCGTTGCCGATGGCGCCACCCAGCAGCAGCCCCAGGCCGGCGCTCTGCCAGCGGCTCATGCGGCCGGCCGTCTGAATCCACACCACCAGGCCGATGGCCACCACGGCGCTCACCAGCCCCAGGCCGGTGGCGTTGCCCTCCAGCATGCTGAAGGCAGCCCCGGTGTTGAACACCAGCCGTTGCTGCAGCAGCCCCGGCAGCAAGGGCTCCACGCCGCGGTTGGCCAGGTGGGTGAGGGCCCAGGCCTTGCTCAGCTGATCGAGCAGCACCACCGCCAGGGCGATCCAGTAGGGGAGCCGGATCACGTGTTCAACAGCAGCAAACGCCGCAGCGGCAGGGCCAGAACCGCCACGGCGCAGCAGAGCATCAGCTGCGGCAGCAGCGGGCCGAGGCTGTAGCTCACCAGCAGCTGGGGCAGCTGGCCGTTCCAGCGGCCCAGCAGTCCACCGAGCAGCAGGTTGGCCAGGCCGCAGAGCTGCAGCACCAGCAGCCCGAGCACCGCGGCACCGGTGAGGCTCAGCAGGTTGTCCATCCCCGACTGGCGGGCCAGGCGACCGCTCAACCAGGCTGCTGGCAGGAAACCGGCGATGTAGCCGAAGCCCGGATCCTGCAGGTAGCTCAGGCCTCCGCCCGCCTGGAACACCGGCAGCTGGAACAGCCCCAGGCTGATGTAAGCCACACCGGCGAGCATCGCTGAGCGCGCCCCGCACACCAGGGAGGTGAGCAGCAGCGCCGGCACCTGCAGGGTCATCGGCAGGGGGATCACGCTCAGCCCGGCCTGGCCGACGGTGGGCAGGGCTGCCTGCACCAGGCCGCCACACACGATCAGCAGCAGGCCGGCGACAGCTCCACTCCAGTTGGTGAGGGCGCGCACGGCAGGCCAGTCGATGCCACCCATCCTGCAGGAGAGTGGGCGTTGCGCAAGCGATCAGAGCTGTCGATGTCCGATTCGGTGATCTCCGCCGCAGCCTCTGCGGGCCAACCCCTGCCCCTGGGTGCCCGGGTGCGGGTGCAGGGCAGCCTCAGCTACCTCAAAACCGCCGATCCGATGCCGATGCTGCGGCCGCCCGATCTGGTGGAGGCCGGCGAAGTGGGCGAGGTGGTGGGGCTGCGGGCCCTGGAGCAGCTGGCGGTGCGCTTCCGCCGCGGCACCTTTCTGCTCGACGCGCGTCAGCTCGAACGGGTGGAGGACAGCCCTAGCAACTGAATCCCTGGCGTTGCCACACCGCTTCGGCCTGCTGCAGGGCATCGGCTGGGCCACACAGGCTGAGGCTGGGGTGGGCCAGGAGCGATTGTGCAGCGGCCTGCAGATCGGCCGGGGTGAGTGTGGCGGCTTCCGCCAGGCAGCGGTCGGCGAAATCGAAGGGCAACCCATGGCCCAGCACCAGGGCATGGCGATCGGCGATCTGGCTGCTGGTCTGGCGGCCGAGCGCTTCCTGGCCGCGGAACTTGGCCAGGGCCAGCTCCAGTTCCTCCTGGCTGATCGGCTGCTCGAGCAGCCGCTGCCACTCCCGGAGCAGTTCGCCGGTGGCTTCTGCGGCGCGGTCGCTCGAGCTGGACAGGTGGAACACGAACGGTGCATCACCCAGCCGTGCCGGGTAGTGCACGCCCACGTCGTAGGCCAGGCCGTGCTCCTCCCGCAGCGCCACGAACAGCCGGCTCGACATTCCCACCCCCAGATGGCAATGCAGCAGGCGCAGGGCCAGGGCCTGCTCGGCGCCCAGCGGCGTGGTGCTGGCCCCGAGCATCAGCACCAGCTGCTCGGTGTCGTCGTTGCTGGTGGCGAAGGCACTGCGGCCTGAGCCAACCGGCCCCGCAGCCCGCTGCGGGGCCCTGCAGGGCCAGCTGCTGGCATCGAGTCCCTGCAGCAGCAGCTCCTCCACAGCGGCTGGAATCTGTCCTGCCAGCACCAGAACGGCACCGTCCTGGCCAAAGCCCGCTGCCCGTTGGCGCAGGTGCTCCACCCCGATCTGCGCCAGCTCCTCATCCAGGCCGAGCGGATCGTGGCCGTAGGGGCCTGTTCCGTAGAGGAGGCGGCGCAGCTGGTCATGGGCCAGCTGGAAGGGATCTTCCCTCTGGCGCTGCAGGGTCTGCAGATTCAGCTGCCGCTCCAGGCTCACCTGGTCATCCAGCAGCCAGGGTTGATTCACCATCTTCAGCAGCAGGGGCAGCAGCTGGGCCGCATCGCCGCTGGCGCATTTGAGGCTGATCAGCGTGCCGTCCTCAGCGGCTTCGCAGCGCAAGCCGGCGCCGCAGCCCTCCACCAGATCCGCCAGGGCATCACCGCTGAGGTCACCGCATCCGCGGCTGAGCACCCCAGCCAGCAGCTGCGCCTCGCCGCGGCGCCCGGGTGCATCGGCGCTGCTGCCACCCCGCAGCCAGAGCTTGGCCGAGAGGATCGCGGGCCCCGGCCGCTCGATCAGCCACAGCGGACAGCCCCCCGGCAGCTGGCGCCGCTTCACCGATACCGCTGTGCTCACGCCGGCACCGCCTGCAGGCTGAAGGCCCGATCGGGGTGCAGCAACGGGATCAGCTCCCGGCTGAGGCGGCCCGGATCCCAGTGCTGCAACCACGTGAGCGGTTGTTGCAGCGAGTGGTGGCGGCCCCAGAGCTGGCTGTTGCCCACCATCGCCGCCACCGAGCCCGCCACCTCCAGGCTGAAGCGGTAGCCGTTGCCCACCAGCCGCCGCGCCCGCTCCAGTTCGGCCTCCGAGGGCAATGGCTCCTGAAGCTCCAGCAGCACGCGCCGCACCTCCTGTTCCACCTGATCAATCCGCTCCGCTTCGCACACCGCCTCCAGCAGCACCAGACAGCCCGACTCGAGCACGTTCAGGTCGAGATCGATGCTTTCCACCAACCGCAGGCGCTCGCGCAGCTGCTCCACCAGCCGGCTGCGCCGGCCCTCCGCCAGCAGGGTGGTGAGCAGATCGCCGCCCATCACGGTGTCCTGATCGGCGGCACCGGGCAGCTGCCAGGCCATCAGCAGCCGGGCTGCTTCCAGGCGGGGCAGTTCCAGCCGTGTGCGGCCCGGCTGGAGCTGCAGCGGCTGCAGGGGCGGAATCGCTTCAGCCCGCGGCAGTTCCGCCAGGGGTGAGGCGGCCAGCCGGCTCACCAGATTCAGATCCGCCAGTGGGCCCGCTGCCGCCAGGCAGCAGCGCTCGGCCCGGTAGTGGCGCTGGTGGAAGTCGGCCATGCTGGCGGGGGTGTGGGCCTCGAGGGCCTCGCGCCGCCCCAGGATCGGTTTGCCGTAGGCGTGATCTGGGCAGGCCAGGCGCAGCAGTTCCTGGAAGGCCACCTCTTCGGGTTGGTCCTCGCTCTGGGCCAGCTCCTCGAGCACCACCTGGCGCTCCAGGTTGAAGTCGTCGTGCTCGAGCCGCGGCTTCAGCACCAGATCCAGCAGCAGATCCAGGGCCTCCGGTGCGGCCTCGGGCGGCATCAGCACGTGGTAGTGCACATCATCGAAGCCGGTGGCGGCATTGCTGTTGCCGCCCAGCGCCTCCACCTTCAGATCGAACTCACCGGCGGCGAGCTGCTCACTGCCCTTGAACACCATGTGTTCGAGGAAGTGGGCGATGCCGGATTGCTCAGCGCTCTCCCAGGCACTGCCCGCCCGGCACCACAGATCCAGGCACACCACCGGCGCTTCCGGCAGATCGATCTCCACAATCCCTGCCCCGTTGGCGAGTTGGCTGCGCCGCGGCTCCGGCAGCGGTTGAGGGGGCTGAGCGTCTGACGCGGGCAACGCGGGCAACGGAACGGGCGCTGTGTCGATCCCCGCATTCTGCTGTCAGGATCGACGCCCTGTCGCCGGTGCGCCGCTGATGAGTTCCGCCGCCCTGGGCGTTCACCCGCTGGTGGATGCCCTCGCCGACCAGATCCGCGCCTGCTGGCAGCAGCTGCCGGATCTGCAGCCCCTGGCTGTGGATCCTGAACTGGAGGCGATCAGCGGCAGCCTCGATGGGGAGGATCTGTTCATCCGCAACGAACTGCGCTGCAGCCGTGGCCTGCGCAAGCTGCACCTCGAAACCGCCCGTCTGGGTGCTGGTCTGCAGATCCTGCACTGCGTGTTCTTTCCCGATCCGCGGTTCAACCTGCCGGTGTTCGGGGCCGACATCGTCGCCGGCCGCGGCGTGGTGTCCGCCGCCATCGTGGACCTCTCGCCGGTGGCGGGAAGCTTGCCGGAAGCCGTGACCCGGCGCCTTGGCGCCCTGCCCCAGCGCCGCTTCAGCCAGGAGCGGGAGCTGCCGGAATGGGGAACGATCTTCTCGCCCTTCGTGCGCTTCGTGCGGCCTGCCGATGCGGCGGAAGAGCAGCAGTTCATCGCTCTGGTGAGCGACTATCTCGCCGTGCTGGCCCAGGGGTGTCGCGACGTTGACCCGCAACCGATCGACCACCCGGATACCGTGAAGAGGCACCAGGGGCAGCTCTCCTATTGCCGGCAACAGAAACGCAACGACAAGACTCGTCGGGTGCTGGAGAAGGCCTTCAACCCAACCTGGGCGGATCGCTACATCGAGGAGCTGCTCTTCGACGATCCGGCACCACTGGGCTGATGCGTCGTCCCTGGCTCCTGGCCGGTGCAGGCCTGCTGCTGGTGTTGCTTGCCGTTGCGGTGTCGCGGCGTTTCAGCTCCCGGCCGCAGGCGGCACCCAGCGCTGCGCTGGCCCCGGCTCCGGCCCCGCTCGAGGCGGTTTCCGCCCTGGGCACGCTGGAGCCCTCCGGTGATATCCGCCGTCTGGCGGCTCCCACCAGCGCCATGGGCGGCAGCCCGCGCCTGCTCAGCCTGCAGGTGGAGGAAGGCCAGCAGGTGCAGAAGGGTCAGCTGCTGGCCACGTTCGACAGCCGCCCCAAGCTCCAGGCCGATCTGGCGGCGGTGAACGCCCGCATTGAGAGCCTGCAGGTGCAGATCCGCATGCAGCGCCGCGAGGTGGAGCGCTACCAGAGCGCTGCCAACTCCGGTGCCGCCGCCCTGGTGCTGCTCGAGGAGAAGAAGGATGAGCTGGTGCAGCTGCAGGGTCAGCTGCGGGAAGCCCTGGCGCAGCGCCGGGGCCTGCAGGTGGATCTGGCCGACAGCGAACTGCGGGCTCCGCTCAGCGGCACGGTGCTGAAGATCCACAGCCGAGCCGGCGAACGCCCCGACGGCGAGGGCGTGCTTGAGCTCGGCGCCGGCGATCAGATGGAAGCGGTGGCGGAGGTGTACGAGAGCGATATCAACCGGGTGAAGCTGGGGCAGACCGTGAAGCTGGTGAGCGAGAACGGTGGCTTCAGCGGCAGCCTGCAGGCCCGGGTGATCCGCATCGCACCGCAGGTGCGCCAGCGGGCCGTGCTCTCCACCGACCCCACCGGCGATGCCGATGCCCGCGTGGTGGAGGTGCGCCTGGCCATCGATCCGGCCGATGCCGCCAAGGTGCGGGATCTGGCTGGCCTCAAGGTGATCGCCCGCTTCAACCCGTGAGCCCGCAGCGTTGGTTGGTCGGCCTGTGGCAGAGCCGGCGCATTCCCCTCTCCCTGCTGCTGCTCACCCGCCAGCCGGTGCGGCTGGCGGTGGCCCTGGCCGGCATCAGCTTCGCCGGAATCCTGATGTTCATGCAGCTGGGTTTCCGCGACGGTCTGTTTGATGCCAGCGTCACGATTCACCGGCTCTTCGACGCTGACCTGGTGTTGATCAGCCCGCGTTCCACCAGCTCCGTGAGCATGGCGGGCTTCCCCAAGCGGCGGCTGGTGCAGGCGATGGCGGCGCCGGAGGTGGAGGGGATCACACCGGTGCACTGGAACCTGTTGCTCTGGCGCAACCCGGAAACGCGCGGCACGCGCTCGATCCTCACCCTCGGTTTCGAACCCAACGATCCGTTGTTCACCGATCCGAGCCTGGCCCCCAAGGCGCGGCAGCTCACCCAGAAGGGCCGGGTGCTCTTCGATGAGCAGTCGCGTCCGGAGTTCGGTCCCGTGGCGGAGTGGTTCAAGGCGGGCCGCACGGTGGAGAGCGAGATCGCCGGCAAGCGGGTGCGGGTGGCTGGCCTGGTGGGCCTGGGTACCTCCTTCGGTGCCGACGGCAATCTGCTCACCAGCAGTGAAACGTTCCTGGATTTGCTGCCCAACACCCCACCCGGCAGCATCGAGGTGGGCCTGATCCGCCTGAAACCGGGCAGCGACCCGGCGGCTGTGGCACGCCGGCTGCAGGCTCAGCTGCCCAGCGATGTGACCGTGCTCACCAAGCAGGGCTTCATCGATTTCGAGCAGAACTACTGGCGCACCAGCACCTCGATCGGCTTCATCTTCACCCTCGGCGCGGCCATGGGTTTCGTGGTGGGCTGTGTGATCGTGTATCAGGTGCTCTATTCCGATGTGAGTGATCACCTGCCCGAATACGCCACCTTGATGGCGATGGGCTACAAGCTGCTCAGCCTGCTGGGGGTGGTGGCCCGCGAAGGTCTGCTGCTCGCCGCCTTCGGCTACCTGCCCGCCTATGCCGCCGGCCAGGGCCTGTATCTGCTGGTGCGCAGTGCCACCCAGCTGCCGGTGTTCATGGACACCAGCCGCGCCGTGACCGTGTTCACCATGATCCTGGTGATGTGCATGGGGTCGGCGGCACTGGCCATGCGCCGCCTGGCGGATGCCGATCCCGCGGAGATCTTCTGAAGCCCATGGCTGCACCCGCTGCGATCGCGTTGAACGGGCTCTGCCACTGGTATGGCACCGGTGCGATGCGCCGGCAGGTGCTCGATGGGGTGAACCTGCAGGTGGCCGCCGGTGAGGTGGTGCTGCTCACCGGCCCGTCCGGCTGCGGCAAAACCACCCTGCTCACGCTGGTGGGTGCCCTGCGGCAGGTGCAGGAGGGTTCCGTGCAGGTGCTGGGTCAGCAGCTGAACGGGGCCGGGCGGCGTGAACGGCAGCAGCTGCGGCGTTCGATCGGGATGATCTTCCAGGGTCACAACCTGCTGCGCTGCCTCACGGCCGAGCAGAACGTGCAGATGGGATCCGATCTGCTGCCGGGCCTGAGCTACCGCGTGCGCCGCGATCAGGCCCGCGAGTGGCTCCGGGCTGTGGGGCTGGGCGATGAGCTCAACAAGCTCCCCCACGACCTCTCCGGCGGCCAGAAGCAGCGCGTGGCCATCGCCCGTGCTCTGGCGGCCCGGCCGCGGCTGCTGCTGGCGGACGAACCCACCGCGGCGCTCGATTCGCGCACGGGGCGTGAGGTGGTGGAGCTGCTGCGCAGCCTCGCCAGGGAGCAGGGTTGCGCCGTGCTGATGGTCACCCACGACCCGCGCATTCTCGACATCGCCGATCGCCTTGTGCGCATGGAGGATGGCCGCCTGATGGAAGCGGAACGCCCAAGTCTGCTCGCCACCGGTTGAACCCCATTCAGTAGTGTGGGGTTTATCCCAAAGAACCCCGCCGTTCTCGATGGCCAAACGCCGCAACCTCAAGAAGGAAAAGCAGGAGCGCAACCGCGCCTACGCCCGCAAGTTCAAGAAGCGCAAGCTCCGCAACGACGGCCGTGGTGAAGGTGCTGGCAACGGCGTCACCGGCACCGCCAACAACGGCGGCGCCGCCGACTGAGCACCGCTGATCAATCGGTGTGCTGGGGATCCTGCGGGGTCCCCCTTTTTTTGCCCGTCTCCACGCCATGTTTCTCAGCGTCGTCATCCCCACCTACAACCGGTTGCCGATCCTGGAGAAGTGCCTGCGCGCTTTGGAGCAGCAGCGGCTGGAGGCACCGATCAGCGCCTATGAGGTGGTGGTGGTCGATGACGGCTCCACCGACGACACGGTGAACTGGCTGCTGAGCCGCAGCGCTGAGTTTCCCCACGTGCGGCTGGTGCAGCAGGACCATGGCGGGCCGGCGGAGGGGCGCAACCGCGGCGTGGACCACGCCCGCGGCGATGTGATCGTGTTCATCGACAGCGATCTGGTGGTGACGGACAGCTTCCTGCTCAGCCACGCGCGCCGGCTGCAGCAGAGCTGGCAGCAGCGGGGTGATCGCCTCTGCTTCACCTATGGCGCGGTGATCAACACCGCCAATTTCAACGATCCCACCAGTGAGCCCCACAAGCTCCGCGACCTCTCCTGGGCTTACTTCGCCACCGGCAATGTGGCGATCGATCGCGCGGTGCTGGAGCGCAGCGGCCTGTTCGACACCCGCTTCCGCCTCTACGGCTGGGAGGATCTGGAGCTGGGCGAGCGGCTGCGGCGCATGGGCGTGGTGCTGGTGCGCTGCCCCGAGGCGGTGGGCTACCACTGGCATCCGCCCCTGAGCCTGGAGCAGGTGCCACGCCTGATCGCCGTGGAGGGTGAGCGGGCCAAAATGGGATTGGTGTTCTACCGCAAGCACCCCACGCGGCGGGTTCGCTTCATCATTCAGTTCACCGTGCTGCACCGCCTGCTCTGGGAACTGCTCACCCTGGGGGGCCTGCTCAACGAGCGCAGCCTGCGGCCGCTGCTGGCCTGGTTGATCCGCAGGGGCAAGCCCGGCCTGGCGATGGAACTGCTGCGGCTGCCGCTCAACCGCATCGGTGTGCGTGCCCTCTACCGCGAAGCCCGGGCCGAAGGCCTGGCCTGAGTGCTGATCTGCCATTTGGTAGGGTGCTCGGGTTCATTCACACCGCACACCTGCACGTTTCGGGTGACCCGTGTCCGAGGTCCCTGGCAGGTGGAGGCAAACCCGAAACCCTCAACTCATGGCTGTTGTCACTCTCGCCGAAATGATGGAGGCGGGTGCCCACTTCGGGCACCAGACCCGTCGTTGGAACCCCAAGATGTCGCGCTACATCTACTGCGCGCGCAATGGTGTTCACATCATCGATCTCGTGCAGACCGCCGTCTGCATGA
>CAJXSQ010000017.1 GCA_913061215.1 uncultured Synechococcus sp. | reverse complement strand
TTGGCCGCCTGTCTCTCGCCGCCGTGATCCTGGCGTTCGGACTGGCTCAGGCCGTGCCCGGCCGGACGCAAGAGCAACCACAGCCAGCTGAGCAGCCACAGCCAACCGAGCAACCACAAACCACCGAGCAACCAGCCGCGCCAGCCCGGGTGAGCACCGGTCTGGTGACGATTGAATCCGATCAACAGCGCGCGGATCAGCTCACCGGTGTGGTCACGGCCACCGGCAACGTGCGCATCGTGTATCCCGATGAGCGGGTGGTGGCCACGGCCCGGCAGGCCCAGTACTTCAGCAAGGAGAACCGGGTGGTGCTCAGCGGTGATGTGGACATCGTGCAGGAGGGCGGCAATCTGATCCGGGCTGAGCGGGTGGTGTATCTCGTGGATGGCGAACGCCTGATCGCCATTCCCCCTTCGGGCCAGCAGGTGTTCAGCCGCCTCAAGATTCAGCAGCAACCCCAACCTCAACCCCAAGCCCAACCCCAGACCCCGCCGGCTGCAGCGCCTGCGCCGGTGCAGCCATGAGTCTGGTGCTCGATCATGTCGCCCTCACCATCGGTGGGCGACCGCTGGTGAAGCAGGTGTGCCTGAACCTCATCCCCGGCGAGGTGGTGGGGTTGCTGGGCCCGAACGGTGCCGGCAAAACCACCACGTTCAATCTGGTCACCGGTCTGCTCAAGCCGGATTCAGGCCAGGTGGAGATGGATGGGCAGTCGGTGGCGGATCTCTCGATGCCGGAGCGAGCCCGGCTGGGCATCGGCTATCTGCCGCAGGAAGCCAGCGTGTTCCGCAACCTCAGCGTGTACGACAACCTGATGCTGGCCCTGCAGGCGAGTGGATCGCCCCAGGCCCTGCGCCGCGATCGGGTGGAGCAGCTGGTGGACGACTTTCATCTGCGCCCCTTCGTGCAGCGCAAGGGTTTTCAGCTCTCCGGCGGTGAGCGGCGCCGCTGTGAGGTGGCCCGGGCCCTGGCGGTGGGGGAGCACGGGCCGCGCTACCTGCTGCTCGATGAACCGTTCGCGGGGGTGGATCCCCTGGCGGTGGCTGATCTGCAGGGGCTGATCGCCCGGCTGCGCGACCGTGGCATGGGCATCCTGATCACCGACCACAACGTGCGCGAGACGCTGGCGATCACCGACCGGGCCTACATCCTCACCGAGGGCAGCATTCTCGCCAGCGGTCCCTCGCGGGAGATGGCCAATGATCCACTGGTGAAGCGCCACTACCTCGGGGAGGATTTCCGCCTGTGATGCCCGCTGCCTGGCCTGAGCCCCTGCAGCGGCAGGCGCGGCGTCTGCAGCGCCAGTGGCAGCGGCTGCCGCTGATGGACCGCTGGCTCGCCTCCGAGCTGATGGGGCCGCTGCTGTTCGGTGTTGCCGCCTTCACCGCTGTTTCCCTCTCGGTGGGGGTGGTGTTTGAACTGGTGCGCAAGGTGGCTGAGGCCGGCCTGCCTCCCCTGGTGGCGATGCAGGTGCTCGGTCTGCGCCTGCCGGGATTCCTGGTGCTGTCGTTCCCGATGGCCACGTTGATGGCCACCCTGCTGGCCTTCAGCCGCCTGTCGAGTTCCAGCGAACTCACCGCCCTGCGCAGCATCGGTGTCGCCACCTGGCGCATGGTGATGCCGGCCCTGGTGGTGGCGACGTTGATGACGGCACTCACCTTCGTGTTCAACGATGTGATCGTGCCCAGCGCCAACCTGGCCGCCGCCGACACGCTCGATGCCGCCCTGGGGCGCTCCGTGTCGGCCGAGCGCGGCGACAACGTGGTGTATTCCCGCTATGCCCAGCTCACCAGCTTCGATGAGAAGGGCAAGGAGCGCGTGGGCAACGATCTGGCGCAGCTGTTCTATGCCCGCCGCTTCCGGGAGGGCCTGATGTACGACGTGACCCTGGTGGATTTCACCAAGGCCGGCCATCAGCAGCTGTTGATCGCCAAAACCGGCCGCTGGAACGAGGCCCGCAGCATGTGGGAATTCCGCGATGGCCGCATCGTGGACATCGACAGCCGCAACGACCGCACCACCTCCGCTGATTTCGACCGCTACTTCTATCCCTTCAACAAGGCCCCGCTGGATGTGGGCAAACTCCCCAGCGATGCCGCCCAGATGACCGTGCGCCAGGCCCTGCGGGCCGAGGCCCTGCTCAACCAGGCCGGCGATCGCAAGGAGGCGCGGCGGCTGCGGGTGCGGATTCAGGAGAAGTTCGCCTTCCCGGCGATCTGCCTGGTGTTCGGCCTGATCGGCAGCAGCCTCGGCGTGCGCCCCAATGCCCGCACCAGCCGCAGCCAGGGCTTCGGCATCAGCGTGCTGCTGATCTTCGGCTACTACCTGATGTCGTTCATCTTCAGTTCCCTGGGGATCAAGGGAACGCTGCTGCCCTTCTTCGCGGCCTGGCTGCCGGTGTTCATCGGCCTGGGCGGTGGTCTGGTGCTGCTGCGTCAGGCCAGTCGCTGACGCGATCTCCACGGCAGACTGACCCCACGGTTCTGCCGCTTGTCTTGCCCCCCTCTGCATCGTTCGTGACCGATCCGGTTCTGGCCCTGGGCCTCGCCGCCTTCGCCCTGTTGTTGATCGCCCTGCCTCTGGCCTTCTGGAGCGTGAGCGGCTCCGGCCAGGGCAGCCAGGCCGTGCGCTGGATGGTGGCTGCTGCCAACCTTTCCCTCACGGCGCAGCTGGTGTTGCGTTGGTGGCAGTCGGGGCACTTCCCGATCAGCAACCTCTACGAATCCCTCTGCTTCCTGGCCTGGGCCTGCACCCTCACCCAGCTGCTGGTGGAGCGCTCCTATCCCTCGCCGATCGTGGCCGCGGCTGCCACCCCGATGGGCCTGGGCTGTGTGGCCTTCGCCAGCTTCGCCCTGCCCGATCAGCTGCAGCAGGCCGCTCCGCTGGTGCCGGCCCTGCGCTCCAGCTGGCTGGTGATGCACGTGAGCGTGATCATGGTGAGCTACGCGGCCCTGCTGGTGGGCTCGTTGCTCTCGTTGGCGGTGCTGTTCACCGATCGCGGCCAGCAGCTGGAACTGCGCAGCAGCTCGATCGGCAGCGGCGCCTTCCGCCAGGCCAGCCTGGCTGCGGAGGGTCCGGCGGCCGGTGGGCTCGAACTGAGCAGCGCCAGCCTGTCGCTGAGTGAACAGCTCGACAGCCTCAGCTACCGCACGATCACCGTGGGCTTCCTGCTGCTCTCGATCGGCATCGTGAGCGGTGCGGTGTGGGCGAATGAAGCCTGGGGCAGCTGGTGGAGCTGGGATCCGAAGGAAACCTGGGCCCTGATCTGCTGGCTGGTGTATGCCGCCTATCTGCACACCCGCCTCAGCCGCGGCTGGCAGGGGCGCAAGCCGGCGATGGTGGCGGTGGCCGGGCTGGTGGTGATCTGCGTCTGCTACATCGGCGTGAACCTGCTGGGCATCGGCCTGCACAGCTACGGCTGGTTCCTCAGCGCCTGATCACGGCCTTCTTCATGGCCTTCTGCTGTTGAGGCAGCGGCGCATCAAAAAACCCCGATTCTGTACAGGCTGTACAGAATCGGGGTTTGGTTGTTGAAGGGCCTGCAACGCAGGCCGCTTCCGTGCGTTCAGCTTCAGGCAGCCACCTTCAGGCAGCCACCGCCACGGGGCGCTTGCTGTTGCGGATGCCGGTGATTGCATCGGCGTAGCTGGGCTGGTTGAACACGCCCGAGCCGCTCACGATCGCGTTGGCGCCGGCTTCGATCACCTTCCAGGCGTTCTCGGCCTTGATGCCGCCATCCACTTCGATCCAGGGATCCACGCCCTTCTCATCGCACATGCGGCGCAGGTCGCGGATCTTCTGCACCTGGTTCTCGATGAAGCTCTGGCCGCCGAAGCCGGGGTTCACGCTCATCACCAGCACCAGGTCGCACAGCTCCAGGCAGTACTCCAGGGTGTCGATCGGGGTGCCGGGGTTGAGCACCGCGCCCGCCATCTTGCCCAGGTCCTTGATCTGCGCCAGGTTGCGGTGCAGGTGGGTGCAGGCCTCCACCTGCACCGAGATGATGTCGGCACCGGCCTTGGCGAAGTCCGCCACATACTTCTCCGGCTCCACGATCATCAGGTGCACGTCCAGGGGCTTCTGGGTCACCGGACGCAGGGCTTCCACGATCAGCGGGCCGATGGTGATGTTGGGCACGAAGCGGCCGTCCATCACGTCCACATGAATCCAATCGGCACCGGCCTGGTCCACGGCACGCACGTCGTCGCCGAGGCGGGAGAAATCGGCCGAGAGGATCGAGGGCGAGATCACCAGGGGTTTGGTGCTCATAGCGGCTTCAGGGGCGGGAGAGGGGCAATTGTAGGAATTCACCTGCGACAGCCCTTCTGATGGCCTGGCTTCTGGCCCGGGAAGCACTGATACAGTGGGCGGCGCTTCAAGCCTGAAAGGCCTTGGTGTTGCTGGCCGGAACGGCTTCTTCCGCTCTCGCGATCAGCAGCTCCCTGTCCATCACCAGGCGCTGACTGTCCTTTCCCTTCGCCGCACCGCCGTGGATCGCACCCTGATTCAAGAAATTCTCGAGGTTGTTGAGCAGGCAGGGATCGCTTCCGCCAAGCTCACCGGCATGGGCCTCAAGAACGAGGCCGACGCTGCAGCCGTGGAGGCCATGCGCGAGCGCATGGGCAAGATCCAGATGCAGGGCCGCATCGTGATCGGCGAGGGCGAGCGCGATGAAGCGCCGATGCTCTACATCGGTGAGGAAGTGGGCAGCGGCACCGGCCCCGGCGTGGACTTCGCTGTGGATCCCTGCGAAGGCACCAACCTCTGCGCCAACAGCCAGCGCGGTTCGATGGCCGTGCTCGCCGCCTCCGATCGCGGCGGCCTGTTCAACGCGCCCGACTTCTACATGAAGAAGCTGGCCGCTCCCCCGGCCGCCAAGGGCAAGGTGGACATCCGCAAGTCGGCCACCGAGAACATCAAGATCCTCAGCGAGTGCCTCGGCATCCCGGCTGACGAGCTGGTGATCGTGGTGATGGACCGCGCCCGCCACAAGGACCTGATCAAGGAGATCCGCGCCACCGGCGCCCGCGTGCAGCCCATCTCCGATGGCGACGTGCAGGCCGCCATCGCCTGCGGTTTCGCCGGCACCGGCACCCACTGCCTGATGGGCATCGGCGCTGCTCCCGAGGGTGTGATCTCCGCTGCCGCCCTGCGCGCCCTGGGCGGCCACTTCCAGGGTCAGCTGGTGTACGACCCGGCCGTGGCTCAGACCAAGGAGTGGGAAGGCCTCACCAAGGAAGGCAACCTGGCCCGCCTGGCCGAGATGGGCATCGCCGATCCCGATCGCGTTTACGAAGCCGAGGAGCTGGCCTGCGGCGAGAACGTGGTGTTCGCTGCCACCGGCATCACCGATGGCCTGCTGTTCGACGGCGTGAAGTTCGAGAAGGACTGCACCCGCACCAGCTCCCTGGTGATCAGCACCCTGGACAACACCGCCCGCTTCACCACCACCGTGCACATCAAGGACGGCGCCCAGAGCATCGCTCTGCGCTGATCGCGCTCAGACTGCTGGGGGCTGCGCAGCACGCGCAGTTCCCCGGCGTCCTTTTCGTTCCTGTTCGCACGTCCCGTTTCCGCCTCCATGCACATCGCCGTCGTCGGCCTCAGTCACCGCACGGCCCCGGTGGAGATCCGGGAACGGCTCAGCATTGCGGAGCAGGCCATCGAGGATTCCCTCCAGCGGCTGCGCTCCCATGAGGAGGTGCTCGAGGCTTCGATCCTCAGCACCTGCAACCGGCTTGAGATCTACACGCTGTTGCGCCATCCCGAGCAGGGCGTGACCGCCGTTGGCAGCTTCCTCAGCGATCACTCCGGCCTGGAGCTGGATGATCTCAGCCCCCACCTGTTCACCTACCACCACGAGGAGGCGGTGGCCCACCTGATGCGGGTGGCCGCCGGCCTGGATTCCCTGGTGCTGGGCGAGGGCCAGATCCTCTCCCAGGTGAAGAAGATGTACCGGCTCGGTCAGGAGCACCGCTCGATCGGGCCCATCCTCAACCGCCTGCTCAACCAGGCGGTGAGCACCGGCAAGCGCGTCCGCAGTGAAACCAATCTCGGCACCGGTGCCGTGTCGATCTCCTCGGCGGCGGTGGAGCTGGCCCAGCTGAAGGTGGGCCAGGCCCGCGGCGTGGATGATCTGGTGCCCCTGGACCAGGAGCAGATCGCCGTGGTGGGTGCCGGCCGCATGGCCCGCCTGCTGTTGCAGCACCTGCAGGCCAAGGGTGCCCGCGGTGTGGTGCTGCTCAACCGCACGGTGCAACGCGCCGAGCAGATGGCCGCCGACTTTCCGGCTCTGCCGGTGCAGTGCCGGCCGCTCAACGATCTCGACCATTGCCTGAGCACCTGTTCGCTGGTGTTCACCAGCACCGGCGCCGAGGAACCGATCATCACGGTGGAGCGGCTGGAGCGGCTGAACCGCCGCTCCTCGCTGATGCTGGTGGATATCGGCGTGCCCCGCAATATCGCCGCCGGCGTGGGCGATCTCAGCGGCGTGGACTCCTACGACGTGGACGACCTCCAGGAGGTGGTGGCCCGCAACCAGGAGGCCCGCCGTGAGATTGCCGCCGAGGCTGAGGGCATGCTCCAGCAGGAGGGCCGCGACTTCCTCGACTGGTGGGATGGCCTTGAGGCTGTGCCCGTGGCCAACCGGCTGCGCACCCAGCTGGAGCAGATCCGTGAGCAGGAGCTGCAGAAGGCGCTCAGCCGCATGGGGCCCGACCTCTCGGCGCGGGAGCGCAAGGTGGTGGAGGCCCTGAGCAAGGGCATCATCAACAAGATCCTGCACACCCCTGTGACCAACCTGCGCGCCCCGCAACCGCGCCAGCAACGCCATCAGGCGATGAAGGTGTTGCAGGACCTGTTCGAGCTGCACGAGAGCCAGGACTGAGTCCTCGGACACACGCCAGGGCCGCGCTTGTGACGTGGCCTTTCCGTTTTCAGCCAATCTGCTCAGAAGGCTTCCGGTGAGGCCGTGGGTTCGCCTACCGTCTTGGCGCCCAAGGCACTAGGGATCAAGGCATGAAGCGCGTTCTGGCGATCATTCTCGGCGGCGGAGCCGGCACGCGCCTGTACCCGCTCACCAAGATGCGCGCCAAGCCTGCCGTGCCGCTGGCGGGCAAATACCGGTTGATTGATATCCCGATCAGCAACTGCATCAACTCCGGCATCAACAAGATGTACGTGTTGACGCAGTTCAACAGCGCTTCGCTCAACCGCCACCTCACCCAGAGCTACAACCTCTCCGCCGGCTTCGGCCAGGGCTTCGTGGAGGTGCTCGCCGCGCAGCAGACCCCGGAAAGCCCCAGCTGGTTCGAGGGCACCGCTGATGCCGTGCGCAAATACCAGTGGCTGTTCCAGGAGTGGGATGTGGACCACTACCTGATCCTCTCCGGCGACCAGCTCTACCGGATGGACTACAGCACCTTCGTGGACCACCACATCGCCACCGGCGCTGACGTGAGCATCGGCGCCCTGCCGGTGGATGCTGCCCAGGCGGAGGCCTTCGGCCTGATGCACACCAACGAGAACGGCCGCATCCGGGAATTCCGCGAGAAGCCCAAGGGTGAGGCCCTCAAGGAGATGTGGGTGGATACCTCCAAGCTCGGCCTCTCCGCGGAGGAAGCGCTGAAGCGCCCCTATCTGGCGTCGATGGGCATCTATGTGTTCAGCCGCGACACCCTGTTCGACCTGCTGGCCAAGAACCCCACCGCCACCGACTTCGGCAAGCAGCTCATCCCCGAGGCGCTGCAGCGCGGCGACCACCTGCAGAGCTTCCTCTTCGACGACTACTGGGAGGACATCGGCACCATCGGCGCCTTCTACGAGGCCAACCTGGCGCTGACCGCGCAGCCCAACCCCGCGTTCTCCTTCTACAACGAGCAGTTCCCGATCTACACCCGCCCGCGTTACCTGCCCCCCAGCAAGCTGCTCGATGCCCAGGTGACCGAGTCGATCATCGGCGAGGGCTCGATGCTCAAGGCCTGCAGCATCCACCACTGCGTGCTCGGTGTGCGCGCCCGCGTGGAGGACGAAGCGGTGCTGCAGGACACGCTGGTGATGGGCAACGACTTCTTTGAATCCAGCGAAGAGCGTGCGGTGCTGCGGGAGCGCGGCGGCATTCCTGTGGGCGTGGGCCGGGGCACCACGGTGAAGCGCGCCATCCTCGATAAGAACGTGCGCATCGGCCGCGACGTGACGATCGTGAACAAGGACCGCGTGGAGGAAGCCGATCGGCCTGAGCTCGGCTTCTACATCCGCAACGGCATCGTGGTGATCGTGAAGAACGCCACCATCGCCGACGGCACCGTGATCTGATCGCGGATCTGATCAGTTGGCAACGATGGGGCTGCATCGGCGGTGCAGCCTCGCCACACTGGGCGGGACAGTGACAGCAGCGGCGTCATGGACAAGGCCCACTTCGGCCTGATCGGCCTCGGGGTGATGGGCGAGAACCTTGTGCTCAATGCCGAGCGCAACGGCTTCTCCAGCGTTGTGTACAACCGCACTTACGCCAAAACCGAGGCCTTCCTCAAGGGCCGTGGCGCTGGCAAGCAGATCATCGGCGCCACCTCGCTCGAGGATTTCGTGGCCAAGCTGCAGCGCCCGCGCCGCATCCTGATGATGATCAAGGCGGGCGATCCGATCGACGCCATGATCGAGCAGATCTCCCCGCTGCTGGAGGAGGGTGATCTGCTGATCGACGGCGGCAATTCCCTCTACACCGACACCGAACGTCGCGTGGCGACGCTCGAGAGCAGGAGCTTCGGCTACATCGGCATGGGCGTGTCCGGCGGCGCCAAGGGTGCGCTCGAGGGCCCGAGCATGATGCCCGGCGGCACCAAGGCCGCCTACGACGCGATCGAGAGCCTGGTGCGCAAGATGGCCGCCCAGGTGGAGGACGGACCCTGCGTCACCTACATCGGTCCCGGTGGTGCCGGCCACTTCGTGAAGACCGTGCACAACGGCATTGAGTACGGCATCGAGCAGATCCTGGCCGAGGCCTACGACCTGATGAAGCGCAGCGCCGGCATGAACGGCGAGGCCATGGCCGATGTGCTCAAGCAGTGGAACGCCACAGAAGAGTTGTCGTCGTTCCTGGTGGAGATCACCGAGATCTGCCTGCGCACGAAAGATCCCGCCGATGGCGCCGATCTGGTGGAGAAGATCGTGGATGCCGCCGGCCAGAAGGGCACCGGCCTGTGGACCGTGGAGAGCGCCCTGCAGATGGGTGTGCCCGTGCCCACCATCTACGCCGCCCTCAATGCCCGCGTGCTGAGCTCGATGCGCAGCGAGCGGATGGCGGCTGAATCCATCCTGCCGCCGCCGGCCTCGCGGGCCATGGATCTGGGCAGCCCCGCTGATGCGATGGCGCCGCTGATGGATGCCTGCGTGCTCGCCTGCATCGCCAGCTATGCCCAGGGCATGGCCCTGCTGCAGGAGGCGTCCAAGCTGCACAACTACAACCTCGACATGTCGGCCATCGGCCAGATCTGGAAGGGGGGCTGCATCATCCGCGCCCGCCTGCTGCAGCGCATCCAGAACGCCTACACCGCCAAGGCTGATCTGGCCAACCTGATGGTGGATCCCTGGTTCGCCGATCAGATCAAGCGCCGTATCGGCGGCCTGCGCCAGGTGGTGGCCGGCGCTGCCGCCGCGGGCATCCCCGTGCCCTGCCTGAGCAGCTCGCTCGACTACATCGACAGCTACTTCACCGGCCGTCTGCCCCAGAACCTGGTGCAGGCCATGCGCGACTGCTTCGGCTCCCACACCTACGAGCGTGTGGATCAGCCCGGCACCTTCCACACCGAGTGGATGTGAGGGGGCGCCGCTGATGACCTCCGCCGCCAGCTACAAGCTCGAAGTGGCCAGTGATCCGGTGCAGCTGGCGCGCGTGTGCGCCGAGCGCATCGCTGCCCTGATCGATCTGGCCCTCGATGAGCGCGACAGGGCTCACATCGCCCTCTCCGGTGGCACCACGCCGGCGGCCGCCTACCGCGTGCTCAACCAGGAACACCTGCCCTGGAACCGGGTGGATGTGGTGCTCGGCGATGAGCGCTGGGTGCCCCCCACCGATCCCGCCAGCAATGCCCGCATGCTGCGGGACACGTTGCTGGCGGAGGGCGGTCCAGGTGCCGCGGCTCGCTTCCATCCGGTGCCCACCGAACTGGAATCACCGGCTGCCTCGGTGGATGCCTTCGAGGCCTACGTGCGCGACCTCTGCCCGGGGGATCCGCCGCGCTTCGATGTGATGCTGCTCGGCCTCGGCGACGACGGCCACACCGCCTCGCTGTTCCCCGGCACCCCCGCCACCGAGGAGCGCACCCGCCTGGTGACGATCGGTGCCGGCAAGGGGCTGGAGCGCATCAGCCTCACGGCGCCGGTGCTCAGTGCGGCGCGGCAGGTGATCTTCCTGGTGAGTGGTGCCGGCAAGCGGCAGGCGTTGCAGCGGCTGCTCGATCCGGCGGAGCCGGCGGCGCGCACACCCGCCAAGCTGGTGCAACCGCAGGCGCCGGTGCTCGTGCTGGCGGACACTGAGGCAGCCCAAGGACTCTGATGCTTTCAACCCTGCCCATCGCCAGCGGCGATGGCTTCGCCGGCTGGCAGGCGCTCAACGACACGATCATGGGCGGCCGCAGCCAGGGGGCGGTGCAGGCCAGCTCCGAGGGGCTGCTGCTGCAGGCCTTCGTGGAGCCGGAGGGCGGTGGCTTCGTGAGCTGCCGTTCGCCGGTGTTTGATCCACCCCTGGATCTCTCCGCCTATGGCGCCCTGGAGCTGGTGCTTGATGGCGACGGCCGCCGCTACAAGCTGGCCATCGCCTGCCGCGATGGTGTGGCCGGGCTCACGGAGCTGATCCCCGGCGGGTTGCGCTGGGTGGCGGAGTTCTCCACCCGCTCCGGTGGCACGTCAACCGTGGTGGTGCCGTTCAACCGGCTCACCCCGAGTGTGCGCGCCACTCCTGTGGGTTTGCCGGTGCGCTTCGATCCAGCGGCTGTGACCCGGCTGCAGATCCTGCACTCCAAGTTCGGTGACATGGGGGGGCGCAACCCCGGCTTCAGGCCTGGGGAGCTGCAGCTGCTGATCCGCTCGATCCGGGCGGTGGTGTGAGTGGAGGCGTTTCTGGCCGATATCGCCAAAGCGGCGGATCTGTGCCTCAAGCCCTGGCGCCATGCCGTGCGCTTCAAGGGCGATGCTCCCTCCGGTGGCGACACCACCAGCGACTGTGAGCTGTTGATCGAGGCGCGCGATGCGGCTGGATCGCGTGTGCCGGATCGCGATCTCGAGCTGGAGATCTACCGCAGTGGCGCTGATCTGAACCTGATGCTCAGCTCCGTGAGCGATGAGGCCGCCCCACTGCTCTGGCACGGCAGCCATCCGGTGTGGATGCAGGCCAGCAGCGGCGAGCGCTGTGAGCGGCCCGCCGGCGGTGCGCCCCTGGAGGCGCTCTGCCGGCGGATCCGGGCGCAGCTGGTCAGCGATTCGCTGTGAGTTCGGCCTGATCGGTGACGGCACCCTTGCTGCTGGAGCTCACCAGGCGGGCGTATTTGCCCAGCACACCGGTGCGGTAGCGCGGTTCGGGCTTGCTCCAGGCGGCGCGGCGCTGGGCCAGCTCGGCCTCGTCCACGTTGAGCTGGATCAGCAGTTGGTTGGCATCCACCGTGATGCTGTCGCCTTCCTGCACCAGGCCGATCGTGCCGCCCACGGCGGCCTCGGGAGCGATATGGCCGATCACCAGCCCGAAGGAGCCGCCGGAGAAGCGGCCATCGGTGATCAGGGCCACGGAATCGAGCAGGCCCTGGCCCACGATCGCGGCGGTGGGGCTGAGCATCTCGCGCATGCCGGGACCACCCACGGGGCCCTCGTTGCGCACCACCACCACATCGCCGGGGTTGATCTGCTTATCGAGGATGGCGGCCAGGCAGGTTTCCTCGCTCTCGAACACGCGGGCGGGGCCGGTGATCACCGGGTTCTTCACGCCGCTGATCTTGGCCACGGCGCCTTCTTCGGCCAGGTTGCCCTTGAGGATGGCCAGGTGGCCCTTGGCGTAGAGCGGGTTGCTCAGCGGGCGGATCACGTCCTGCCCGGCGGGGGGCTCGGAGGGCACATCGGCCAGCACCTGCTTGAGGGTTTTGCCCTCGATCGTTTTGCAGTCGCCGTGGAGCAGACCCGCATCCAGGAGAAGCTTCATCACCTGCGGGATGCCGCCCGCCTGATGCAGATCCACGGTCACGTAGCGGCCGCTGGGCTTGAGGTCGCAGATCACCGGCACCCGCTGGCGGATTGTTTCGAAATCGTCGATCGAGAGATCCACGCCGGCGGTGCGGGCCACGGCCAGCAGGTGCAGCACCGAGTTGGTGGAGCCGCCCACGGCCATGATCACGCTGATGGCGTTTTCAAACGCCTCGCGGGTCATCAGATCGCGGGGAAGGATGTTGGCCTTGATCGCTTCAGCCAGCACCTCGGCGCTGCGGGCGGCGCTGTCGGCCTTTTCCGGATCCTCGGCCGCCATGGTGGAGCTGTAGGGCAGGCTCAGGCCCAGCACCTCAAACGCCGCGCTCATCGTGTTGGCGGTGAACATGCCGCCGCAGCTGCCGGCGCCGGGGCAGGCGTTCTTCTCGATCGCCGTGAGCTCCTGCTCGTCGATCCTGCCGCCGCTGTACTGGCCCACCGCCTCGAAGGCGCTCACCACGGTGAGGTCGCAGGCACCGAGCTTGCCCGGCTTGATCGTGCCCCCGTACACAAAGATCGAGGGGATGTTCATGCGGGCCATGGCGAGCATGGCGCCGGGCATGTTCTTGTCGCAGCCGCCGATGGCCAGCAGCGCATCCATGCTCTGGCCGTTCACGGCCGTTTCGATCGAATCGGCGATCACCTCGCGGCTCACCAGGGAATACTTCATCCCCTCGGTGCCCATCGAGATGCCATCGCTCACGGTGATCGTGCCGAACATCTGCGGCATCGCCCCAGCGGCGTGGGCCGACTCCTCAGCCCGGCGCGCCAGGTCGTTCAGGCCCAGGTTGCAAGGGGTGATCGTGCTGTAGCCGTTGGCGATGCCGATGATCGGCTTGCTGAAGTCGCCATCACCAAAGCCCACCGCGCGCAGCATGGCCCGGTTGGGGGAGCGCTGGATGCCCTGGGTGATCGCGGCGGAGCGGAGCATGGCTGCTGCGGAGTCGTAGCAGCAACCTACCGAGCAGCCGGTTGAGCGCTCAGTTCTGGGTGCTCAGGCTCTCGAGCTGGCGGCGCACGTCCTCGATGGCCTGGTTGAGCTCATGCACCTTGTCCTGCAGCTCGGCCTCGCGCAGCGGCTGGCGGTCTGCCCGGGCCCCGACCGGTTCATCGCCGGTCCAGGAGAGTCGATTCAGGCGCAGGCTGCTGTCGCGCCGTTGCTGGCTGCGGCGGCGCTCCGCTTCGGAGAGCAGCCACCAGCCCAGGCCGGCGGCACCGATCAGGGCACCGGCCACAAGGGTGCCCAGGGAACCGGAACCACCGTCTCGGTTGGCCATCGTGCCGTTGCCCTGAAGAATCTGGGCTCAGCCTACGAAGTTCAGCTGGTTCAGGCCATAGAGCCGCTCGTCCACATCACCGATGCCCGGGAGGATGCGGCCCTGCCCATCGAGCTCGGCATCGATGCAGCCGGTGTAGAGGGTGAGATCGGCGTAGCGTTCGCCGATGCGCTTCAGCCCCGGGCTGGCGGTGAGCGCTGTGATCACCCGCAGGCGCATGCCGCTCACGCCCAGGGCTTCGAGCTGCTCGAGCAGCTGCAGCAGGGTTTCGCCGCTGGCCACCTGCGGGGCGAACACGAGCACACCGGCCCGCTCCGGAATCCGCTCCGGCAGGCCAGCGCCGGCCCCCAGATGGGCCACCGCGGCACTGGGCACCACGGGCCGGGCGCCTTCCCACAGGGCCAGGCCACCGCGCAGCAGGGGCACCGCCAGCATCGGCACCGAGCCGTCCACCACCGTTCCCTCGGTGCCGGCCAGGGGGGTCTGCACCGCCACGCGTTGGTAGGGGATCCAGTCGCGCAGGGCCTCGTAGGTGAGCCAGCGCCCCAACTCCGTCATCGCGGTGTTGTAGAGCGCGGAAGGCGTTTCGCGATCGCGCAGCAGGGTGAGCCAGTGCCCGATCAGGGGGTGAGGCGGAACCACCACACGCAGGGTGTTGCTCATCGTTCGCGCAGCGGCGTCTGCCTGCAATAACTTGAGCGCTCCAAGCTAGAGCTCACGTGCGAACCCTCTCCCGGCAGCTGGCTTCCGCCCTGCGGACCCTGGCCGCTCTGGTGATGGTGATCGCTCTCTCGTGCGCCGCCTGCGCCGCCCCCGCTGGGGCGATCACCGCTCCTGAACTGCGCGGGCAGCGCAGCGTGCAGGATCTGCAGCCCGATATGCACGGCCGCAACCTGCAGCAACAGGAGTTCCTCAAGGCCAACCTTGAAGGCTTCGATCTCAGTGAGACCGATCTGCGCGGCGCGGTGTTCAACACCGCCAATCTCCAGGGCGCCAACCTGCACGCGGCGGATCTCGAGGATGCCGTGGCCTTCGCCAGCCGCTTCGATCAGGCCGATCTCACCGATGCGGTGCTGCGCAACGCGATGCTGATGAACAGCAAGTTCACCGGCGCTGCCATCGAGGGCGCCGACTTCACCGACGCGGTGCTCGATCTGCCGCAGCAGAAGGCGCTCTGTGCCCGGGCCAGCGGCACCAATGCCCGCACCGGTGTGGCCACCCGCGACAGCCTCAACTGCCGCTGAGCTTCCGGCTGCTACAGCGCTTACATTGACGCCACCGGTTCTTCGGGGGATCAGCCCGACGAGGAAACGGGGAAAGTCCGGTGCGAATCCGGCGCTGTCCCGCAGCTGTGATCGGATCGGGCCTTCAGCCCTGTGTCCGTAGTCAGAACGCCCGCCGGTTGTTGCTCCCCAAGTCCTGGCGCGGACCAGGTGAACCGATGTTCAAACGCCTCCTGCCGGCAGCGGCTCTGCTGGTGCCTGTTGCCGCCGCCCCTGCCCTGGCGCACCACCCGATGGAGGCGATGGGCCTGGTGCCCACGCCCATCACCGGCCTGATCAGCGGCCTGGCGCATCCGCTGCTTGGCCCCGACCATCTGGTGTTCCTGTTGGCCCTGGCTCTGGTGGGCCTGCAGCAGTCGCGCCGCTGGACCCTCGGTCTGCTGGCGGTGGGTCTGGCCGGCAGTGCCGCCGGTGTGGTTCTGCCCGGGCTGCCGCAGGCGGAGCTGCTTGTGGCCCTGAGCCTGGTGGTGGAGGGTCTGGTGGTGGCCGGCGCTGTGCCCCGCAGCCTGCTGCTGCCTGCCTTCGCGCTGCACGGCTATGTGCTCAGCGCCTCTGTGGTGGGCTGGGAGGCCAGCCCCATCGCCGGGTATTTCCTGGGCCTGCTGCTCAGCCAGGGCGCCCTGCTGCTTCTGGCGCTCGGTGTTCTGCGCAGCGCCGCCGCCCGCCTGGCCCTGCCCCAGCTGCGTCTGCTGGCCGGCGGCCTGATCGGCGTGGGTGCCGCCTTCAGCTGGACTGCCCTGGTGGGCTGAGATGACCAGCACAACCCAGCGTCTGCCGGTCACCGTGGTGACCGGTTTTCTCGGTGCCGGCAAATCCACCCTGCTGCGCCGGCTGTTGCTCACCAGCGGCCTGCGCCTGGCGGTGCTGGTGAATGAATTCGGCGAGGTGGGGATCGATGGTGATCTGATCCGCAGCTGCGGGTTCTGCCCGGAGGAGGAGCTCGACGGCCGCGTGGTGGAGCTGGCCAACGGCTGCCTCTGCTGCACCGTGCAGGACGAATTCCTGCCCACCATGCAACTGCTGCTGCAACGGGCCGATCAGCTCGACGGCATCGTGGTGGAAACCAGTGGCCTGGCCCTGCCGCTGCCCCTGGTGCAGGCCTTCGGCTGGCCCGAGATCCGCACGCGCACCCGCGTCACCGGCGTGGTGACGGTGGTGGATGGCGAGGCGCTCGCCGCCGGCAGTGTGGTGGGCGACCCCTCGGCGCTTGAAGCCCAGCGCCAGGCCGATCCCAGCCTCGACCATCTCAGCGACATCAACGAGCTGTTTGAGGATCAACTGGAGGCTGCCGATCTGATCCTGCTCAGCCGCGCCGATCGGCTGGATCCGGCTCAGCTGCAGCAGCTGCAGGCTGACCTGGCCGGGCGCACCCGGGCCGGGGTTTCGGTGCTGCCGATGCAACGCGGTGAGGTGCCGGCAGCGCTGCTGCTCGGTCTTGATCGGCCGGAGGCTGATCAGGAGCACCACGATCACGGTCATCACCATCACGATGATCACGACGACCACCATCACCATCACGACCACAGCCATGTGGCGATGCAGTCGGCGGTGCTGCGCTGGCAGGGAGCACTGGAGCGCACCGCGCTGGAGCAGGCTCTGCGCGCGCAGATCGAAGCCCAGGGGCTGCTGCGGCTGAAGGGGCGCGCCTGGTTGCCGGGCAAGCGCTACCCGCTGCAGATCCAGGCGGTGGGTCCGCGGCTGGAGTGCTGGTTTGATTCCGCCTCCACCCAGCCGCGCCCCGAGCAGGACGGCGTTGAGTTGGTGGCCCTGGGGTTGGATGTGGATCAGGCGGCGCTGGAGCAGGCGTTAGTCCAGCGGTAGGTCGCCCTTGGCGCACACGCCGTCCCAACAGAGGGCGTGCTGCGCTGTCCACACCGGCTGCACCGCCTGGGAGCGGCCGCTGGCATCGCTGAGGGTGACGCTGCCGCGTCCATCGCTGCGGAAATCCAGCCGCTGGCCATCCACCAGCAGCCACCAATGCTCTCCCATGCGCTCGATCGTGAGCGTGCAGGGTTGCCAGGCGGCGCCCTGGAGCTGGCATTCCAGCGGAACCTGTAGAGCCGTCTGGGCCTGAGCCACGCCGCCGCTGATCAGTGCCGCCACGTCTGTGGTCAGCGCCGTGGTCAGCGCGGCGGCGAGCAGCTGGCGGGCGACGGGCACGGGCGCGCTGCGGAGGACTACCTCCACCGTGACCAGATGCCAGGGGGTGCGGCACTCGGCCTGCCAAGATTTAACAATCCTCGTGGAGCTCAGGTGCCCCTCTACTCCGCCCGTGTGCTGGTCTCGCTGAGGCCGTCGGTGCTTGATCCCGCCGGTGAGGCCACCCGCGCTGCGGCCGGTCGTCTGGGTGTGGACGGCATCAGTCGCCTCCGCATCGGCAAGGCCGTGGAGGTGGAGCTGGAAGCCCCCGATGAAGCCACCGCGCGTGAGCAGCTGGAGCTGCTCAGCGATCGCCTGCTCGCCAATCCCGTGATTGAGAACTGGACGCTCGAGCTCAAGGACGCCAGCAGCGCAGGAGCCTGACGATGACCCTTGGCGTGGTGGTGTTTCCCGGGTCCAATTGCGACCGGGACGTGCAATGGGCCGCCGAGGGCTGCCTCGGCATTCCAACCCGGTTTCTCTGGCACGAAGAGCGGGATCTCAGCGGGCTGGAGGCTGTGGTGATCCCCGGTGGCTTCAGCTACGGCGACTATCTGCGCTGTGGTGCCATCGCCCGTTTTGCGCCGCTGCTGCAGGAGGTGGTGGCCTTTGCTGAGCGCGGTGGCCGTGTGCTGGGGATCTGCAACGGCTTTCAGGTGCTCACCGAGATGGGGCTGCTGCCCGGTGCGCTGACGCGCAATCAGAAGCTGCACTTCATCTGTGAGCCCACCGATCTGAAGGTGGAGCCCGGGTCCTGCAGCTGGTTGCAGGGCTACAGCAGCGGTGAGGTGGTGAACTTCCCGATCGCCCACGGCGAAGGCCGCTATCAGGCCGATCCGGAGCTGCTGCGCCAGTTGGAGGAGAACGGCCAGGTGGTGCTGCGCTATTGCCGTAACCCCAACGGATCGGTGGGCGATGTGGCGGGTCTCACCAATGCTGCGGGCAACGTGCTCGGGCTGATGCCCCACCCGGAGCGTGCCTGCGATCCGGCCACCGGCGGCGTGGATGGCCGCCGGTTGCTCGCCAGCCTGCTCGGCTGATCCCGCCGTGCGGCGCCGCCAGCTGCTTGGGGCCGGCGTCGCTGCCGCGGCGGCGGGGCTGAGCGTTGATCGCTGGGGTGCCCATGCCCAGCGGCGCCTGTCGCTGCAGCCGCCACCCTTGCGGCCGGGTAGCCGCATCGCGGCCCTGGCACCGGGCACCTGGCTGGAGCCGGGAGATCCGTTGCTGGATCGGTTGGAGCAGCGCTGCCGCCGCCAGGGCTGGAGCTTGATCCGCCCCGCGGAGCTGCAACGCCGTTGGCGCTGGTTTGCGGGCACCGACCCGCAGCGGGCTGCGGCGCTGCAGCAGGCCTGGCTCGATCCAGAGGTGGATGCCCTCTTCTATGTGGGGGCCGGCTGGGGCAGCGCCCGGGTGCTGGAGCAGGGCTGGCAGCTCCCGGCTGCGCCGCGCTGGTGTGTGGGTTTTTCGGATTGCTCGGCCCTGCTGCTGGCCCAGTGGGCGGCTGGCAGCATCGGCGGGGTGCACGGCTGGTTCGGTGGCGACGAGGGCCAGTGGCAGCGCCTGGTGAACCTGCTGGAGCAGCGGCCCGTGGCCGCCCTGCAGGGAGAGGGCGTGCAGGGCGGCAGCGCCGAAGGCCCCCTGGTGGTGACCAACCTCACCATCGCCACCAGCCTGATCGGCACCCCCTGGCTGCCTGATCTGCGCGGCGCGATCCTGGTGCTCGAGGACACCGGTGAGGCGCCGTATCGCATCGATCGGCAGCTGAGCCAGTGGCGCAGCAGTGGGCTGCTGGCGGGTGTGGCCGGCATCGGGCTCGGGCGCTTCAGCTGGGCCGAGGACGATGTGCTGCCGGGCGATTTCACGATGGAGGAGATCCTGCTGGAGCGGCTGAAGCCCCTGGGGGTGCCGCTGGTGCGGCAGCTTCCGGTGGGTCACGGTGTGCCCAACCTGGCCCTGCCTCTCGGGCGCCGGGCCCGGCTCGATGGCAGCCGCGGCAGCCTCAGCCTGCTCTGAACCAGCCATGAAAAAAGGGCCCCTCAGGGCCCTGGTGTTGCGCTCGCAGAGGCGCTCAGTTGACCGTGCTCAGTTGACGGCGGCGAAGAACTCCTTGCTCTTCACGGGGTCGGGGTTCATGGTCTTCTCGCCGGGGGTCCAGTTGGCGGGGCACACCTCGTCGGGGTTGTTGCGGATGTGCTGGAAGGCCTGGAGCAGACGCAGGGTCTCGTCGACGCTGCGGCCCACGGGCAGGTTGTTGATCGTGCTCTGCATGATCACACCATCGGGATCGATGATGAACAGGCCGCGCAGGGCCACACCGGCGTCCTCGTCGAGCACCTCGTAGGCGCTGGCGATCTCTTTCTTGAGGTCGGCCACCAGGGGGTAGGCGATGTCGCCGATGCCGCCGTTCTTGCGGTCGGTCTGGATCCAGGCCAGGTGGGAGAACTGGCTGTCCACGGACACGCCCAGCACTTCACAGTTGCGGCTGGAGAACTCGCTGTAGCGATCGGAGAAGGCGGTGATCTCCGTGGGGCACACGAAGGTGAAGTCGAGCGGGTAGAAGAACAGCACCACGTACTTGCCGCGGTAGGAGGAGAGGGTCACCTCCTTGAATTCCTGATCCACCACAGCGGTGGCGGTGAAATCGGGAGCCTGCAGACCAACGAGCCTGGACATGGGTACGCAAGAGTGGTTTCAGGACCCTGGAAGCGCCGTTGCGGTGAAACCCGTAAGCGGATCGACTTCCAGTTGTCGCTGTGACAAGTTATCACGCTTTCCAGCCCGGCTGGGGTGTGGGCCACCCCTAGGCTGGTCTCACGCCAAGAGACGACAGACCATGGCCTGGGATCCGGCCCTGCTGCGCAAATACAACAACACCAACCACTCCAAGCTGCTCAACCAGGTGCGCAACGACCTCAAGGAGCAGCCGATTCAGCGCGGCAGCACCGCTGCTTCCCAGAGTCCGCGCCGCGGCGGCGGCAGCTCCAGGCGTCGCTCAGCTCCAGCGCCGCAGCCGGCGCCGGTGAGCAGCGCCTCAAACCAGCCCACGGCAGCCAACAGCTTCGATCCGATCGTCACCGTGCCGGTGCTGATCGACGCGTTCGAATGAGGCAGCGGGCCTTCAGGCCACCGACACACCGCGCCAGAAGGCCACACGTCCCTTGATCTGCGCGGCAGCGTCCTTGGGTTCGGGATAGAACCAGGCGGCGTTGCTGTTCACCTCACCGTTCACCACCACGTCGTAGTAGTGGGCCACGCCTTTCCAGCCGCAGCTGGTGCGGTGTTCGGACGGGCGGAAGCAGGAGCGATCCAGCGCTTCAGGCGGGAAGTAGGCGTTGCCCTCCACGGTCACGATGTCGTCGCTTTCAGCGATCACCGTGCCGTTCCAGCTGGCTTTCATCGCGGTCCAAGGGGGTTGTCGATCTTATAAACGCCACGATTGAGCGCGGCGGGGCCCTGGTTCTTGAACGTGAGCCGCACCTCGCTGAACACCGTGATGCCCGGGCCACTGGCCTGGCCCGCCAGGCTGATCTGCGCCGGGTAGCTGGTTGTTTTGCCTTCCACGCAGATCGGGCCGCCGTTGTAGATGCAGCTGTTCACCACCAGCTCACCCTCGCCCCTGGCCGTGTTCAGGTCCCAGCGGGTCCAGCGGATGCCGCTGATCAACACGCTGCCGGTGGCGCAGCCGATCTGAATGCTCTCCGGTTTCACAACACCGCGGCCCTGGCAATCCACCAGCACGGGCTGGGGTGCGGCGGTAGCCGGTGCCGCCAGTCCGGCGGCCAGCAGCAGCAGGGGGGCGAAGCGCAGCATCAGGGTGGGATCACTGGCATCAACCATGGCCGCCGCGTCCGCCGCTGTCAGCCCCTGGCCGGGGAACTGTCAGGATCATGCGTTGGTTCGCCGTAGGCCTGATGGGCAGTTCCGCAGCGACGCGATCCGCTCCGACCCGCTCGGCTCCGGCGGACGGTGTGGAGTGGACCATCACGCGCCTGCCTTCGGCTCTGGAGGCCTCCAGGGCGGTGCAGCAGCGCCGCCGTCCCTGGTTGAGCGCCTCCGAGGAGGCGGTGAAGCAGCAGGAGCGCATCGCCCGGGTGCGCCGCGAAAACGGCATCCCCTCCCCCGAGGAGTGGATGTGGTGAAGGCCCCGCGCGAGGGCTTCACGACTTTTTCACCGCCGGCTCGCCACAGTGCGGTGGTGCCGCCAGGGAGCGCATCCGTTGAAGGTGCTGGTCGTTGAAGACGATCCCGTGATCCGCGAGTCGCTCACGGAGCTGATGCAGCACTGGGGCTATGTGTGTGAAGCCTGCGGCGATGGCCTGACGGCCTGGGAGATGCTCAGCGGTGAGCCCTACGACCTGCTGATTCTCGATCTCAACCTGCCTGGGCTGGACGGTCTGGATCTGTGCCGCCGCCTGCGCAAGGGCGAAGGTCCGCAACCGCTGGTGCTGATGCTCACCGCCCGCGACAGCCTGGATGACACCATCGCCGGCCTGGAGCAGGGGGCGGACGATTACCTGATCAAGCCCTTTGAACCCACCCTGCTCAAGGCCCGGGTGCATGCGCTGCTCCGGCGCGCCGGCAGGCCGCTGCAGGAGGACTGGCAATGGGGCGGCCTGCGCCTCAGCCCTGATGGCCGCACCGCCTCCTACAACGACGCCGATCTGCAGCTCACCCCCAAGGAACATCGCCTGCTGGAGCAGTTGCTCCGGGCCGCCGGTCGCACCTGCTCCAAGGAGCAGTTGATCCAGGCCGCCTGGAACTGGGTGGATGTGCCCGGGGATGAAAGCGTGAAGACCCACATCAAGAACCTGCGGGCCAAGCTCTCTCAGCACGGCGCACCGCCTGATCTGATCGAAACGGTGTATGGCGTGGGGTTCAGGATCAACAGCAACTACGCCAGTTGAGGTGATCAGCCATGCAGCCTGATCTCAGCCGGATCCGCTGGAAACTCACCGGCCACTACGTGCTGATCTCCGGGCTGGTGCTGTTCGTGTTCGGCTCGGTGGTTTATCTGCGGGTGAGCGAAGCCCGCTCGAAACTGTTGCGCGAGCAGGTGCAGCTGATCGCCTCGGCCGCCGCCTCGCAGATGCCGTTGATCCTGCATGAGGTGGAGGAATACCGCCACAGCACCCCCCCGAACCTGCAGCTGGAGTCGTCGCAGCTGGGGCTGCTGGAGTCGTCGAATGCTGCCCTGGAATCGAAACGGATCATCTGGCTCGACGCCCAGCGCAAGCTGCTCACGGAGTACGGCAGCTTCCGCCCCGACGCCCGATCCCTGCAGCCCCCCACGCGCCTGCAGGAGCGCCAGTTCCTCACAGTTCCCGGTGGCCTGGCCTACTGGCGCCCGGTGATCCTGCGCCGGCCGGGCTCGAACGAAGGCGAGCTGGATGGTTACGTGGCTGTGGCCCTCTCCACCGCCGCGGCGGATGAAGAGCTGCTGCGCCTGCGCAATGGTCTGCTGCTCGGGGCACTGCTGGCCTCGGTGGCGGCGGCGGTGCTCAGCCAGTGGATGGTGGACAGCTCCCTGCGTCCGATCCGCGATCAGGTGAAGCGGCTGGTGCGTTTCACCAGCGATGCCTCCCATGAATTGCGTCACCCGCTCACGGCGATCCGCGCGGTGGTGGGCAGCCTCCAGGAAGTTGCTCCCCCAGCCCAGGGCCCGGCTGAGCTCAGCCGCAAGCTGCAGCTGATCGATCAGGCCACCGCTCAGATGGCCGCTCTGCTCGACGATCTGCTCCTGCTCACCCGCCTGGATCGCTCCTTGCCGGAGCGGCATCACTGGACGCGGTTCGATCTCTGCGATCTCATCGACGACGTGGTGGCCCTGCACCAGGAGCGTGCGCACCAGCAGCAGCTGCGCTGGAACCTCAGCCTGCAACGCCCGGCTCCCATCCACGGGCATCCCGGCCAGCTGCGCCAGCTGCTGAACAACCTGATCGTGAATGCCTTCCAGTTCAGCCCCGCCGGCAGCGAGCTGCACCTGAGCGTGGTGCTCCAGGGCGGGCAGCTGCAGCTCTGCCTGGATGACGAGGGCCCGGGCATTCCGCCGGAGCAGCGGGCGCTGGTGTTTGAGCGCTTCTGGCAGGCGGATCGCTCCCGCAGCGGCTCCAACACCGGCCTCGGCCTGTCGATCGCCCGCAGCATCGCTGAGGCCCATGGCGGCAGCCTCACGGCTCTGGAGGCTCCGGGCGGCGGTTGCCGGATGCTGGTGCAGCTGCCCGCGGCGGGCTGAGGCTGGCTGATTGCGATTGCTTGGCTGGCGGCTGCGATTGATCAGCAGCGGTGAAGCGGCCGCCAACCCCCACCCTCGCCCTGGTTTTCCCCAGCTTTTCCACAGGTGTCTCGGGGCAGACTCGCCGCCCCGGCAGCGCTCTGGCGCGCGAGCCGGGAAAACCCTTTTCCTCTTGACAGGGCGATGCACTCGAGCATCGCCAGGCCGGCCACAGCGGCCTGGTGGCTGAAAACCCAGTGGAGGCCTTGTATCTGGTTATGCGTCGTAGCGGAGCCATTCTGAGACCGGCCTTTGACGGCGGAGCCCTCGCCGTGCGCTGATGGTCCGGTCAGTTCAAGCGAGGTGCGATGCAGCCAGTTCCCGATCAGATGCCGGTCCATGTGAGTGTGGAAAACCAGTTCCCGGCTGATTTATTCGAATCGATGGTCGGGTTCATTGAGCAGCATCCCCAGTGGGACCAGTACAGGCTGATGCAATCGGCCCTGGCCGGCTTTCTGTTCCAGCAGGGCTGTCAGGACAAGCCAGTGGTGCGTCACTACCTCGATGGCCTGTTCCGCCGTCCTGAGACGGCGCCGCACTGAGAGCGCGACGGCTCAGCGGCCCTCGCAGTGTTCGACGGCCTTGAGATAGATCAGGCGTCCCGGACCGTCCTGTCCCTGCAGGTTTGCGCTGCGCCGTAACGCCATCTGCGCATCGATGCAGCGGTTGTAGCGGTGCTGTTTCACGGCTCCGGGGATCTGCAGCAGGGCGATGGCCACCAGGCTGAGCGTGCTGATCGCCGCCAACAGTGGATAGGCATGGGCCCGCACCATCTCGCGGGGGCTGAGCTTTTGGGCGTTGTGGTCACTCATGGGGCAGGGCGGGAGCAGATGGGTTGTTAGGCGCGCTCAGGCAGCCTTGCAGCTTCAGGCTCTGGAGCAGCGCATCGGCCTGGCGGGCCCAGCGGGCGCCATCCGAGGTGTAGTGGGTGAAGCCGTGCCGGTTGGTGTAGAGCACGGGGTGGTGCTGCCGCAGCTGAGCCTCGGCCTCCTGCCGGCAACGGATGTAGCGGCTGAAATCCAGGTTCACTGAAGCCTCGCTACCTTCGGCGCTGGCCAGGCTCTCCTGCTGCGGACAGATGCGCTGGCGCTCGCGGTGCAGCAGGCGCACCTCGGCCTGGATGGCCTGACTGGCCAACTGATCGCGTTGTTCCTGCAGGTTCCGGCAATCAGCGGCCCAACTGTTCATCGGCAGAGCCAGTGTTGCCCCTGCCGCGGCACTGATTCTTAAGACCAGATTCATGGGCTTCGGTAGTGATCACTGCATCCGCGGGCCTGGATGGCTGTGAGCGTTGGATTCGCTGCTGTTCTCTGCGCTGTCATGGAACCCGCCACCGCCTTTGCTTCGATTGCCCTGGCCGCCGTGTTCTGGGATGGCCGCCTCACCATGGCCGGCTCCCGCGCGCTGCGCCATTCCCTGGATTACCGCCAACCCTTCAGCTCCTACGACGACGCCACCATGGTGGGGATGATGGATGGGCTGGTTGCCACCCTGCGCCACAAGGGAGCACAGCACATGATGGTGGAAGCGGCCGACGTTCTCCAGCCGAGTCAGCGTCGCACCGCTTTCACCGTGGCGGCTGAAATCATGCGCTCCGATGGTGTGTATCAGGATGATGAGCTGAACATTCTCAGTAATCTGGCCGGTGTTCTGGAGCTTGAGGACGGCTTCACCACCGAGGTGATGCGGGTGATGGATGCCTTGCATGCTGATCTCACCCCTGCTCAGAAGCTCTCCTCGCTCTGACCGGCGTAGTGGCCGTCGTAGCACTCCTCTCCTTCGAGTTTCTGGAACACGAACTGGCAGATCGCCAGCCCGGGTGGCACAGCCAGGGGCGCCGGGCCGAAGTTGCTCATCTCCAGCACCTGCTGGCTGTCGATGCCCGGCCCCATGAACGGAGCGCTGATGTGCACCATCAGGCCCAGCCGGGCAAAGCGGCTGCGGCCCTCAAGCCAGCCGCAGAGGCCGGGGCCGAGCCGGATCCGTTCCTGCGTGATGCCCAGGATCGTTTCACCGGGCATGATCAGGATTGTTCTGTCCTGAGGAATCTCCAGTTTGTCGGTGAAGTTGCGGTAATCGGTGCGCTCCTGCACCTCGATCACCTGGTGCACTTTCCGGAACACTCTGAAGGTGCTGGCCAGTGTGAGGTCAACGGATGCCGGTCCCACATGATCCGGGTTGAAGGGGGTGATCGAGATTGCGCCGTCGTCGATTGCCCTGAGAATCGCTTCTCGCCCCAGAATTGACATCGCAGCTGCCTGGACCGCCGCCATCCTATCCGTGTAGCCACAGTCACATCAGCTGTGGTTTTGCCGCTTCAACATTGAAGGACATGCCACCACCCCACCATGGCCACCTTCACCATCACGCTGGAGAGCGGTGAATCCTTCTCCTGTGCCGACGACACCTACATCCTTGATGCAGCCGATGAGCAAGGCATCGATCTGCCCTATTCCTGCCGGGCCGGTGCCTGCAGCACCTGCGCCGGCCGTCTGATTGCGGGCAAGGTGGATCAGAGTGATCAGTCGTATCTCGATGACGACCAGATCGCTGAAGGCTTCGCGCTGCTCTGCGTGAGCTACCCCCTCTCCGACTGCACGATCCGAGCCAACGCTGAGGAGGACATCCTCTGAAACAGCTGTCAGGCCAGATCCGTGAAGTCGCTGATGCTGAACGCCCCATCACCGCCC
>CAJXSQ010000016.1 GCA_913061215.1 uncultured Synechococcus sp. | reverse complement strand
GTGGAATCGATCGGGGCGACAGGATTCGAACCTGCGACCTAGTGCTCCCAAAGCACCCGCGCTACCAAACTGCGCCACGCCCCGTATGGCTGGAGCTTACCCGTCGTCCTGAAGCTGGCATGCGGGGGCTGGTGGTTCTGTCCGGGCCCGTTACAACGGCCGCAGCCTTCGATCCGCTGCCCTGATGGCTCGGCGCCTGTTGCTGGCTTTGCTGGCTCTCACCTTCACGGTGGCGATCGGGGTCCGGGCTGAGCCGTTTGCTGAGCCGGCTCAGGAGGCGGGTCTGCCACCGCGGCCGGAGGTTGTTCCGGCCGCCACCCCTGTGGCCGATGTGGTGTTGGCGGCAGCCGTTCCGGCCGGGTTGCCCCGCGATTCCGCCTGGCCGCTGCGCCCCGGTGAAACCCTGCGGCTGGTGTACCCCCTGGCAATCCCAGCTGAGGAGGTGGATCCCTATGGCTGGCGCTACTCCGAGAGCCGCCAGGCCTGGCGCATGCATGCCGGGCACGACCTGCTGGCACCCGAAGGCACGCCGGTGCTGGCGATGCTCCCGGGCCATGTGGTGCTGGTGGAGGAGCTCGATGGCTACGGCCTCAGCGTGGTGCTCGATCACGGCCGCGGCTGGCAGACCCTCTACGCCCACCTGCTGGACACCTCCGTGCAGATCGGCGATTTCCTGCCGGCCGCCACTGTTCTGGGGCGCGTGGGCCAGAGCGGCCGGGCCACAGCGCCCCATCTGCATGTGGAGCTGCGCCGCCGTGAGGGCGAGCGGATGCTTGCGCTGGACCCAGCGCCCCTGCTGGAGCAGGCCACGCGGCTGTTGCCGGTGGCGCCGCCGCCGCTGCAGCAGGCTCAGAGGTTGCTGCCGTCTCAGCCTTGATCCGGCTCGAACGCCCTGGCCTGCAGCTGCGTCATGCGCCGGCCTGGCTGCAGCAGCAGGGCCTGCCAACCCAAAACCTGCGCGCCACCCTGCGGCAGTCCATCGCCTGGGAGCAGCCCCTGGTGACGGTGTATGGCAAGCAGCACCGCACCCCGCGCCTCACCTGCTGGGTGGCCGACCCCGGCTGCTCTTACCGCTACAGCGGCCTCGTGCAGGCGATCACGCCCTGGACCGCTGAGCTCAGTGCCCTGCGCGATCGGCTCCAGCGGCAGCTGGGTGTGCGCTTCAACAGCCTGCTGCTCAACCGCTACCGCGATGGAGACGATCGGATGGGCTGGCATGCCGACGACGAGCCGGAGCTCGACCCCAGCGCTCCGATCGCCTCGCTCAGCCTGGGTGCAAGCCGCGACCTGCGCTTCCGGCCTCGGGCGGGAGACGAGCCGGCTTTCAATGTGCGGCTCGACGATGGCGATCTGCTGGTGATGGATCCGCCCAGCCAGCAGCACTGGCAGCACGCCCTGCCGGCGCGGACGCGGGTGCGGGCGGAGCGGATCAACCTCACTTTCCGGGTGATTCAGCCGAGCACGGCGATGCAGTCGATCTCCACCCGGGCGCCTTTGGGCAGGGCGGCCACTTCCACGCAGGCCCGAGCCGGGGAGACGCCTTCGCCGAACACGTCGGCATAGAGGGCATTCACCTTGGCGAAATCGCCCAGATCGGCCAGGAACACCGTGGTGCGCACCACCTGTTGTGGGCTGCAGCCCGCCTCGGCCAGCACGGCCTGGAGATTGGCCAGCACCTGGCGGGTTTCCGCCTCCACATCGCCGTTGCCCACCATCGCGCCGGTGGCCGGATCCAGGGCGATCTGGCCCGAGCAATAGAGCACCCCGCCGGCTTTCACCGCCTGGTTGTAGGGGCCCACCGGTGCCGGCGCGGCGCTGGTGGTCACGGCCTCGATGCTGGGGCTGGTCATACGCGGGGGAAGATGGGCGCTGAGCCTATGGCCACCCCGCCTGATGCGTGTCGCGCTGCCCAGCCCTGATCAGCCCCCGCGGCCCCAGGTTGAGCTGAGCGGCCTGTGGCACCGCTACAGCGGCCCTGCCGCCAGCGGCGACTGGACCCTGCGCGACATCAACTTCCAGCTGCAGCAGGGGGAACTGGTGGGCCTGCTCGGCCCCTCGGGCTGCGGTAAAACCACCCTGCTGCGCCTGATTGCCGGCTTCGAGCGGCCCAGCCGCGGTGTGGTGCGCATCGCCGGGCAGGAGGTGGCCGGGCCCCATCGCTGGCTGCCGCCGGAGCGCCGCGGTGTGGGCATGGTGTTTCAGGACTACGCCCTGTTTCCCCATCTCGATGCCTGGCGCAATGCCTGCTTCGGGTTGCGGCGCGGCCAGGACAGCAGCCGGGCCGCCTGGTTGCTCGAGCTGCTCGGGCTGAAGGGACTGGAGCAGCGCTATCCCCATGAGCTCTCCGGCGGGCAGCGGCAGCGGCTGGCCCTGGCGCGGGCCCTGGCACCGGGTTGCTCGCTGGTGCTGCTGGATGAGCCGTTCTCCAACCTCGATGTGGAGGTGCGCCTGCGCCTGCGGGCCGAACTGCCCGGCGTGCTCGCCCGTTGCGGTGCCAGCGGTGTGATCGTGACCCACGATCCCGAGGAGGCCTTAGCGATCTGCGACCGGGTGGCGGTGCTCGAATCGGGGCACCTGCATCAGTGCGCCAGCCCGCAGCAGCTGGTGGCGGAGCCGGCCACGGCCTTCGTGGGCCGCTTTGTGCTGCAGAGCAACCTGCTGCCGGCCCGCTGGCAGGGCAGCCGGCTCACCACGCCGATCGGCGATCTGGAGCCCCCCGCCGATCCCGGCCTGCCGGTGGATGAGGTGCTGGTGGCGCCCCAGGGCATCGAGCTGCTGCCTGATCCCGATGCCGAGGCCTGGGTGGTGGGGCGTGAATTCCTGGGCCGCGAATGGCTGTATCAGGTGCAGTGCGGTGAGCAGCGCCTGCGGTTGCGCCTGCCCCTGGCGGCCGATTACAGCCGCGGTCAACGCTGCCGGCTGCGGCTGCGGGCCCATGAGCCGGTGCGGCTGTTCCCCGCTGGTGTGGAGCTTCGGGCCGCCGCCCAGCCAGCGGCGCTGTAGTTCAGCCTTTCCACAGATCCTTGCTGCCGCGGCGCCGGCGCAGTTCAGCGGCATCGGCGGCGCGCACGAACAGATTGGTGGCCTTCTCCAGGGCAATGCTGCTGGGGATGGTGGGCTTCTGCTGCTCACGCCGCGCCCGCACCTCCTGCAGGCGCGCCTGGATCGCGGCGTCCTGGGGCTGTTCGGCGGCGGCCCAGCGCAGGTTGCCCTCGGTGTATTCGTGCGCGCACCACACCTGGGTGGCTTCGGGCAGGGCGGCCAGGCGCTGCAGCGACTGATGCATCTGTTCGGGTGTGCCTTCGAACAGCCGTCCGCAGCCACCGGCGAACAGGGTGTCGCCGCAGAACAGATGGCCCGCGTCGCCGCCGGACGGCGGCAGGTGGAAGGCGATGTGATGGGCCGTGTGGCCCGGCACCGCGAGCACCTCCGCCCGGCGGCCGAGCAGCTCCAGCGCGTCGCCATCGCCCACGCCGCGGGTCTGCAGCGGGATCCGCTCCCGGTCGGCACTGCTGGCGATCACCGCGGCATCGGGCCAGCGCTGCAGCAGGCCCGGGGTGCCACCGATGTGGTCGTGATGGTGGTGGGTGTGCAGGATCGCCACCAGCTGCAGCTGCCGTTGCTCCAGCCACTGGATCACCGGTTCCGCCACCGCCGGGTCCACCACCACCGCCGGCCCCGCTCCATCGCCATGCAGCACGAACACGTAGTTGTCGTTGAGCACCGGAATCAGCGACACATGGTTCGCTGCGGCGGCAGTGCCCGGGGCGGTCGCGGCCTGTTGCATCGTTAAAGTCCCGGTTCAGGCTGACCCCCATGATCACCGTCGCGCTGGCCAAGGGAGCCCTGCTCAAGGATTCGGTGGCTCGCTTCGCGGCTGCCGGCCTTGATTTCGCTGCGGTGCTGGAGCCCGGCAACCGCCAGCTGATGGTGCCGAGCGCCTGCGGGCGCGCCCGGGCGTTGCTGGTGCGCAATGCCGATGTGCCGGTGTATGTGGCCTACGGCCAGGCCCAGCTCGGTGTGGTGGGCTTCGATGTGCTGCAGGAGCACCAGCTGCCGGTGGCGCAGCTGGTGGATCTGGGCTTCGGTGGCTGCCGCATGAGCGTGGCGGTGAAGGCCACCAGCCCCTACCGCCGCGCCGCCGATCTGCCGGCCCACTGCCGCGTGGCCAGCAAGTTCACCCGCTGCGCCCAGGATTATTTCGATGCCCTCGATCTGCCGGTGGAGCTGATCCACCTGGCCGGTTCGGTGGAGCTGGGGCCGATCACCGGCATGAGCGAGGCGATCGTGGATCTGGTGGCCACGGGCCGCACCTTGGTGGAGAACGGTTTGATCGCGATCGAAGATCTGTTCCACTCCACCGCCCGTCTGGTGGGCCACCCCCTCTCGCTCCGGCTCGATGGCGGCGAGCTGCAGGGGATCGTCGATCAGATCGCCGCTGTTTCCAGTCGACCCGCCAGCTGATGGCCAGTCGCGATCGTCAACGGCTGCTGCGCCTGCTGCCCTATCTGGGCCGCGACCGCAAACGCCTGCTGCTCACCCTCACGCTGCTGATCCCCGTGGCGGGTGCGGCGGCGGTGCAGCCCTTGCTGGTGGGTCAGGCCATCTCGGCTCTGCGGCAGGAGCCGGTGCTCGGCTGGTTGGAGCCGATGCCGTTGGCGGCCCAGCTGCGCACGCTGGTGCTCATGCTCCTGGTGGCCGTTCTGGTGCGGCTGGGGCTGCAGGGGCTGCAGAGCTTCAATGTGCAGGCGGTGGGCCAGCGCCTCACAGCGCGCATCCGCAACGATCTGTTCGCCCACGCCCTCGATCTTTCGCTGCGCTTCCACGACCGCACACCGGTGGGCAAGTTGCTCACCCGCCTCACCAGCGATGTGGATGCCCTGGCGGAGGTGTTCGGCAGCGGCGCGGTGGGCCTGCTGGCTGATCTGGTGACCCTGTTGGTGATCGCCGGCACGATGGTGGCGATCGAGCCGCGCCTGGGCCTGCTGCTGCTGGCCTCCCAGGTGCCGGTGACGCTCACGATGCTCTGGCTGCAGAAGCGCTACCGCAAGGCCAACTACCGCGTGCGCGAGGAGCTCGGCCAGCTCAACGCCGACCTCCAGGAGAACCTGCAGGGCCTGGAGGTGGTGCAGATGTTCCGCCGCGAGACCTACAACGCCGCCCGCTTCAGCCGCACCACCGAGGCCTACCGCCGGGCGGTGAACGGCACGATCTTCTACGACTCGTCCATTTCCGCCCTGATCGAGTGGGTGTCGCTGGGGGCGATCGCCCTGGTGCTGGCCCTCGGCGGTTGGATGGTCACCGCCGGGGCGATGGGCCTGGGCACCCTCACCACCTTCATCCTCTATTCCCAGCGCCTGTTCGACCCGCTGCGCCAGCTGGCGGAGCGTTTCACCCAGATCCAGGGTGGCCTCACGGCGGTGGAGCGCATCGGTGAACTGCTGGAAGAGCCGATCGAGATCCAGGAGCTACCGCACGAGCAGCGTTCGGCGGCGGCCGTGCGCAGCGGCACTGAGCGCCGCAGTGCCGGTGAAGTGATCTTCGAGAACGTGTCGTTCGCGTATCGCAGCGACGATCCGATCCTCACCAACCTCTCCTTCCGCATCGCCCCCGGTGAGCATGTGGCCCTGGTGGGCCCCACCGGTTCCGGCAAGAGCACCGTGATCCGCCTGCTCTGCCGCCTCTATGAACCCCAGCAGGGCCGGATCCTGCTGGATGGCATCGACATCCGCGAACTGCCGATTCCCACCCTGCGTCAGCGGCTTGGCGTGGTGCTGCAGGACACCTTCCTGTTCAGCGGCAATGTGGCCGACAACCTCCGCCTCGATGCGGAGATCAGCGACCCCGAACTGCAGCGCCTCTGCGCTGAGCTTGGCCTCGACCCCCTGCTGCAGCGGCTGCCCCAGGGGCTGGCCACCGAGCTGCGCGAGCGCGGTGCCAACCTCTCCTCCGGTGAGCGGCAGCTGCTGGCGGTGGCGCGGGTGGCGATCCGCGATCCCTCGGTGCTGGTGATGGATGAGGCCACCGCGTTCCTCGATCCCTCCACGGAAGCCACGCTGCAGCGCGATCTGGATCGGCTCCTGGCGGATCGCACCGCCATCGTGATCGCCCACCGCCTGGCCACCGTGGAGGCGGCTGATCGGATCCTGGTGCTGCAGCGGGGCCGGTTGATCGAGCAGGGCAGCCACGTGGTGTTGCGGGCCGCCGGCGGGCTCTACGCGCAGTTGGCTGAGCTCCAGGAGCGCGGGCTGGCCAGGCTCTGAGGGGGCTGCAGCTGCCGCGGCTCACAGCCCTGCTGCTCCAGCCAGTCGCTGAGCAGGCGGGCGAGCTGCTCCGGTGCGCTGCGCATCGGCAGATGGCCCTGGTTTTCAAGCAGCTCGAACTGGTGCTCCGGGCTGTAACCCGCCAGGTGGCGCACGTAGCGCGGCTCCATCACCGTGTCGCGGCTGCCGGCCACCCACAGGTTCGGCACCTTCAGCTGCGCCACCATGCCGGGCAGCTGCCGCACAGCGCCGCGCTGCATGCTCGCGGCCAGCAGGCCCCGCGCCGCGTGCAGCTCCGCCACCAGGGGGCTGCGGATCGCCTCCGTGCCGGGCAGCTGCGCCAGCCAGCCCGGCCGCCAGCGCAGAAAGGCCGCGCCACCGCGCCGCACCATCTGGAACGGCCGCGGCTGGTACACACCGCCGCCCGCCGCCACCTGCACCACCGCGGCGAGCTGCTCCCCCAGGTGGGGGGCCGCATGCACCACCAGGCTGCCGCCGAGGGAGTGGCCGATCAGCACCAGGGGGCGATCACCGGCCTGCTCCCGCGCGCTCTCGGCCAGCCAGCGCCCGTAGCTGCTGAGGCTGGGTTGCAGCCCCCGCGGCCGCGGCCGCGAGCCGAAGCCAGGCAGATCCGGGCTCCAGCTGTCCCAGCGGGGCTCCAGCTCCTGCGTGAGCGGCTCCCACAACCGGCCGGAGAGCAGCCAGCCGTGCACGAACACCAGCAGAGGGGAGCGCTTCAGGGGCTTCCGGTGCCAGAACGGTCTCCAGCCTGCATCAGCCTCGGCCGGAGTGGGAGAAGATCATTGCAATGATTAGCTCCCCACCCACCGAGCTCGAAGGTCTCTACGGGCAGGGCTATCGCCCCTGCCCGACCCCCAACCCCCAGCTCACCCTGGTGCTCAGCACCCAGCGCGAGATCGATCTCTACGAGCTCGAGCAGCTGTGTGATGCGGTGGGCTGGAGCCGCAGGCCGCTGCGGCGGGTGCGCAAGGCCCTCGAGCACAGCCTGCTGGTGGTGGGGCTCTGGCGGCACGACCCGCGGCTGCCTCGGCTGGTGGGCTTCGCCCGCTGCACCGGTGATGGGGTGCTGGAGGCCACCGTGTGGGATGTGGCGGTGCATCCCCTCTATCAGGGGGTGGGGCTGGGCAAGCAGCTGATGGCCTACGTGATCGATCTGCTGCGCGAGCACCAGGTGGAGCGGGTGAATCTGTTTGCCGATCCGGGTGTGGTGGAGTTCTACAGCGCTCAGGGCTGGGAACTGGAGCCGCAGCAGCGGCGCTGTGCCTTCTGGTACGCCCGCTGAGCAGGGGCTACCGGTGGAACCAGTAGCCCTGGAACAGGTGCACACCCCGGGCCTGCCAGTAGTGCAGCTGCTCCTCGGTTTCAATCCCCTCCAGGATCAGGGCGCCGCTGTTCAGTTCGGTGTACCGCAGCAGGAAGTCCACCAGGGCATTCACCTTGGCGTCGTTCAGCCGCTGGGTGTAGCTGAGGTCGAGCTTGAGAAAATCGGGCTGAACCTGGAACAGGTAGGCGATCGAGGCGAAGCCCACCCCGAAGTCGTCGATGGCGATGGCGATGCCGAGATCCCGCAGCTGCTGCAGCCTCTGGGACCACACATCCGGTTTTTGCAGCAGGGCGGTCTCCGTGACCTCCAGCACCAGGCGGCGGCGCAGGCTTTCCGGCAGAGAGCGCAGCTGGGCCAACAGAGGCTGCAGGTGTTTCTCTGCGGAGAAACTCAGGGCTGAGATGTTCACCCCCAGCCGTTGTTCTGGCGTCTTCTCCTCACGCAACAGGCTGATGGCCCGACGCAGCATCAGTTGGTCGAGCAGGTGGATGTTGTTGTTCCGCTCCAGTGCCAGCACCAGCTCCTGAACGCTGATCGATCCCTCCAGCTCCTCCGGCAGGCGGAACAGCATTTCGCTGTACACCACCGTTTGTTCAGCTCCGGTGAGGGCCATCACCGGCTCGAGCCGGCAGCGATGCTCCTGAAGGGTCTCGATTGAGCGGGTGAGGTTGAAATCGCGCTTCACCCGCTCACGCAGCTGGCGGGCGTGCTCGCGGACACCCTCCGGCAGTTGCCGCACGCTGCCGGGGCTGTCGCTGTGGGCCAGCAGCAGGTTGAGGTCCGTCAGCTGCTGGGGCAGGCCGCTGCAGTCCAGGCGGGTGAGCACGCCGCTCACGGAGAGCTGCATGGCGTCCGCCATCGCCTGTTGCAGCACCTCCAGTTCCTGTTCGATGCGCTGGTGAAGGGTGCCGGCGTCGTTCTCGTTCACCTCCAACACCTGCAGCAGGGTGTCGTCCTCGCCCAGGGCCAGGTGCCGGTTGGCGCTGAGCCGCTGCAGTTGCTCCACCAGCGAGCTCATGGCCCGCCGTTGGGCATGGCTGCGGTGCTGCAGCGCATCGCTCAGCATCATCACCGTCACCTGCAGGGCAGCGATCCAGAGCTCGTTCTGCTCCGACGGCGGCAGCTGTTCAATCCGCTGCAGTAGCTCGTGCCGGCTCAGCAGCAGGCCGCGCAGCGGCTGTTGCCGTGCACGCTGCAGCAAGAGATCGCGCAACCGCAGTTGCCGCAGCGTGAGCAGGGTGCCGCTGCCTGCCATCAGCAGCAGGGTGTTCAGGCCGATCCAGCCCGGCGCCACGTCCTGCAGGGCCAGCAGCCGCTGGCGCCAGGCGGGCACGGGTGGCTGCAGGCTGAGGGCCTGGGCAGGAGGCAGCAGTTCACTCACCGCGGTGGCCGGGATCGCCTCGGCATCGCTGTGCTGGTTGAGGGCAGCGTTGATGCGGTTGAACACGCCGTTCACAGCTGCGTTGTAGCTGGGGCGCTGCAGCCTGCTGAAGTGCAGCATCCAGCCCCGCCCCGGCCCCTGGCTGTCGTTGTGCAGGATCGCCGTGCCCGCTCCCAGCACCGACTGCTCACCGGCCTGGCAGAGGAAGCCGTAGGCGCGTTGCAGGTCAGAGGTGGAGGCCTTCAAGGCCAGTTGCTCCAGCCGTTGCTGCAGGCAGCGCCGCAGCGCCGGTGAGGTCTTGGCCTCGAGCAGATCGCCCCGCGCCAGCAGGGTGCGCTGCTGGCGATCCACCAGCAGCAGCATCTGCCCGTCTTCAAGGATCGATGAGGTATCGAGCTCCCGAGCGGCGAAGTCCGGGTCCTCGCCGCCGGCGAAGGCATAGGCCGGATTCCAGTGGCCCCAGTCGAGGGCGGTGATCCTGTGGCTGTTGATCCGCAGCTCCAGCAGGCCGAGATCCGTCTGCATCTGCTGGGTCTGCCGCGCCTGCAGCAGCCGTAGCCGTTGCTGCCAGAGCAGGCCAGCCAGCGATCCGCTCAACAGCAGCCAGATGAGCAGCAGGCCGCGCAGCCGGCCCGGATGTGCGCTCCACTGGTGTTGCCACTCCCGCCGCAGGGATCGCGTCCAGCGGGCTCGGGGTGCCATCCGGCTGCCCGCTCAAGGGTCTGCGCCGATTCTGGCGTTCTCAGGTGCTGTCCACAGCCCGGCTGTAATAAAGCCCAGCCAGTTCTGCGGGACTGGCGCCGCAACGCCAGGCGCGCCGCAGCCTGGCGTTGCGCCAGGTGGTGCGCACCACCCCCAGCTGCCGCCAGCGCCGGCCATCCACCCGCAGCGGTTGCGCCAGCCGCCGGATCGGCGTGAGCGGTTGCAACCGCTGAATCAGGGCCAGGTCTTCCATCAGATCCAGCGCCGGCATGCCGCCGGCCTGATGCAGCAGCGCGCGGGGCAGCAGCAGGCCCTGATCGCCGTAGGGCAGCTGGCGCAGCTGAGAGCGCAACCGCACCGCCAGTTCCACCAGCCGCAGGCCCAGGCCGCCGCCATCGATGGCCAGGTCAAAGGCCCAGGCGGCTGCCGGCTCCTGCATGGCCTGGTGCACCACGTCAGCCCAGGTGCGGCACAGACGCGCATCCGCGTGCAGGAGCAACAGCCATGGGGCTGTTGTGGCGGTGATGCCACGCTGCAGTTGCCGTCCCCGCCCCGGCGCGCAGGGCAGCACCTGGGCCCCGCCCAGCCGGGCCAGCTGCGCTGTTCCGTCGCGGCTGCCGCCATCCACCACCACCCGTTCGCTGATCAGGCCGCACGGTGCCTGGGCCAGATCCGCCAGCAGTGCCGGTAGCCGGCCCGCCTCATTCAGGGTTGGAATCACCACGGCCAGCGCAGCGCTCATGGCTGGTGCCTGGCTCGCAGCAGCCACGGCTCCAGGGCGCTCTGCCGATCGAGATCGCTGTGCTCGCGCAGCAGGGCCACCGGTAGCTGCAGGCTCGAGGCGCGGGCCAGGGTGGTGGCCAGCACCTGATCGCTGCCCCAGGCGATGCCACTCATCAGGGCCGCACCACAGCGAGCAAAGCCAGAGCGGTTGAGGCCGATCAGCCAGTAGCCCCCATCGCTGGCAGGGCCGAGCACCAGGGGCGTGTGCTCCAGTTGAACGAAGGCGTCCTGCAGGTCTGTGGGGTTGAGCGTTGGCAGATCGCTGCCGATCAACACCACCTGCTCGCAGCCTGCGGCGAATCCCCGCTGCAGCTGGCGTTGCATGCGGCAGCCCAGGGAGCCGCCCGCCTGCTGCTGCAGCGCGAGCGGCGTGGGTGGCGGCAGCAGCTGGCGGGCCCAGCGCCGCAGGGCCCGCGGGCCCAGGCCCGCGGCCGCCAGCACGAGCTGGGCATCGGCGCGGTGAGCGGCCGCGGCGGCGCTGTGCAGGGTGTGCCAGCTCAGCCGTTTCTGAATCGCTGCAGCCCGTCCGTTGCCGCAGCCCGCTGCCAGCCGCCGCTTGCAGCGTCCCGGTGCCGGCCAGCGCGCCAGCACCACCAGCTGGCGGCGCGCAGCCCGCATCGGCTCAGTTGCGGCGGGGCAGTTCCGCCGGTTTCAGCTCCAGCTTGAGCTCCTCATCGCCGCGCTGCACCTGCACCGCCAGCGGTTCACCCACCCGGCCCTGATCCACGGCCACCTGCACCTCGGAGGGATTGTCCACCTCGGTTTTGCCCACCCGCTCGATCAGATCACAGGGCTTGAGGCCACCGCGGGCTGCCGGGCTGCCCGGCATCACCTCCACCACCACCACGCCGTTGGTTTCCGGCAGTTTGCACTCGGCGTTGGTGGCATTCACCTCCCGTGCCAGCTGTGGGGTGAGCGATTGCAGCCGCACACCGATGTAGGGATGGGAGGCCCGGCCGCTCTCCAGGATCTGGGCGGCGATCTGGCGGCCCAGGTTGATCGGGATCGCAAAGCTCAGGCCGGCCCCGGGCGCCTGGCGGATGGCGGTGTTGATGCCGATCACCTGGCCCCGTTCGTTGATCAGCGGCCCGCCGCTGTTGCCGGGGTTCACGGCGGCGTCGGTCTGCAGGTAGGGCACCCGCTGGCCCTCACCCACGGCGTTGGTGCGCTGCACGGCGCTGATGATGCCCACGGTCACGGTGTTGTCGAGGCCCAGGGGGTTGCCGATGGCGATCGCCCATTCCCCGGGCCGCACCTTGGCGGAGTCGCCCAGGGGGGCCACCGGCAGGCCTGCCGCCGCCACCTTCACCACCGCCACGTCGGTGATCTTGTCGGCGCCGAGCACCTTGCCACTGAAGCTGCGGCCATCGGGCAGGGTCACGCCCACCTCGCTGGCCCCCTCCACCACGTGGGCATTGGTGAGGATCACGCCGTCGGAGCGGGTGATGAAGCCGGAACCCTGACCCTGTTGCTGCTGGATCGAGGGCCCGCCACCGAACAGACCGCTCAGGGGGTTCACCACCCGGCGCACGGTGTCGATCCGCACCACGGACGGCCCCACCTTGTCGACGGCGTTCACGATGAAGTTGTTGCCGGGCTGCAGAGCGGCGCTCGGTGGTGAATCGCTCACCCGGGCCGGATCGGCGGGGCGACGGCCTGGAATGCTGCCGCTGCAGGCGCTGAGCAGCCCTGCCAGCAACAGGGTTCCCAGCAGGGATGGGCGGCTGGCGATGCGCATCATGGACGACGGTCCCCTCGGGGCACTGACCCTATATTCGTGGTCCTGGCGGGCGTTCGTGGCGGTGCAGCAAGGAGAAACGCTGTGGCGTCAGGTTCAGGAAGCACTGCAGGGCAACCTTTCCAAGCCCACCTTCGAGACCTGGATCCGGCCGGCGCGCTGCGCCGGCTTTGATGGCGCTCAGCTGCAGCTGCTGGCTCCCAATGCCTTCGCCTGCGGCTGGCTGCGCAAGAACTATCTGGCCACCATCGCGGCTGTGGCCAGCGAGCTCGCCGGCCGCAGCATCCACGTGCAGGTGGAAGCCAGCACCGATCCCGACGCCGTTCAGGCCCTGAATGGATTGCAGGCGGCAGTGGCCCCCGGTGAGGCCGGTCCCGTGGGGGAGTCGTCGCTGCCGGCGATGAACGCTGCGGCCAACGGCCAGCGCCTGCCCACCGGCGAGGCGCCACGCAAGCTGGCGCCGGGCCTCAACCCCCGCTACGTGTTCAACCGTTTCGTGGTGGGGCCCAACAGCCGCATGGCCCATGCGGCGGCCCTGGCGGTGGCCGAGGCTCCCGGGCGTGAATTCAATCCGCTGTTCATCTGCGGTGGTGTGGGTCTGGGCAAGACCCACCTGATGCAGGCGATCGGCCACTACCGCCTCGAAATCGACCCCGAGGCCCGCGTGGCCTACGTGAGCACCGAAACCTTCACCAACGATCTGATCCAGGCCATCCGCAAGGACGGCATGCAGAAGTTCCGCGACCGCTACCGCGCCGCTGATCTGATCCTGGTGGACGACATTCAGTTCATCGAGGGCAAGGAATACACCCAGGAGGAGTTCTTCCACACCTTCAACGCGCTGCACGAAGCCGGCCGCCAGATCGTGATCGCCAGCGACCGGCCGCCCTCGCAGATCCCCAGGTTGCAGGAGCGCCTGATCTCCCGCTTCTCCATGGGCCTGATCGCCGACATTCAGGCGCCGGATCTGGAAACGCGCATGGCCATCCTGCACAAGAAGGCCGAACACGAGCGGGTGAGCCTGCCGCGGGATCTGATTCAGTATCTGGCGGGGCGTTTCACCTCCAACATCCGTGAGCTCGAGGGGGCGCTGACGCGGGCGGTGGCCTTTGCTTCGATCACCGGCCTGCCGATGACGGTGGAATCGGTGGCACCGATGCTCGATCCCGCCGGTGTGGAGGTGGAGGTGACCCCGGCTCAGGTGCTGAGCAAGGTGGCCGAGGTGTTTGGCGTGAGTGTGGAGGAGATGAAGAGCCCCAGCCGCAAGCGTGCTGTGAGCCAGGCCCGCCAGGTGGGCATGTATCTGATGCGCCAGGGCACCAACCTCTCGCTACCGCGCATCGGTGATGAATTCGGTGGCAAGGATCACTCCACTGTGATGTATGCCGTGGAGCAGATCGATAAGAAACTGGGGGCGGATCCGCAGCTGGGCCGGCAGGTGCAGCAGGTGCGCGATCTGCTGCAGATCGATTCGCGCCGCCGCACCAAATAGGGGCTCAGCCGGTGATCGGCTCGCTCGGGTCGAGCCCCTCCACCTGGCCGGAGAACACACGGCTGGCGGTGATGTCGTCGGCTTCGATCGTGATCAGATCGAGCTTGGTGAGGCCCGTGCTGTTCATGCGGTTGAACAGGCGGTTGGCCTGACGCATGCGGGCACGATCGATGGCGTTGCGGATCGAGCGGGCGTTGGCGAAGAAGGGCAGCTGCATCCGCCGATGGATGTAGTCGGCGAACGCGGCCAGGGCTTCCTTGCTGAAGCGGTAGTTCTCCTCCGCCAGGATCAACTGCGCGATCGCCAGCAGTTCCTCAGCGGTGTAATCGGGGAAATCGATGTGGTTGGCCACCCGCGAGGAGAGGCCTGGATTGCTCTGATAGAACACATCCATCCGCTCCTTGTAGCCCGCGAAGATCACCACCAGATCGTCGCGGTTGTTCTCCATCACCTGCAGCAGGATCTCGATGGCTTCGGCACCGTAATCGCGCTCGTTCTCCGGGCGATAGAGGTAGTAGGCCTCATCGATGAACAGCACGCCGCCCATCGCTTTCTTGAGCATCTCGCGCGTCTTCGGGGCGGTGTGGCCGATGTACTGGCCCACCAGATCGTCGCGGGTGGCCGTTACCACGTGCCCCTTGCGCACGTAGCCGAGGCGGTGCAGGATCTGCGACATCCGTGCTGCCACGGTGGTTTTGCCCGTGCCGGGACGGCCGGTGAACGACATGTGCAGGCTCGGCGCCGTGGTGGCCAGACCCACCTGCTTGCGGGCACGCTCCACCACCAGCAGCGCTGCGATCTCGCGGATCCGCGTCTTCACCGGCCTGAGGCCGATCAGTTCCCGGTCGAGCTGCTCGAGCACCTCCTGCACCTGGGCCCCCTCGTAGGCGGCCTCAAGATTCACCGGCGTGTCATCCGGAGCGGGGGTGTTGCCGGCGGGATGTTGCTCAGACGAGGCCATCGATCGCGGCGGCGAAGGCGTGGTCAGCCTCGCCGATCGCGGCCTGTTCACCCTCGGCCCGCAGGGTGATGTTCACGTATGTACGCCCGAAGCTGATGTCGGGATAGCGGCCCTGCGCTTCGCAGAAGTCGTTGAGGCGATCGAGAAAGGCGCGGTTGCTGGCGTAATCCTCGAATTCGATCCGGCGCTCCAGCCACTCAATGCGATCGGGCTTGGGCCGCGGGTTCCACTGGTGATCCATGCTTCTCAACTTACGCGGGGAGGCCGTTCGGCGCCCAGGCAATCGGTGCGGGCGATGCCCAGGCGCTGAGCCCAGGCTTCGGCGTAGGCCTCATTGGCGGCGCGCGCCTCGGGATCGCTGCTCTCCAGGGGGTGCGGCATGGTGCCGTTGATCGCCGCGTTGGTGACGCAGAACATCGACTTCTGGAAGCTCATGCAGATCTTCACGCGCACATCGCCCTCGCCCCGGGTGCGCTCCAGATACCACTGGTGCAGCTTCTCCGGCAGATGGCGGTACATGTCCTGCATCAGCAGGCTCGGGGGGATGCCGGCACCCATGCTCGGCAGCGGATCGGCATAGAGGGCGCCGTAGGTGAACTTGGCCTGATCGGGCGAGATCTGCTGGGCCTGGGCGTTGAAACTCACGGTGCCAAGGAACGGCATGCCCCGCAGGAACACCGCTTCCACGTAGGGCACGGCCACATCCCCGAGGAAGGTGAGGCCCGCCTCAGGCGGCAGCACCCAGAACGTCTCGCCGCTGATCTGCACGCTGTAGCGGATCGGATTGGCGGCGGCGGCCACCAGGCCGTCCTTGATGAAGTCCACCACCTGCGGGATGGAGCTCACGCGGCCATCGCGTTCGGCAGCGGCCAGATCGAGGAACAGATCGCTCATCACCCGCCAGAACTGGCCGAGGGCGTGGGTGGTGGCGGCTGAACGAATCAGCTCCGGCAGGAAACCGGGGAACAGGGGGTTGAGCAGGGCCAGCAGCGGATCGCGGCTGCGCTTGGCCGCGATGATCCGGCGGCAGTTCTCGCTGAATTCGGGAGAATCGAGATAGGCGTCCATTCCGCCGGTGCCGTGCCAGAACATGGCTTTCTGGCAGTACTCCGCATATTCAAAATTGATGCGGTCGTGGTTGAGGTGGCGCCAGATCTTGGCTGGGTTCAGATCGCCATCGAGATATTTGAAGATCGGAAAGGGATTGAGGAACTGCTCCTCCGCCTGGTAGATCAGGTTCTTGCTGTAGGCATCGAGCACCTCTCCATAGCTCTCCAGCACGCCCACCACCTCGAGCACGTGATCGGGCGTGTCGCTGAGCAGGGTTGTGCCGCTCAGCAGGCGCCGTTTCACCTCCTGCTGATCGATCGAAAGGTTCGCCTGAACCAGGTCCTGGGAAACAACGGGCATGTCAGCTCACTCCTGCGGTGAGATTGGCCAGTGCGGTGCTGGCCACTTCGCTCAGATTGCCCAGGCTGCTCGGCACCAGGCCGATGAACACGATGCCGGCCGCCAGGGCCAGGGCCGGAATCGTTTCGCGGGGTGCCACGGTGCTGAGCTGCACATCCAGGCGTGCATCGGAGCCGGGGTCGCCACTGGGCGGTGTGATCGCCAGGCGGCCGAAGAAGGCGCGGTTCACCAGCAGCAGGAAATACACCGCGGTGAGGCCGGAGCCCACCATCGAGAGCAGCGTGGCCACTGGGAAGGCGCTGATGCTGCCGCGGAACACCAGAAACTCCGAAATGAAGCCGGCCATGCCCGGCAGCCCGGCGCTGGCCATCACCGCCACGATCATCAGCGAACCGGTGAGGGGCAGGCCTCGCTCCGGGTTGAGCAGGCCCCGCAACACCTCCAGATCGCGGGTGCCGGTTTTGCGGTACACGATGCCCACCAGCAGGAACAGCAGCGCCGAGATCAGGCCGTGGCTCACCATCTGGAACACCGCCCCCAGCAGGCTCACCGGTGTGTCGGCCGCGGCGGCCAGCAGCACGTAGCCCATGTGCCCCACGGAGCTGTAGGCCACCATCCGTTTCATGTCCGTCTGGGCGATGGCGGCCAGGGAGCCATAGAGCACCGAGATCGCTGCCCAGATGGCCAGTGCAGGCGCGAGCTTCGCCCAGGCCTCCGGGAACAGCTGCAGGCCAAAGCGCAGCAGGCCATAGGTGCCGAGCTTGAGCAACACACCGGCCAGCAGCACCGACACCGGCGTGGAGGCCTGGGTGTGGGCATCGGGCAGCCAGTTGTGCAGCGGCACCAGCGGGATCTTGATGCCGAAGCCGATCAGGATCGCCGCCAGCAGCCACAGCTGCCCGCCCATCGCCAGCCGATCGCTGAGCACCGGCGTGAGGCTGAAATCCACGCTGCCCGTGAGCAGCGCCAGGCCGAGGAAGGCCCCCAGGATCAACATGCCCGAGACGGCCGTGAAGATCAGGAACTTCGTGGCGGCATAGGCGCGGTTCACGCCGCCCCACACCGAGATCAGCAGCCAGAGCGGAATCAGCTCCAGCTCGTAGAAGAGGAAGAACAGCAGCAGGTTGTCGGCCAGGAAGGCGCCGTTCACCGCACCGCTGATCAGCAGCAGCATGGCGAAGTAGAGGCGCGGCCGCTTGCTGATGTCGCGCGTGATCACAGCCGACACCAGCGTCAGCGCGCCGTTGATCAGCACCAGCGGCAGCGAGAGGCCGTCGATGCCGAGGGCATAGTCGAGCCCGATGCCGGGCAGCCAGCGGTGCAGCTCCTGCAGCTGCAGTCCAGGCAGGCTCGGATCGAAGCGCAGGGCCGCCACCACGCTCAGGGCCAGCTGCACCACCAGGATCACGATCGTGATCAGGCGCAACCGGGCCGGGCTGGGGCGATCCGGCCAGAGCAGCAGGGCCAGGGTTCCCAGGAAGGGAACGATCAGCAGGGAAGAGAGCAGCATCGGATCAGCCCACCCCCCGCAGCACCTGCAGGCTGCCGATCAGCAGCACCACCGCCAGGATCACGGTGAGCACGTAGCTCTGCAGCTGGCCGCTCACGGTGAGCTTGAGGCCATCGGCCGTGGCCAGCGACAGCCGGCCGATGCCATCCACCGCGCCCTTGATCACGGTGATGTCGAACCAGCGGGTGAAACGGGCCAGGGAGGCCACCAGGTTCACCACGGTGCGGCGGTAGATCTCCGGTGTGTAGAAGTCGTAGGCGAGCAGGTCCTGCACCAGGCGCACCGTGGGCAGGCGCGAGCGCGACCAGAAGGAATCGAGGGGGGTGAGCGCTCCCAGCAGCACCCCCACCAGGCCGCTGCCGATCACGGCGGCAGCCACCGGCAGGCTGAAGGAGGCGATGCCCGGCACCGGATCGATGCGCTGCATGATCAGCGGCACCAGCAGCACGATCACGCTCAGGCTCACCATCGGCAGGGCCATCAGCCAGTTCACTTCAGGGGCGCGCTTGGTTTTGGGTGTTGCCGCACCGAGGAACAGGGAGCGGTACACGCGGGTCACATTCGCCGCCGCCAGCAGGTTGGTGATCAGAAACACCACGGCGAACAGCGGGGCAATGCCTGCCAGGTTGTCCACCATCAGGCCGAAGCACCAGAAGCCACCGAGGGGGACCAGGCCCACCAGCCCGGCGCTGCCCACCAGGAAGGCCAGGGCCGTGGCCGGCATGCGGGTGCCCAGGCCGCCCAGTTCGGTGAGGTCCTGGCAGTTGGTGGTGGCGATGATGCTGCCCACGCTCATGAACTGCAGGGCTCGGGCCAGACCATGGGCGAACAGCAGCAGCAGGGCGATGCCGGGTTTCTGCAGGGCGATGGCGATGAACACCAGGCCCAGATAGGAGGTGGTGGAGTAGCTGAAGGCGCGCTTCAGGTCCACCTGGGCGATGGCCACGAGGCCGCCACCGATGGCGCTGATCGTGCCCACCGCCAGCAGCACATCGGTGGCCACGGGCGACACGGCAGCCACCACCGGCATCAGCTTGAGCAGCACGATCGCGCCGCAGGTCACCACCACGGAGTTGCGCAGGATCGAGGCCGGATTCGGACCCTCCATCGCCTCATCCAGCCAGAGGTGCATCGGGAACTGGGCGCATTTGCCCATCGGGCCGGCGATCAGGCCCAGCCCCAGCAGGGTGGCGGCCAGGGGGGTGAGCAGCTGCTGCTCATGCACCGTGGCCGCCCAGGCATAAAGATCGTTGAATTCCATCGAGCCCGCCCAGGCTGAGACGGCCACCACACCCATCAGCAGCAGCACATCCCCCACCCGCTTGGTGAGGAAGGCATCGCGGGCGGCGGTGACCACCAGGGGCTGGGCGTACCAGAAGCCCACCAGCAGGTAGGTGGAGAGGGTGAGCATCTCCAGCAGGAAATAGCTCATGAACAGATTGCTGCTCAGCACCACGCCGCTCATCGCTCCTTCGAAGAAGCCCACCAGGGCGTAGAAGCGGGCGAGCGACCACTCCTTGTCGAGGTAGCCGAGGGCGAACACCTGGGTCACCAGGCTCATGGTGGTGACCAGCTCCAGGGCCGCCAGGTTGGTGAGCGAGAGATCGAACCCGATGCGCAGGTTCAGATCCGCCGCCTGGAACCAACCGAACTCCAGCTGCTGGGGGCCAAGGGCCACCACCTCCTGGATGGCCAGGCTGCCGTGCACCACCCCGAGCAGGGTCACCAGCAGGTTGAGATAGGCCGCCGGACGCGGCCCGTTGCGTTTGATCCAGCCGCTGGCCCACGGCAGCGACAGCAGCATGCCGCTGAAGCCGTAGAGCGGCACCAGCCAGATCAACTGCAGCGGCAGGGGGAGGGCGTCGCTCAAAAACCAGGCTCTGAGGTGGGGCGGACTCTAGGCAGCTTCAGAACGTGGCCCGGCCGCGGCGGTCGCGGCTGCCGCCGTAGCGGGCATAACCGCGCCGGCGGCGCCCACCCAGCTGCTGGAGCCAGGCCTCGAGCTCACGGCTGTGGTGCTGCTCGTCCTCCAGCAGGGCCTGGAAGAAGGCCCCGTTGGCGTCGTCGTTGATCAGCGCGCAGAAGCGGCTGGCTTCGGCGTAGTGATCCACGAGCTGCTGCTCCAGCTCGGTGTTCTGCTCCAGCAGACCCACCAGGTCGGGGGCATGCCGCACCGGCTGCAGCTGGGAGGCGGCGGGAGCCACACCCAGCTGCAGCATCTGTTGCACGATTTTCTCCGCGTGCTGCATCTCCTCCACCGTTTCCTCGCGGAAGCGTTCGGCGGAGGCTTCATCACCCCAGAGCCCCACCAGGGAGGCCTGGGTCATGTATTGCTGCACGGCGGTGAGCTCAAGGCTCAGGGCGCGGCCCAGATAGCCCAGGACGCGCGGATGAACGGCGTCCATGCTCATCAGGCGCGACGGTTGTTGGTGCCGGCCAGAGCGGGCTCCACTTCGCTGTGGGGGCGGGCGATGATGTGGGCCGCCACCAGGCCGTCGCCCACGCGTTCACAGGCATCGGCACCGGCGCGCACGGCGGCGTTCACGGCGCCGGTTTCACCGCGCACCATCACGGTCACGTAGCCGCCACCCACGAATTCGCGGGCCACCAGGCTCACCTCAGCGGCCTTGGTCATGGCATCAGCAGCCTCGATGGCCGGCACCAGACCGCGGGTTTCGATCATGCCGAGGGCGATGCCCTGAACGGAGGAGGCCATGGGGGAGATGCTGCTGGAAGAGGAAGAACGGTTGTTGCCACCGCCGCTGGCGGAGCCACTGCCGCTGCCGGCCCTGCGGCCGGTGCTGCTGGCCACGGCCCGGGTGGCCACGGTCTGCGCGGTGACGGTGACGGCGGCCGAAGCAGCGGAGGCGGCGGCGGGCGCAGGAGCGGGAGTTGCCGCCGGTTGGTCAGCGGCGGCGGGTGTTGCCGTCACGGGCGTTGCAGGGGTGGAAGCGGCTTTGGACGCTGCCGACCTGCTGGCTGCCGAGGTTCGGGTGGCTCGGGATCGGGGAGTGGCCATGGCGGTGGTGGGCTGTGCCCTGAAGGGGTCGCTGAACGTCGGGGGGGACCCGGCCAAGGCCGGGAGGAACGGAGCGTTCCTTAACCGTCGGGCGACCAGTGGTCGATGATTCCGCCGATCGTGAGATCGGTGAACAGGCTGGCGTCGCCGGTGGCATAGCGGGCGGCGGAACCGCTGGCGGTGAACACCCAGTTGCCGGGGGAGGCCCCGACAGGATCGCAGGCCACGTTGAGCTTGCCCTTGGAGCTGCGCAGGATGCGCAGGTTCTGGTGGGCGAAGCCCTCAACGCGCTGCGTGCACACCAGGGATCCCATCACCTGCATGATCTCCATCACTTCGGCCCTCCGCTGCCGCTCGGCGCGCCGGGGTTGGCGGGCTTGCCCGCGGCCATCTCCTTGGCGGCATCGGGGTCCCAGTGATCGATGATCCCCACGATCGTGAGGTCGCTGGGATACGACTTGCTGCCGGCGGCTTCGCGGGCGGCGGAACTGCCCACGCAGATCACCCAGTCGCCCGGGATGGCACCCACGGCATCCACGGCCACCTTCTGGGTGCTGCCATCGAGCACCACCTGCAGGTGCTTGTGCTGGAAATCGGCGATGCGGTTGGTGGACACCAACGGCTTCACCACCTTGCAGATCAACATCTCAGTGCCCCCCTCCGGTGTTGAAGGTGATTGAGGAACTTACGGTTTCGGCCGGCACGTGCCGGTCGCGGTCGCGCACCGTGAGCAGGGTGTGGAGCAGCCCCTGCTGGCAGAGGTCGCTGTAGCGCGCCTCGATCGCTGTCTTCACCCGCTCGCAGTGGGCGATGGCCCGCTCGCGGGCGCCGGGCACCGCACCGTGGTAGTCGAAGCGGAGCACCACCGGGATCGGCAGCCCGCGCGACACATTCAGACCCTTGAAGATCTTCACGCCCACATCCAGATCAGGGGCGCCCTCCTCAACGGTGTCCATGTAGGCGAAATAGGTGAGGTTGCGCAGATGCACCTCCTTGAAGCCGATGCCCACACCGATGAAGCGCTCGGCATGGCCGAAATCGCTGTAGGCGCCGCCGTGGTACTGGCGCACGTAGTCGATCTGAGAGAGGTTGTTCTCGATCAGCCGCGCCACGAGCTTCACCATCCCGGCATCCGCTGGGGCGGCCGCGGCCTGTTCCACCAGTGCCTCGATGCGCTCGCGGGCCTGATCGGCCCGCAGCCCCAGGGTGGCCTCGTAAACGTCAGCGGCATCGAGCCAATGCTCGAGATCGGTGCTGCCATCGCGGCCGGGCACATGCACGCGGATCGCATCGGTGTCGGTGTCGAGACCCACCAGCAGCAGATCCACCGATGCACCGCAGCAGAAGCTGTTCTCCACCGCCTGCTGGAAGTCCTTCAGGCGCTGCAGCCCCTGAGCCGCAGCGGCTTTGTCGTCGCTGCCGTGGGCGGCACAGCCTTCGTGGCAGGGATCCTTGGAACTGAAGTGGTACACCACCACCTTGAGGTAGCGGGTGTCGGCGTGGGCCGGGTTGGGGATGCCCTCGCGGTAGCGGCGGTGCTCGGTCTTCACCCAGCGGTCCACCGTGTTCTCCACATCGAACATGGCGCCGGCATGGGAGCGGCGGCGCACGGAGCTGAAGGGCAGGCGCAGGGCGTAGGCGATGGCGTGAGCCAGGCGGCCATCGGCGCAGGGCGTGATGTCCAGCAGGTGGAAGCCGCACTCCAGCAGGAAGGCGTTGAAGGCGTCGGCGTCCACGCTGCCGGCCTGTGCGGCCAGGGGATCGTCGTTGAAGAAGGAGAGGCTGGTCTGCTCGTAGGCCTCGAACACGCACCAGGCAAACAGGGTGCGCATGTCGAGCTGACTCGTCCAGGCCGTTTCCAGCACCGGCAGCGGCAGTTCGTGGCCGAGTTCGGCCTGGGCCAGCCGTTGGGCCTGCGGGATGAAATCAGCTTCGTGCTGCAGAGCGGAGAGCCGCTTCAACACCGGCACGATCCGATCGAAGGCGCCGAGGGTGCGCTCCTCGTAGGCCCGCAGGGCGGCATTGGCCTCACCATTGCTGAGGGGGTGCAGGCCAGCGGAGGGGCGACGGGCAGCGCTGCTTTCGCCAGCGGGGCGGATCACCACCTGGGTGGCCACCGGCCGGATGCGGCGGGCGCGGGAGTTGCCCGTGCGGGCGGCGCTGGCCAGTTCCCGCTGGCGCAGCACCTTGCTCAAGGAGGAGCTGGGGTTCAGCTCGGCGGGTGCGCTGGTCTGGGGCTCAGTCGGCCGGCGGCGCGGGGCCGTCGGGCTGAGCACCCGCTCGTTGTTCGCGGTTCTCCGGCGCATCCTGATGATCCCCTCAGCCCCGGGCGCCGCCGGACACGGTGATCAGGGAGCCCTGATCGGTGCTGCCGCTGGAACCGGTCACCTTGCTCACCGGAGCGGGCACGTCGTCGTTGCGCTTGGGCTGGAAGCCGGGCATGGCGCTCATCGGCCCCACACGGGTGGGGTTGCGCCGGCGGGCCGAGCTGCCCTCGGTGCCGGTCACGCGCTCACCACGGTCCCAGTCGTCGCCGGTGATGCGGGTGCCGGAACCCTCGCCGGTGACGCGGGATGCCGGGCGCAGGTCTTCATCCATGCTCACCGGTGCGGCGGCTTCACCCATGGCCAGACGCTGGCCGGCGCGGCGATCGAAGCGGAACTGCTCGGTGCCGGTCACCTTGCCGCTGGCCATGTCGAACGGTCCGGTGATCCGGCCGCCGTGCTCATAGGTGCTGCCGGTGACGGCACCGGTGCTTTCGCGCTCCACCTGGGCGGCGCGGGCGGGCGATTGCACGCTGAACTGCTGCCAGGCGGCCGGGTTCAGGGGTTGGGGAAAGTCGGCGTCACGGGCGGGGGCGGTGCCGCAGGCGGCAGCCTGCTGGTCGGCGCCCACATAGGGGGTACCGGTCACGTCCTCGCAGGCGCCGCGTTCGGCGCCGGTCATCACACCGCCGATGCCGGGCTGGATGCCGGTCATGCGGTTGGCGTGACGCACGGGGGTGCGCTCGCGGGTGGCGCGCACGGCATTGCTGTTGCAGAAGTCGCCGGCCTGCTCGAGGCCTGCGTAGGGGGTGCCGGTCACCACCTTGCAGGTGCCGGGCTCATCGCCGGTCACCTTGGTGGAACGGCCGGTGCGGGTGCCGCTCACCACCTGGTTGCGGTTGGTGATGCTGAAGCCCACCTTCGGAGCCTCGGGTGCGGGACGGTCGCCGCAGAAGCTCTCGAACTGCTGGCTGCCGATGTACTCATCACCGGTGATGCTGCGGCAGCTGCCGGGTTCATCGCCGGTGACACGCTCGCTGCGGCCCACGGCGGTGCCGGTGACACCGGTGCCGCGCAGGGTGTTGAAGCTGTCCACCTTCACCGGGGCGCGACCGGCGGCGGGGGCTTCCGCGCCCAGGTACTGGTCGCCGGTGAGTTGACGGCCCGAGCCGGGCTCATCGCCGGTGACCTTCTCGCTGCGGCCCACCATCACGCCGCTCACGGCCTGGCCGCCGAGGGTCTGGCTGCGGCCCACCTTGCGCACGGAGGGGGTGGCACCGCCGCAGTAGGCGGCCGATTGGTTCGCCGAGATGTATTCGGTGCCGGTGACGGTTTTGCAGGTGCCGGGCTCATCGCCGGTGACCTTCTCGCTGCGCCCCACCTCGTTGCCGGTGACCCGGTTGCCGTGGGTGGTGGCGCTGACGCGCACCTTGGCGGGCTGCACCGGCTCGCTGGGCTGGCTGCCGCAGAAGGTCTGGAACACTTCGGCGCCCAGGTACTCGGTGCCGGTGATCGTGCGGCAGGTGGCGGCTTCGTTGCCGGTGGTCTTCACCGAGCGGTTGGCCTGGGTGCCGGTCACGGTCTGGCCGGAGAGGGTCTCGCTCACGCCCACCTTCCAGGAGGCATCGGCGGCGGCGGCCTGCTTGGCGCCGTGGCGGTTGGGGCCACTGGGACGGGTGCCGCTGTTGCGGGCGGTGCCGGCAGCACCGGTTTTGCTCTTGAGCTCACGCACCTTCTGCGCCAGCTCGCGGGCGCTCAGATCGGGGTTGATCTGGCGGGCCACGGCCGCGGCGCCGCTGCGGCTGCTGGTGCTGGCGGACTTGCCACGCTTGGAGAGGGCCTCGCGCCGGGCGAGAACAAGGGCACGGCTGGGGTTGTGCTGGGCGGCAGCCTTGCGGGTGGCGGGACGGTTGCTGCTGCCGGCGCTGCCAGCGCGGCTGCTCAGCGACAGGGTTGCGGCCTGGCTGCGAGCGGTGCCTTGAGCCTCATGCTCCTGGCATTTGCACTTGTGCTCTGCAGCGGCGGGTGCAGCCGCAGCTTTGGGCGCTTCCTTGGCCACATCGGTGCGGGTGCGGTCGCGCGACTGCGAGGCACGCTTGCCGCCGCGGGAGAGGGCTTCGCGCCGGGCGAGCACCAGATCGCGGCTGGGGTTGCTCACGCGCCTGGGGGTGCTGCTGCGGGCCACCGCTGCACTGGGGGTGCTCAGGCTGCGGCTGGGGGCGGTGGCAGCGGCAGGGGCGGCCGGTGCCGAAGGAGCCGGGGCTGCAGCGGGAGCGGCCTGGGTGCGTGTGGGACGGGCATCCGCGGCGGTGCGCACACGTCCACCACCGGCACTCATGCGGCTGGCGGCCTTCTTGCCTCCGTCGGTGAGGGCCTTCCGGCGCTCCAGGGCTGCTTCGCGACTCGATTTGGTGGCCATGTCCGCCCGGCGTATGGAATGACTGGGGTTGCAGCACGACCTGCCCTGTGACATCACAGGCCTGCAGGACGTTGCAAGAAATAAGCCGATCGTTGGTTTCAACGATCAGTTCAGAAAAAGGTGTGGTCCCGGATGGACCGGGACCAACGTCGACTGGCGCTGAATCAGCGGCCTTCGAACACCACGAAGCAAGCGCCCTGGCTCTGGGTGTAGGCGTCGTAGCCCACGAGGCGCACGTGGTGGTCGGGGTAAGCGCGGTGGCAAGCTTCGAGCTCGTTCACGATCACGCTCAGATCCTTCTCACCGAAGAAGGGCAGCTTCCAATAGGACCAATAGGTGGCCATGGAACGGCTGGGGTGGACGTGCTCGATGAGCGGGCTCCAACCCTGGGCAATGATGTACGCGATCTGGTCGTAGATCTCGTCCTGGGTCATCGGCGGGAGGAAGCCGAAGGTCTCCAGGGTGGCGACTGTTTGGTAGTCACCCACGGTGCTCTTGAAAGGCATGGGGTTCCTTGAGATGGATGGAATGAATGCTCGGGTGGGAAACAGCGGATGGCCGTTGTTTCCCAGATCCCGTTAGCCAGAGGCTCAGTTGACGTCGAGCTTGTCGACGGTGTCGAACTCGAACTTGATTTCCTTCCAGGTCTCGAGGGCGATGGCCAGCTCGGGGCTGTGCTTCGCGGCTTCCATGAGGATGTCGCGGCCTTCGCGCTCGATTTCGCGACCGGCGTTGCGGGCCTTGACGCAGGCTTCCAGGGCCACACGGTTGGCAGCAGCACCAGCAGCGGAACCCCAGGGGTGACCGTGGGTACCACCACCGAACTGGAGCACCGAATCGTCGCCGAAGATGCTCACCAGCGCGGGCATGTGCCACACGTGGATACCGCCGGAGGCCACGGCGAACACGCCGCCCATCGAGCCCCAATCCTGGTCGAAGAAGTTACCGCGGCTGCGATCTTCGGGAACGAAGGATTCACGCAGCTGGTCGATGTAGCCGAGGGTCGACTGACGGTCGCCCTCCAGCTTGCCCACCACGGTGCCGGTGTGCAGCTGGTCACCACCGGAGAGACGCAGGCACTTGGCCAGCACACGGAAGTGGATGCCGTGCTTGGGGTGACGGTCGATCACCGCGTGCATGGCGCGGTGGATGTGCAGCAGCATGCCGTTCTTGCGGCACCACTTCGCCAGACCGGTGTTGGCGG
>CAJXSQ010000015.1 GCA_913061215.1 uncultured Synechococcus sp. | reverse complement strand
TTGAGCATGCGGTTCCAGTACACCCAGGGGAGCACCACCGTTTTCATGATCCACATGCTCCAGCGCTCCTTGGTGGGATCGAGCGGGAAGGAGGGCTCGGGCTGGGCGTCGTAGTTGAACTCGGCCATGATCGTTTTGCCGTAGCCGGTGATCAGCGGGCAGCAGCTGTAGCCGTTGTAGGAACCATCGCCCTTGCCGCCATCGAGCTGGGCCAGCAGGTTGGTCACCAGGGCCGGCGCCTGGCCGCGCACGGCCGCGGCGGTTTTGGAGTTGGGCATGCCGCTCACATCGCCGATGGCGAACACGTTCGGGTAGCGCACGTGCTGGGTGGAGTGCTTATCCACCTCCACGAAACCGCTGGCGGCGGCCAGGGGGCTCTGGGCCACCACATCCGGGGCGGCCATCGGGGGCGTTACATGCAGCAGCTCGTAGTTGATCACCTCCTCCCGCGGTTCTTCGCCCTCCTTGCTCACCTTGAACACCGCTTCCTTGCTCTCGGGCCGCACCTCGATCAGGGTGTGGCTGTAGCGGGCATCGATGCCCTTGCGGGCCACCACCTCCCGCAGCGGGGCGGCATAGGCGGGGATGCCGAAGATGCCGGGGGTGGCGGTGGCATAGATCACCTTGCTCTTGGCCGCCACGGCGGGATCGCGCTTGATCGCGTCATCGGCCATGTAGGCGATCTTCTGGGGGGCACCGGGGCACTTGATCGGCATCGGCGCGCAGGTGAACACCGCGTTGCCGCCCTTGAAGTTCTGGATGCACTCCCAGGTGTAGGGGGCGAAGTCCTTGGAGTAGTTGCTGCACACACCGCCCTTGCCCAGGGCCTCGGGCAGTCCCTTGATGCCGTCCCAGTTGATCTTGAGGCCGGTGGCCACCACCAGGGCGTCGTAGGTGAGGGTCTGGCCGCCGCTGGTGCTGACGCTGTTGTTGTCGGGATCGAAGCCGGCCGCAGCCTCACGGATCCAGGTGACACCAGCGGGGATCAGTTCAGCTTCCTGGCGGCGGGTCTGCTCCACCGTGAACACCCCACCGCCCACCAGGGTCCAACCCGGTTGGTAGTAGTGCTCGGCGGAGGGCTCGAGAACCGCCACATCGAGGCTGGGACGGAAGCGCTTCAGCCGCGCGGCCACGGTGATGCCACCGGCACCGCCGCCAACGATCAAAACCTGGTGATGGCCCATGGCCGTGGGATGAAGCGCACTGACCCAGATCTAACCAGACATCGACGCGCTGGCCAGGAAGCCGCTCAAACCCCTACAAAGCGAAGTCGGACCGACTACGGATAAGTGGGCTATGCTGGGGCCAGCCGATGCGCTCCGCTCGATGGACCACAGCCAACCCAGCACCAACCAACCCGACCTCTCCAAGCCCGGCACCCAGGCCAACCTCGAAGCCGCCTTCGGCGGCGAGAGCATGGCCAACCGCAAATACCTCTTCTTCGCCGATGTGGCCAAGCAACTCGGCAACACGGAGCTGGCGAAGCTCTTCCGCGACACCGCCAACCAGGAAACCGAGCACGCCTTCGCCCACTTCCGCCTGATGCACCCCGAGCTGGTGGTGGAGGATCCGGCCAGCCTCAGCGACGCGCAGAAGCAGGCGATGCTGAGCCGCTGCCTGGAGCTGGCGATCGAGGGCGAAACCTACGAGTACACAACGATGTACCCGGAGTTCGCCGCCCAGGCCCGCGCCGACCGCGACAGCGGCGCCGAAGCCGAATTCAACGAGCAGATCAGCGAATCCCAGGAGCACGCGGGCATCTTCCGCACCGCCGCCCGCAACTTCGGCCTGCTCACCCCGGTGGAGCACCACCACGCCGATCGCTACAGCGTGGCGCTCGAGGCCCTGCAGGGCAAAGGCCAGCAGGGTGAAGCCACTGAACCGGTGAGCGGCCTGTGGATCTGCAAGGTGTGCGGCGTGATCTACGACCCCGCCGTGGGCGATCCCGAATCCGGCATCGCAGCAGGCACGGCTTTTGAGGCCATCCCCGACGACTGGACCTGCCCGATCTGCGGCACCCGCAAGGCCAACTTCATCCCCTATCGCCCGGCTGAACTCAAGGCAGCCTGAGCCGAAGAAGTCGGCGCTTAACACAGCCACACGGGGGCCTGCCGGCTTTAGTGTGGCTTTCAGAACACAACCTGCGGCATGGGCGCCGAGCACCGCTCCAACCACCGCTCCGCTCCGCAGCACGGGGCGGAGCACACCACCCCGGAGAGCACCAGCCTCAAGTGGGGGAGCGATGGCGAGCTCTCGCCGGTGGACCTGCAGCGGGTGCTGGAGCGCCTCACCGATCCCTCCCTCACCCGCTGCTCCCTGGACTCGGCCGATTGAGCCGCTGTGTTCAGCAACACGTGTTCAGCAACGCTGTGTTCAGCAACACAGGGGCGGACGCCCAGAATTGCCGGCATGAGCCAGGCAGCCGAACCCAGCACCGCCGCGCGTCTGCTGGTGGTGGAGGACGACGACACGATCCGTGAAACCGTGGCTGAGGCGCTGGAGATGGAGGGTTTCGGCGTCACCGCCGCCACCAATGGCCGCAGCGCCTGGGACCTGCTCAGCCGCGACAGTTACGACCTGGTGGTGCTCGATCTGATGCTGCCGGGCATCAACGGCCTGGATCTCTGCCGCCAGCTCCGCCAGACCAGCAGCCCACCGCTGATCCTCGTGGTGAGCGCCCGCGACACCGAAACGGACCGCGTGCTCGGCCTGGAGGTGGGGGCCGACGACTACCTGATCAAGCCCTTCGGCATGCGCGAGCTGGTGGCCCGTTGCCGGGCCCTGCTGCGGCGGCAGCGCCTTCCGGCGCCGGCGGTGAGCGCCCTGGAGCACCTGGACATCAGCCTTTACCCCGGTGAATGCCGCGTGACGCGGGCGGGGATCGACATCCGGCTCTCCCCGAAGGAATACCGGCTGCTGGAGCTGTTCATGCAGCACCCACGGCGGGTGTGGAGCCGCGAGCAGCTGATCGAGCAGGTGTGGGGGGTGGATTACATCGGCGACAGCAAAACGGTGGACGTGCACATCCGCTGGCTGCGCGAGAAGATCGAGGATGACCCCTCCAATCCCAGCAAGCTGGTGACGGTGCGGGGGTTCGGCTACCGCTTCGGTTGATGAGCAACCAGGCCGTTCTGCCGTTCCTGCTGGGCGCGGCCCTCGGTGGTGCCGCAGCCACCTGGCTGAAACGCGGGCCGGCGCTGCGGCGGCGGCGCCAGCGCAAACCGCTCGATCCACCGGGTGCCCAGCTGCGCGAGTGGATCGAGGAGGTTCCCCAGGGCTGGTTGCTGATCAGCCCGAACAACCGGATCGCCGGCCTCAATCCCCGGGCGGAACTGCTGCTGGGTCTGGATGATTCCGGCCTGGCCCTGCGCGGCGAACCGCTGGCGCTGTTGAAGCCGGATGAGGATGTGCAGCACCTGGTGGAACTGACGCGGGAAAAGGGGATCTCCCAGCGGGGCATCTGGCCGCTGCCCAGCGGCAACCTCGACCTGCGCGTGATGCCCGGCGACCAGGGCTGGGTGGCGGTGGTGCTGCAGGGGCGCAACCCCCTGGAGAGCCAGCTGGAGCAACAGGAGCAGTGGGTGAGCGATGTGGCCCACGAACTGAAGACACCGCTCACGGCCCTGCGCCTGGTGAGCGACAGCCTGGCCCTCAAGGCGGAAGGACGCCAGGCCGTGCTGGTGGAACGGCTGCAGCGGGAGCTTCAGCGGCTGCAGGTGCTGGTGAGCGATCTGCTCGATCTCTCCCGGCTGGATAACACCCCCTTCAGCGACGACCAACCCCAGGCCAGCGTGGACCCACTCGATGTGATCACCAGCGTGTGGACCGTGCTCGAACCGCTGGCGCAGGAGCGGGGCGTGCAGCTGCAGGTGGAGACCACTGGCAGCGGCCGTGATGCGGCGCTGCGCCGGGCTGCCATCGATCCGGCCCGCTTCCACCAGGCCCTGCTCAACCTGCTCGACAATGCCTTGCGCTACAGCCCCGACGGCACGGCGATCGAGGTGGATGTGGCGGTGCGCAACCGCTGGTGCCTGGTGGCCGTACGCGACCACGGACCCGGCCTGAGTGAGGTGGATCTGGAGCGGATGTTCCAGCGCTTCTACCGCGGCGATCCCTCACGCTTTCGTTCGCCCCGCAGCGGCAGCGGACTGGGGCTGGCGATCGTGCAGCAGATCGCCCTCTCCCAGGGAGGAATGGTGCGCGCCAGCAACCATTCGGATGGTGGCGCGCTGCTGGAGCTGCTGGTGCCGCGCTCAGGCCCGCGGTAGGTGGCTCACCACCAGCTGCCGCTGGTCATCGAGCTGCAGCCAGCCCTCTTCCCGCAGCAGTCCGAGCACGCGGGTCACGGTGACGCGGGTGGTGCTCAGGGCATTGGCGATGTCCTGATGGGTGAGGCGCAGGTTGAGCAGCAGCCCCTGATCGCAGGGCTGGCCGTAATCCTGGGCGAGCAGCTCGAGGAAACCGCGCACCCGCTCCTCGATGCGGCGCAGGCCCAGCAGGGCGATCAGCGCTTCCGACTGGCGCATGCGGCTGGTCATCGCCTTCACCAGGGTGAGGGCCAGGTGGGGAGTGGCCTCGATCTCCTCCATCGAGAGGCAGAGCAGATCGCTGTCGCCGATGGTGGTGGCTTCGTAGAGATCGATGTTGGTGAGGGGCTCACCGAAGATTTCGCTGGGGCCGGCCAACCCGAGCAGCAGGTCGTCGCCCTGCTCGTTCATGCAGCTGAGGCGCACCATGCCGCGGGTGACCAGCCACACGTGGTTGCGCAGCAAGGGCACCTTGCTGCCGGCGCCGAGATGCACCAGATCGCGGCGCTGATAAACCTCTTCAAGGGAGCTGCGCAGCCCTTGCTGACCGCTTGGTGTGTAAACCATCGAGTCGCTGTGCCGAGGTGACCAGCGGACTGTATGGAGCATCACCAGCGCCTGAGCAAAGCTCGGGTAGAGGTGCGGTTAAGAGTCGGTTAGCCCTGCCGGGAGCAGCTGCAACCCCAGCAGATCCTGGCGGCCCTTGAGGCTGCGCAGCTGCTGGGCGGCGGCCTGCCACTCCAGCCAGGCCTGATCGCGGGCCTCCGCCAGCAGGCTGGAGAGGCTGGGCATCAGCGCATCGGGCGCGCCATCGAGCTGCCGTTCCAGGGTGTGGGCCAGCACCTCCAGATCCTGCAGATCACCCAGGGCCGCCTGGATCGCCTTGAACTGGGCCTGCCAGGGGGCGAAGGCCTCGGGTTCCACCACCGCCAGATTGGTGAGCCCGTAGCGGGCCCGCTTGATCCGTCGGCGCAGGCGATGCAGATCGGCCATGGCCTGGGGGTCGTAGGGGTGGCTGGCCCACCAGCCGGGCAGGGTGAACAGCTCGGCGAGCACCACCTGCTGCAGCTCCGGCCACCACTGGGCCAGCGATTCCTCACCCATGGGCGTGAACCGGGGCTTGCGCAGCCAGCTCTGCAGGCGGGCGAGCAGTTTCAGGTAACGGCGGCCCTTGAGGGTGTCGGTGAGCACAGCGAAGGCGAGCTTGCGCTCGCGCTTGAGCTGCTTGAGCAGCTTGCGCAGCAGGGCCTGCTCACGCTCCGGCAGCAGCGGCAGCCAGCGCCCTTCAAGCCGGTGGCGCAGCACATCGAGATCGCGGGTGAGCCCCAGATCCGACCCCACCCGCGCCAGGCGCTGGGGCGTGACCTGCTCCGGCAGGCTGAGGGCGGGAGCGAACTGCTCGATCGTGCTGCGCAGGCGCCGGCAGGTGACCCGCATCTGATGCAGCGGTTCGGGATCGGAATCGGCGAGCACATCGAGCTGCAGCGCCACGAGCCGTCGCACGTGATCATCGATCAAGCCGGCGGCGAAGCGGCCACAGGGCTGATGCAACCGCAAACCAGGTTGGTGATCGAGCTCGCTCACCGCACGCCGCAGGAAAAGTCCACTCTGAACACAAACAGCCGGTTAAGGAGTTAAGAGCTGGTTATGAACTTGCGCCATCGCGGCCACTGCTAGGTTCCTGAAAAAGGCCAACCTGCGTGAAGCTGACGACGCTCAGATCGTCCACAACCCGTTCTTCATCATCTCCACGCCGCGCAGCAAGCGCCATCGAACGCGACCATCTGCTCTGCCTGAACCAGCAGGAGGCCCTGATGCTGTTCAGCCTGCTGCAGGCGGCTTTACGCCATGAACCAACGCGCCGCACGCTGCTGAGCAGCGGCGACTACAAACACTTCCACAGACAGCTGAGCCAGGCGCTGGCCGAAGGCTTGGCCGCCGAAGCCTGAGGCTCAGAAAAAGAGGCGGCCCTGCTCTTGCTCACCCCGATTCAGCTGGGGAAGCCAGCGCTGGCGGAGAGCCTCCTGGCTCATGCCCCACTCCTCGAGCGGCTGCTGGCCAGCCACCAGGCTCTCCAGCCAGTCGCGGAAAGCCTGGAGGCTGCGCAGGTCGGCCTCGAAATCGCTCGTATCAGACACGGGGTTTCCGTTCGTCCTGGATCAGCCTAGTGAGCGATCTGCCGCGCAACCGATGCAGATCCTGAAGATCCGGAGCCGGAACCGGAGCATCAGAGCGCGGCTGAAGGATCACCAGCGCAGCCAGCCAGAACCCCTGAATCGCCATACAGCAGGCGACGGACGGCAACCACACGGTGAGGGCCTGCATGGATCGCAGCTGAATGGGAGCTATTCGACTGCAGATTCCCCAAGAACGCTGTTGTTTGAGACACGGCATGGCCGTGCCTGCGCTCACAGTCCCGGGCCTCAGCGCACTGGCTAAGGTCCGGAGGGATCATGTTGACGGCGGATGCAGAGCCTCCCCCAGCTGAGGCCGACGCCAGGTTCTCTGGATTCGCGCCGGCTTGAAGAGCGGCCGGGACAGATGCCCAACAGCCTCTATCTGGCGGGGGGACGGGCCACGACCGTGCTCTCGGCGGTGGTGCTCTGGCCTTCCGGTGCGCAGCAGCATCAGCTGGCGACGCTGGGGGAGCTGGAGGCGCTGCTCGATCAGCGGCTGCCGATCTGGCTGCGCATCAACGGCATGGGCCAACCGCATCGGATCCGCGATGCTCTGCGCTGCTGCCGCATCCCGGAGAGCTTCATCCCGCTGGTGCTGGACACACCCCAGGCCACCCGCGTGGATTCGATGGGGGAGGTGATCGCCGTGGTGCTGCACCGCCTGCGCTTCTCCCGCGATCCGCTCAATCTGATCAGCGATCAGGTGAGCATGCTGCTCACCCACAACTGCCTGATCTCGATCGAGGAGGCCCCCAGCGCTGAACCCTTCGCCTCCCTCACCGACTGGCTGGTGAACAAGACCCCCGCCGCCGCCGGCGAGGACCTCGATGATCTGCTCCACTACATGGTGGACAACATCCTCGATGGCATCTTTCCGATGCTCGAGCAGATGGCCAACCGGCTCGATGATCTCGAGGAGGCGGCCCTGCGCGATCCGCGGCCGCGGGTGCTGGCCCGCACCTATCAGCTGCGGGGCAACCTGCGCCGCATCCGCCAGCAACTCTGGCCGCTGCGCCATCAGATCCTGCTGTTCCTGCGCCAGAACCAGCCGGTGATGGGGCCCGATGGCCTGCTGGGCTTTCAGGAGATGGCCCAGAACGTGGAGCAGATCTTCGAGAGCTGCGAAATCCTGCGCCATCAGTGCGACGCCGTCACCGAAGCCCACATGGCAAGCACGGGCAACCGGATGAACCAGATCATGAAGACGCTCACGATCGTGTCGACGATCTTCGCGCCGCTCACCTTCATCGCCGGGATCTACGGCATGAACTTCGACAACATGCCGGAGCTGCACTGGCGCTACGGCTACATCGCCTCGCTGCTGCTGATGGGGGCCATCGCCACGATGCAGGCGATTTATCTGTGGCGCCGCGGCTGGTTCGAGGACTGGACCGCGCCGCGGCGCTGAAGCAGGCGGCGTCAGTCCTCGAGGCGCCGCAGCCGCCGTTCCAGGCCGGCCATCAGCTCGAGGGCGAACATCGGCGTCTCCTGAACGGCGAACAGGAACTGCTCACGGCTCATCTCGATCAGCTCGGAGGCCACCACGGCGCGAGCGGTGCCATGGCGGCGGTGGTTGTCACTCACCAACGCACCCACCCCGAGCACCTCGCCAGGGCCGAAGCTCTCACCAGGGTCCTCACCCCAGCGCAGCTCCACCGCGCCGGAGAGCACACAGAAGATGCTGTCCCCGGGAGCGCCGGCTTCAAACAGAACCTGTTGCGGCTCCAGCTTGCGGGTGGGCAGGCTCGAGGCGAGAGCCTGCATGGTGTGGAGCACACCGGAATTCATGCAGGGAGAGGCATCTACGCCTCATCCTTGCCCGCTTTGATTTGGGGACGGTGAAGGACTCCGCCCGCGGAATCGACTTAACATCAACCAGTTGAAATCGAACCAGCGTGACCGCCGGCAACAGTTCCGTGGTGGTCTGCGGCCTGGGGGCTCTCGGGCAGGCATGCCTGGAGAGGCTGCTGCCCTTCGAGGTCCCGCTGGTGGGGGTGGACATCGCCACGCCCCAGTGGCGCCGCGAGGACGTGAAAGCCCGGCTGCAATCAGCGCTGGTGCAAGGCGACATGCGCCAGACCCAGGTGCTGCAGCGGGCCGGCGTTCAGAGCTGCCGGGCCGTGTTGCTGCTCAGCGCCGACAGCCAGGTGAATCTCGAGGCTGCCCTGCAGGTGCGCCTGCTCAATCCCGAGGCCGACATCGTGGTGCGCTCGAGCAGTGGCCTCAAGGCGATCGGCCAGTTGCTCGAGCAACGGCTCCCGCGCGTCGCCGTGGTGGATCCGATCGTGCTCACCGCCGGAGCCGTGGCCAATGCCATCCATCCGGAAGACGGACTGATTCAGCTCGGCACCGCCGCCGAAGGCGACAGCATCGGCCTGATCAGCGGCGAGACGCCACCCCCACTCGGCCTGAGCCGGCCCCTGCGCGGCCGCGTTGGCGGGGAGCAGCCCCGGTGGATCGCCCTGCTGGAGCACCGCTCACGGGTGGAGGCGCCGCGCCGCGCCGTGAAGCATCGCGTGGCGCGCGCCTCCCGCTGGCTGCGGCAGAACCTGCAGAGCTATCCGCGCAGCCCGATGGCCTGGCTGCTGCCGCTCGTGGTGATCACAACGGCGATCGGCGTGGTGCTGTTCTCCGAACGGGCCGACGATTGGCGCCTGGGGCTGTTGATCACCCTCGGGCTGCTCAAGGGGGAATATGTGGACCCGGTGATGCTGCTCAACCGGGCTGAGCTGTGGCGACTGCTGGCCGGCCTCAGCTATGCCCTGCTCGGCACGCTGATCACCTCGGCCTTCGTGGCGCTGATCCTCGATCAGTTGCTCTCCAACCGCCTGGGCCTGCGCCGCCGGGAGCGCCTGCGCACCGGGAGCCGGCAGGCGCTGATCGTGGACGGACACGACGTGGTGGAACCGATCCGCGGGCTGCTCGCCGGTGATCGCATCGGGGTGCAGACCGCCAGCCTGAGCGAGGGGATGGCAGGGCTGGAAACGGAACTGGAACGCCTGAGACACACCGATGTGGTGGGCATCGGACTGCTCAGCGACAACCTGCTCAGCAACGTGCACGCTGCCCTTTCCCTGCAGAGCAGCCATCGCCACAGCCGCCTCGCCGTGCTGGCCCATGAGATGGAAGCGGGTGAACAGCTGGGACAACTGCTGGGCGGCATCACCGTGCTCTCGGCCGTGGACCTGGCCGCCGATGCGCTGGTGGCCACGGCCTTCGGTGAACGGGTGGAGCGGGTGCTGCAGGTGGAGGGCACCTACCAGCTGGTGGTGCACTACCGGCTGGAAACCGGCGACACGCTCTGCGGGCTCAACGTGGCCCGCCTTGAGAATGGTTATCAACTCAATGTGCTCAGTCACCGGCGCTTCAGCCGACCGGAACCCCGGGCGCTGCCGCCGCTGGAATCCCAGCTCCATGCCGGCGATGAGCTCACCGTGCTGGCGGATCTGGAAAGCCTGCGCCGGGTGGAATGCGGCCAGCTCAGCCCGCCGCGCTGGCAGGTGGAACTGCGGGTTCATCACCACGACGACGATGCCTTCCTGGTGCAGCAGTGCCTGGCCCGTTTCCTCGGAGCGGCTCCGGGGCAGATGCTGGGCTGGCTGAATGGCGACTGGCACCACACACCGCCCCTGGATCACGACCTGGGCACACTCCTCTGCGAGGCGTTGCACCGGCTGCGGGTGGAGACCAGGCTCAGCCCCGTTGCGATCAGCCAGCCAGCGGCGCACTGTGCCTGACCTCTGGCCGCTGCTGCTGATCGCTGCACTGCTGCCGTGCCCGCTGGAGCTCGGTTGGCACACCGCCATGGACATCCCCCTGCCGCCAGGGGCGGGTGGCTATTCGGCCATGGCCCTCGCACCACAGCGCCGGCAGCTCTGGCTGCTCAGCGATCTCCCCGACGCCAGCCTCAGCCGCTGGAGCCTGCCCAACAGCGCGGGCACACCGCCGCGGCGCCTGAGCACACTCCAGCTGCAGGCACCAGCAGGCCAGCCTCCCCTCAGCCTCGATAGCGAAGGACTGGTGCTCGATGGCGATCAACTCTGGGTGGCCAGCGAGGGACGCCGCAGCGCCACACGCAAGGCACAGCTGCTGCGCTTCTCGCTGGCCAGCGGCGAGCTGCTGCAGGCGGTGCCACTGCCTGAGCCCTGGCGTCCCGCCCCAGGGCGCGGCCTGGAGAGCAATGCGGGCCCGGAATCGCTGGCCCGGCTCAGTGCACCGGGGCAACGGCTGCAACTGCTGATGGCAGCCGAGCGCCCCCTGCAACAGGACCGGCAGGGCCAGGTGCGCCTGCTGCGCTGGTGGTGGCCGGCGGGGCTGGAGCCATCCCGCGATCCACCCCAGCCCAGCGATCAGGGCGCCCTGCAGGCACCGGCGGATCCCAGCTGGGGCCTCACCGATCTGCTGGTGCTGCACCAGGGCGGCGGGGGAGAACCGCAGCTGCTCACCCTCTGGCGCAGTTACCGCGACCCCCTGCAGTGGCGCAACCAGCTGCGGCTCTACCCGCTGCCGGCTGCCGGTGGGGTGGCCCAACCCCTGCACAGCTGGGACCTCAACAGCCTCGGCCTCACCCCGGAGAACTGGGAGGGCATGTCGGCTGGGCAACAGGGGCTCCTGCTGGTGAGCGACGACAATCGCAACCCTCTGCAGACCAGTCGCTTGGCCCTGCTGCAACCGCGCCGCGCCGCCGGCTGTTCCCCGGAGCGATGAAGCGCCGCACCCTGCTGATCCAGCTGCTGGGCCTTGGAGCCGCCGGGGTAGCGGGACCAGCGCTGGCCGGCTCGCGCTCAGCCGCGGTGGGCCCCAGCGGCGCACCATTCCCGCCGCTGCTGGGGCCGATCCCACTGCCGGACGATGGCCTCAGCGCCGCGGAGCAACAGCGGCACTACAGGCGCATCAGGCTGGTGGATCGGCTGCAGGTGCCGGAGGGCTACCGCGCCGATGTGTTGCTGAGCTGGGGGGATCGGCTCGGCGAGGGAGCCATGGGCTTCAACAACGACTACCTCGCCTTCACCCCCCTGGGCAGCGATCGCGCCCTGCTCACGATCAACTTCGAATACATCAGCGCCATCCCCTGGTGTGCAGGCTATGCCGAGGCCCGGGGCCGCGAGCTGCCCTTCGCCCCCCTGATCGCCGCCATGGAGCAGGCTGGCGGCAGCGTGGATGCAGCCAGCCTTGAGGCCAGCTCTCCCCTGCGGCAGCAGATCGCAACGGTGGCAGCGGCTGCCCTGGAGGATCTGGGCATCGGCGTGGCGGAGCTGGTGCGCACAGCCGATGGTGGCTGGCGCCATCAGCCCGGCAAGCGCGACCGGCGGGTGCATGGCCTGAGCGGTGTGGATGATCCAGCGCAGCGCCTGCGGGTGAGCGGCCCGGCGGCAGCCGTGTTCCGCCGGCAGCAGCGCCTCGGCTTCAACGATGGCCTCGCCGATCAGGTGATCGGCACCTTCGCCAACTGCGCCGGCGGCACCACCCCCTGGGGCACGGTGCTCTCCGCCGAGGAAAACGTGCAAACGCAGGTGGTGGAGGCGGTGTACGCCGATGGCAGTTCGCCGGCACCGGCCGCCTGTCCGTTCCGCTTCGATGGGCGCCGCCTGGCAGGCCTGGGCAATCCCTTCCAGCTGGCCGGCAACAAATACGGCTGGATGGTGGAGATCAATCCGCAACGGCCGGAGCTGCCGCCGGTGAAACACAGCTGGCTGGGCCGCTTCCGCCATGAGGCTGTGGCGGTGCGAGCCCTTGCGGGCCAACCGCTGCAGGTGTATTCAGGCTGCGATCGCCATGGCGGCCACCTCTACCGCTTCGTGAGCGCCGAACCCGTGGCTGATCCGCGCGATCCCGCCAACTCCCGCCTGCTGGAGGCGGGCCGGCTGGAGGTGGCGCAGTTCAACGCCGATGGCACGGGGCGCTGGCTGCCGCTCGATCCAGCCACCGCAATCGCACCGCAGCGCACGAACGGCAGCGTGAGCGTTCCCCACAGCGATCGGGGCCAGCCCGGCGCCGAGCGGCTCAGCAGCGATGCCGAGCTGGAGCGCTACTGCCGCCGCTTCCGCACCCTGGCCGACCTCTACCCCGGAGGCGGCGAAGAGCAGATGGGGGCGATCCTGATCGATGCCCACCTGGCCGCCAATGCGATCGGCGCCACCCCCACGGCCCGGCCGGAGGACACCGAACTCGACCCGCGCAACGGTGATCTGCTGATCAGCTTCACCATGGGCGGCAGCGATGAGGGCGGCAGCGCCGATCCCGCCATCTTCCGCGGCCCTGAAGGCCAGACCCCCTGGCCCTTCGGCTGGGTGATGCGCCTCAGCGATGGGGACAAGACCTTCCGCTGGCAGATGGCCGCCACCGGCGGCACCCCCTGGGAGGGCGGCCTGGGCTTTGCCAATCCCGACAACCTGGCGATCGACAGCCGCGGCGACATCTGGATGGTGACCGACCGCTCCATGGGCGACAGCGCCACCGATGTGTTCGGCAACAACGCCTGCTGGTTGCTCTCCGGCGGAGAAGCGCACCTGTTCGCCACCGGGCCGATGGAGTGCGAGCTGTGCGGTCCCTGCTTCGACAGCGACGAAACCACGCTGTTCCTTGCGGTGCAGCACCCCGGGGAGCGCAACGGCGCCCACCGCGCCGGTGAGGAGGAGATCCAGGCCTTCCAACTGAAAGACCGCAGCGGCGCCCCGCTGGAGCAGCTGCGGCAGGTGCCGCTCGGCTCGAACTGGCCTTCCGGGGTTCCGGGCCGCAACCCGAGGCCAGCGATCGCGATGGTGCGCCGGATCAGGCCAGCTCCGCCAGCAGCTCCCGGGCGCCGGGATCGATCAGGCGCAGGCGCTTGGTGGAGCGCTCCAGGCGCCGGTGCAGGGCCTGACGGCTGATGCCGAGGCTGCGGGCCACCTGGCTCTGGCTCTCGCCTCCGGCCAGGCGCTCCAGCACCGCCAGATCGGCCGGGGCCTGACGGCGCAACCGCTGGGCGGCATCGCGCAGCTCCAGCTCATGCAGGCTCAGATCAGGCGGGGCTGCGATGCAGTCGCCCAGAGCGATGCGATCGCTGCCGGCCTCGATCGGCCGATCCAGGCTCTCCACCCGCGCCGCAGTGAGGCCAGCCTGCAGCTCCTGCCACTGGCGTTGATCCAGGCCCAGATACTCCGCCATCTGGCTGCTGCTCAGGCCGGGTGGCGCGAAATGCAGCTTGAGCTTGAGCTGATGCAGCCGGGCCGAGAGGCGGATGCAGCCATCGGTGGCTTCGATCTCCCGCCGGATCGCCTGGCGGATCCACCAGCTGGCGTAGGTGGAGAAGGAATAGCCCAGGCTGGGATCAAATTTCTCCACCGCCCGGATCAGCCCGATGCTGCCGGCCTGGAGCAGATCGGCGAACTCCAGCGCGGAGCTCTGCTGGATGCGGGCGATGTAGGGCTTGGCGATGCACACCACCAGGCGCAGGTTCTCGCGGATCATCTGGCGGCGGGCCCGGGCTGCCGCCCGCCGCTGCGCTGGTGTGGCATCCGGGGCCTCACCGGCACGGATCTGCTGGCCCCGGCTGATATCGAGCCGGGCGGAACCCTGGGGCAGGCGCCCGGCCGCATCGAGCCAGGCGCGGGTGCTGTCGGCGCGCCGCTCGGGGCGCAGCGCTTCGGATCTCGGCATGGTGCTCCTCAACCGAGCTGACAGGCCAGCTCCACCGGCCGGGGTTTCACATGCCAGATGTGTTCGGCATAGTTCTGAATCGAGCGATCGGAGGAGAAGAAGCCGCTGCGGGCGGTGTTCATCAACGAGGAACGTCGCCAGCCGGCCTGATCGGCCCAGTGCTGATCCACCCGCTCCTGGGCGGCGAGGTAGGCCTCGAAATCGGCGAGCACAAAGAAGGGATCGCTGTGAATCAGGCCATCGAGCAACGGTGCGAACAGGCCGCGATCGCCATCGCTGAACTGGCCGGAGCCCAGCAGATCGAGCACTTCCTGCAGGTTGGGGCAGGCCTGAATCCGCTCCCAGGGCCGGTAACCGGCCTGCCGCCAGGCCCCCACCTCAGCAGCGCTGAGGCCGAACAGGTGGAAATGCTCCTCGCCCACCTGCTCGCGGATCTCCACATTGGCGCCATCGAGGGTGCCCAGGGTGATGGCACCGTTCATCATGAACTTCATATTGCCGGTGCCGGAAGCCTCCAGGCCGGCGGTGGAAATCTGCTCGGAGAGATCAGCGGCGGGGTAGATCTTCTCGGCCAGTTTCACGTTGAAATCAGCCAGGAACACCACCTTGAGCAGATCGCGGCAATCCGGATCGCGGTTCACCACATCGGCGATGCCATTGATCAGCCGGATGATCAGCTTGGCCATGTAATACCCCGGGGCTGCCTTACCGGCGAACACCACAGTGCGCGGTGCCAGGCCCTGGGTGAGGCCCTTCTTGATGCGCAGATAGCGGGCGATCAGCTGCAGGGCATTGAGGTGCTGGCGCTTGTATTCATGGATCCGCTTCACCTGGATATCAAACAGGGAGGTGGGATCCACGAGCAGATCGTGGCGTTCGGCGATCAGCCCACTGAGCTGGCGCTTGGCCTCAAGCTTGCAGGCGGCGAAACGCTCCAGGAAGGCCGGATCCTGCGCCAGCGGCTCCAGCTCACGCCAACGCTCCGCCTGCACCGGCCAGGAGGAACCGAGCCGATCGGCCATCAACGCCGCCAGGGGCGGATTGGCGAGGGCGATCCAGCGGCGAGGCGTCACCCCATTGGTGACATTGGTGAACTTCTCGGGCCAGAGCGCAGCGAAATCCGGGAAGAGATCGCGCTGCACCAGATCACTGTGCAGAGCCGCCACCCCGTTGATGTGGTGGGAGCCGAGCGCAGCCAGGTGAGCCATGCGCACCGCCTTGCCTCCGCGCTCATCGATCAGGGAGACGCGGCTGAGCACATCGTCCCGGCCGGGGTAGCGCAGGCGCACCTGCTGCAGGAAGCGGGCATTCAGCTCATAGATGATCTGCAGATGGCGCGGCAGCAGGCTGCCGAACAGGCCCAGCCCCCAGCACTCGAGCGCCTCCGGCAGCAGGGTGTGGTTCGTGTAGGCCAGCGAGCGGGTGGTGATGCTCCAGGCCTGGTCCCAGTCGAGCAGGTGTTCATCCACCAGCAGCCGCATCAGTTCGGCCACGGCGATCGCCGGGTGGGTGTCGTTGAGCTGCACGGTCCAGTGCTGCTCGAAATCGGTGATCGGCAGGCCCCGTTCCTGCAGGCTGCGCAGCATGTCCTGCAGGGAGCAGCTCACAAAGAAGTGCTGCTGCTTGAGCCGCAGGCGGCGGCCGGCATCGGTGCCATCGTTGGGATAAAGAACCTTGGAGAGGGTCTCACTGTTCACCTTGTCTTCCACGGCGGCGTGATAGTCGCCGCTGTTGAAGGCGCGGAAATCAAAACTCTCGGCCGCCACCGCACGCCAGAGCCGCAGGCGCCCGCAGGTGTTCACCCCATAGCCGAGCACGGGCACATCGTGGGGAATACCGAGGGCCTGCTCGGCCGGCTCCCAGCGCACCCGCAACCGGCCCTGTTGGTCGTGGTAGTAGTGCGTGGAACCACCGAAACCCACCCGGCACGACTTGTAGGGGTACACCACCTCCCAGGGCCAGCCGCCCTTGAGCCATTTGTCGGTGATCTCCACCTGCCAGCCGTTCTCGATCAGCTGATCGAAGATGCCGAATTCATAACGGATGCCATATCCGGTGGCGGGGATCTCCTGGCTGGCCAGGGATTCCACGTAGCAGGCGGCCAGCCGGCCCAGGCCACCATTGCCCAGGCCCGGCTCCTCTTCCACCGCCAGGATGCGTTCGAGGTTGTTCACGCCGAAGCGGGCCATCGCCTCCCGCGCTTCCTCGGTGATGCCGAGCATCAGCAGGTTGTTGCCCAGCTGCGGACCGATCAGGAATTCGGCGGAGAGATAGGCCACCGATTTCACCGGATGGCTGCGTTGCAGATCCTTGTAGGCCAGGTGGCGCGCCATCAGGCGGTCACGCACCGCATAGCTCAGCGCCATGTAGAGGTCGTGATCCGAGGGCTCGGTGGTGCTGGCGCCCTGGCTGAAGAACAGGTGTTCGGTGACACCATCGAACAGATCATTGGCCGTCAGGCCGGTGCGCTGGGCATCGCCATAACTGGCTGGAACGGCGACCTGAGGAGAGAGGGTCATGGCAGGAGAAGAATGTGCAGAAAGCAGAAGCGAAACAGCACAACGGCTGCACTCAGAGGGTTTCCATATCCAGGCCTTTCGTTTCAATCCGGTAGAACCAGGTGACAACGGCACCCAGCAGGGAGGTGACCACCAGCACCATCAGCAACCGCTCGGTTCCCCAGGCCTTGAGCAGCGTGGGGAAAAAGAAGGCGGTGAGCACCGCGCCCACCTTGCCGGAGGCGGCGGCGAAGCCCGCTCCCAGGCCGCGGATCCTGGTGGGGAACACCTCACCGGCCAGCAGATAGGTGGTGGCATTCGGCCCGAAGTTGGTCATGAACTGGAACACCAGAAAACCGGCCACGATCAGCACCAGGTGATCGTTGGATTGATCACCACCCCCGCCCAGGGCCGCCAGGGCAAGACCCACGGCGCAACCGATGAAGCCGATGATCTGCAGGGGAATCCGGCCCCAGCGATCCGCCAGCACGATCGCCACAGCGATCCCCACCAGAAAGCCCACATCGATCAGCGCCGTGCCGCGGGCACCGATCAGATCGGCATGGATGATCGTGGCCACGTTGTGGTCGTGGCCGGCCTTGCCGAAAGCCAGGGCAATGATCACCGGCGTGAAGATGCCGATGCCATAGGTGGAGAGATCCTGCAGGAACCAGGGCACGGAAGCGAGGATCGTGCCGCGCAGGTACTTGCCGATGAACAGCTGATCCCAGGAGCCATTGCGGCGGCGAGCGCCGGATTCCGATTCCATCTGCACACTTTCCAGGCGCAGGTTCTGGCGGTTGAGCAGCTTGCGCAGCTGTTTCTCCGCCTTGGCGGTGAGGCCACGGGTGATCAGCCAGTGGCTGCTCTCCGGCAGAAACAGACGCCCCCAGATCACCGCCGCCACCGGAATCACCGGCACCAGATAGAACAGGCGCCAGGCATCGAGATCCGGTTTGGCGCCAAGGATCACTGCTGCGATCGCCGTGCCGAGCACGGCGCCGATGGCCTGGAAGCTGAAGGCACCCAGCACCAGGCGCCCGCGGATCGCCGATGGAATGCTTTCGGAGATCACCAGATGGGCGGTGGGATAGTCGGCGCCCAGGGCCAGGCCGGTGACGAACAAGCTGCCGATCAACACCTGCTTGTTGGGTGCAAAGGCCGCAACGATCAGGGTGATCAGCAGCAGCACCATCTCACCGATGAACACCGGTTTGCGGCCGAGGCGATCCGCCAGACCTCCCAGAAACAGCGCACCAAACAGGATGCCGGCCAGGGTGGCTGCGGTGATGAAGCCCTTATCGAGATCGGTGAGCGCGAATTGCTCACTGATCAACGGCAGGCCCACACCCTGCATGAACACGATCATGCCCTCGAAGAACTTGCCGGCCGTGGCGAGTCCCCACACCAGCCATTGCATCGAGGAGAGCGGTGGACCCGCCAGATGATCACCGTCCTCCCAGCTGGGGATTTCTTCGATGAAGGCCTGAACGCTCTTGGGATGTCCCATGGGCGGGAATGTCACCCCCCGACCATGGCAAGAGCGCTCCAGCCGCGCGTTAAGGCAAGGTCAACATTCGCTCAAGGCTCGCTGCACATCGGCACGCGATGGCTGTTGACCCTGCCGCTGCTGAAACTGCTCAACGGCCTCCGCCATCGGCCCCAGCAGATCGGCGAACGAGGGTTCATTCTCCCAACCCATCGGGAATGGGGCCGTGCCCTGGCCCGGCTGGGACTCATTGGGCAACCCGGTGATCAGCAGGGAGCTGCGCTGTTCGCTCACGATCGCCCAAAGCCACTTCACCAGCAGCGTGATCCGGTTCTCGTCGTCGGGCATGAAGGCCAGGTGGGCGAGGGCCCAGAGCACCCAGCCGGGGAAGCCGGCCAGCTTGATGCCGCGCAGGTTGGCCACCGCACTGAGGCGTCCCAGCACGGCCATGCTGCCGAAATCCACATAGCGGAACGGGCGGTGCGGCCGCCCTTCCAGCCGCGCCCGCAGATCACGCCCCACCCACTGCCCCATCTGGGTGGCTGGCCCCGCCATGCCGGGAATCGGCTGGCCATCGGCGCCGGCATGGGCGTAGTGGCAGAGATCGCCCACCACGCGGATCTCGGGATGGCCGGGGATGGAAAAGTCGGGCTCCACGATCACGCGGCCACCGCGATCGAGCCCGCAGCCGGTGGCCTCCGCCAGCCGCTGGCCCAGCTTCGAGGCGCGCACGCCCGCCGTCCAGAACACATTGGCAGCCTGAAGCGTGAGCTCCTCGCCCTCGCTGGGGCGGATCACCACCTCACCGGGCTGCATCGCCACCACCCGCCCCGGCAGCAGCTCGATCCCCTTGGCGCGCAGATCCGCCGCTGCCGCCTCCGAAAGCATCTCCGGCAGCTCCTTCAGCACCCGCCCGCCGGACACCACCAGCACCACACGGGTCTGCTCGGGATCCACCCGGCGAAAATCCCGGGCCAGCGCCCGGCGCATCAGCTCCGCCACCGAGCCGGCCAGCTCACAACCGGAGGGGCCGCTGCCCACCACCACCACGGTCTGCAGGAAGCGGCGCTGGCTGGCATCCACCGTGCGTTCGGCTTCTTCCAGGGCCATCAGCAGCCGGCGGCGGATCTCTTCGGCGTGCTCGAGGATCTTCATCGGCGGCGCCAGGGCCCGCCACTCCTCATGGCCGAGGTAGGTGCTGCCCGAGCCGGTGGCCAGCACCAGATGGTCGTAGCGCAGATGGGTGCCGTTGAAGGCAAGACTGCGCTCCTTGGGATCAATCGAGCGCACTTCGCCCAGCAGGATCTGCAGGTTGGCCTGATCCCCCACGAGCATGCGCAACGGGATCGCCACATCCCCACGCGACACCAACCCTGTGGCCACCTGATAAAGCAAAGGGGCAAACAGGTTGAAGTTGCGCTTATCGATCAGGGTGATCCGCACCTTGGCGCCTTTGAGCGCCCGGCAGACGCGCAAGCCCGCAAAACCACCACCCACCACCACCACATGCGGCCAGCTGGCGGTTTCAGGCGACTCGAGCTCCAGAAAGAAACGCTCTGCCACAGCGCAGGACATCAGCTGCTCTGAAGGTATTGAGCTGGTTGGTGATGTCCTGTGCTGCGCAACACAGGCGGTCGCGACGTGACCGGCTCAGTGCACCAGTACGGGCAGGGCGGCATCGGGAACGCGCCGCACGGCATCCAGCTCGGCCTGCAGTTCAGCGCTGCGCTTGAACGCCTGCCACTGGGGGCTTTGGATCAGCTGCGCCGCCGCCGCGGCACCCAGGCGCTGGCCGGCCTCCACATCCGAGGGGTAGTGCACAGCGCAGAACACGCGGCTGTTGCCGCCATGACGGCCCACAGCCAGCAGCCGGGCACGGCGTTCGGGCACGAGATCCGCCAACAGTTCTGAGGCGGCGCGATACCAGGTGGAATGACCGGAGGGGAAGGAAGCCCCCTTCTCCAGGGGCAGACAGGGCCGGATCTGCGCGTGGGTCACGAACGGTCTGGGGCGCTGATAACGGTCCTTCAGTTGATCCTTCATCGCATCCACCGGTTTCAGAAAGGCCTTGAGGGCGGTGTTCAACACCGGAGTGGTCTTGGCCATATCCACCCCCAGGGCGCGGCTGAAGCTCACCGGGTTGCGCTCCAGCAGGGTCCAGCTGCCGCTGATCAGCTCAGGGGTGCGGGCCTGCTGCAGCCACAGCAGGATCGCCAGATCCTCCCGGGCCGTGGCGCTGCCAGCGGCGGGAGGGGTGCCTGCGGCGCGGGCGAGCGGAACCGGATCCAGCGCCACGCCATCGGCGCGGGCGATGGGTGCAGCCGGCAGCAAGGCAAGAGCAGCGGCAGCGGCAGGCCAGGCCCGGCGTGCAGCCAGCCGGAGAACGAACGTCAACGTCATCACTGTGGAGCGGTTGAGCTGAGCACGGGCATGGCCATGGTGCAGGGCTGGGAACCATCCACCAGGCCCGACTGGCTGTAGCGCAGCACCGTGGGCACCGAAGAATCAGGGCTGTAGATCAACTGGTACAGCTTGTCGAAATCGTTGTCGGCGATCGGCGGCATCGAGGGCCAGCCGAGGCCGGCCGCCAACTCCGGCAGGCGGCGATGCTCCCAGAAGATCACCATCAAACCGCCCTGAATCGCAGCGTCGCCGAGGATGCGCTCCCCCACCGCCCGGGACTCGTGCACCGATGAGGTGTCGATCCGGATGTTCACGCCACTGGCCACAGCCAGAGGAACCGCCGTCTGATAACTGCGGGCGTTCTTGCTGGTGTCAGGGTCGAGGAAATAGGTGGTGATCCGCGAGGGTGAACCGAAGCAGGCCGGAATCACACTGGCCAGGGCCAACGCCCGCTGAAAGCCCTGAGGCGAAAGGTTGTAGTTCCCCTCAGTGGTTCCCTTGTGGCCATGGCGCATCAACAGCACCTGGGCGGGCCGGCACAGCCCGGGCGCTGCGGCCACGAGCACAGCGGCGGCGGCGATCAGCAAGGCTCGATGCAGCACGGACAGCAATCGTGCACCCATCGATTCTGCCGATCAGCACTGAAGCCAGCCATAACCTCGTCACAACCTCACCCCTCTACAACGGGAGCAGAAACACCGGCGATCCATGGCCACAGCCCACCTGCCAGCGGAGCTGTATCTCAACCGTGAGCTGAGCTGGATCCGCTTCAACGAACGGGTGCTGGCGCAGGCCCTGGATCCACGAACACCCCTGCTGGAGCAGGCCAAATTCAGCGCGATCTTCAGCAATAACCTCGATGAATTCTTCATGGTGCGCGTGGCATCGCTGCAGTCGCAGCTGCATGCGGGGGTGCAATCGCTGAGTGAAGATGGGCGAACACCTCAGCAACAGCTTGAGGCGATCCGCCACCAGCTCGAGCCGTTGCTCAAGCAGCAGCAGGATCATTACCGAGGGCGGCTGAAAGCGGATCTGGCCAAGCACGGCATCCTGCTGCTCGACTATGAACAGCTTTCACGCAAACAGAAGGACTGGGCCAACAGTTATTTCCAGCGGGCTGTGTTTCCGGTGCTCACCCCACTGGCGGTGGATCCGGCCCATCCCTTCCCGTTCATCAGCAACCTCAGCCTGAACATCGCGGTCACGATCCGCGACCCGCGCACCCAGCAGCAGCAGTTCGCGCGCATCAAGATTCCCCAGAAGAACCTGCCGCGCTTCGTGAGCATCCCGCCGGAGCTGCATGGCGGCCGCACACCCCAGCCGCTGTTCATGGGCCTGCCGCTGGAGCAGCTGGTGGCCTTCAATCTGCAGCGCCTGTTCCCCGGCATGACGATCGAGGGGCACCATTTCTTCCGCGTCACCCGCGACGCCGACCTGGAGCTGCGCGAGCTGGAAGCCGACGATCTGATGCAGGCCCTGGAGCAGGGCCTGCGCAAACGGCGCATGGGTGGCGAGGTGGTGCGCCTCGAGGTGGCCGATGAGATGCCGCTGGCGCTGGTGCAGCAGCTGATGCACGGCATGGAGGTGGACGACTTCGACGTGTACCGCATCAACGGTCCCCTGGGGCTCGACGACCTGATGGGGCTGCTCGCCATCGCCGCACCGCAGCTCAAGGATCCGCCGTTCCGCGGCCGCACACCCGCTCCGATGCTGCGCGACGAGAGCATCTTCCGGGTGATGCGCCGCGGTGATGTGCTGCTGCACCATCCCTTCGATCTGTTCTCCACCTCCGTGGAGGAGTTCATCAACCAGGCCGCCGACGATCCCTCGGTGCTGGCGATCAAGATGACGCTCTATCGCGTGTCGAAGGATTCGCCGATCATCGCCGCCCTGATCCGGGCCGCCGAGAACGGCAAGCAGGTGATGACCCTGGTGGAACTGAAGGCCCGCTTCGACGAGGACAACAACATCCAGTGGGCCCGCCAGCTGGAGCGCTCCGGCGTGCATGTGGTGTATGGCGTGCTGGGGCTGAAAACCCACACGAAGATCACCCTGGTGGTGCGGCGGGAGAAGGAACAGCTGCGCGGCTACTGCCACGTGGGCACCGGCAACTACAACTCGAAAACCTCCAGCCTCTACACCGATCTGGGCATCCTCAGCTGCAACGAGGACCTGGTGAACGATCTGGTGGATCTGTTCAACTACCTCACCGGCTTCTCCAAACAGCAGGAGTTCCGCCAGTTGCTGGTGGCTCCGGTGACGCTCAGGCGGCGGATGCAGGAGCTGATCCAGCGCGAAACCGAGCACGCCCGGGCCGGCCGGCCCGCCGCGATCAAGGCCAAGATGAACGCGCTGGTGGATCCCGCGATCATCGCGCTCCTCTACGAAGCCTCCCAGGCCGGTGTGCAGATCGATCTGGTGGTGCGGGGCATGTGCAGCCTGCGCCCGGGGCTGGAGGGCATCAGCGACACCATCCGGGTGAGCAGCGTGATCGGCCGTTTTCTGGAGCACTCCCGCCTGTTCTGGTTCGCCAACGGCGGTGAGAGTGAGCTGTTCCTCGGCAGCGCCGACTGGATGCCGCGCAACCTGGATCGGCGCGTGGAGGCCGTGGTGCAGGTGCTCGATCCCAACCTCTGCATCGATCTGGAGTGGTACATGCAGCTCTATCTCGACGACCAGCGGGCCTGGCTGATGCAACCCGACGGCAGCTACCGCCTGCGCAACCCCGAGAGCACAGGCCCCTCGGCGCAGCAGGAGCTGATGGAGCTCTGGGCGATCAGAAGCGTTCGGGGCGAGGGCGATCCCAGGAAGGCTGCAGGTTCTGGCGCCGTTGCAGCGCCGCAGCCCGCTGCTGCAAGGCCCGCCGATCCAGCCACCACAGCCCAAAGCGCCCCTGGCGCTGAATGAGGGCTCCCAGCAACTGGGGCCAGTGCTTGCGCTGGGTGAGATCGAGGGGTGCCACCACCAGCAGGCGGTCCTGGGCTGGATCGAGCCGCACCCGCGGTTCCTGATTGAGCCGATCGTTCAGGTTCACCAGCGCCTGGGCGGAGGTGCCCTCGTAGGCCACGGGCCGGCGGCTGTAGAAGTGAAAGCTCGGGCGAACCACACCGAGCATCGCCACCGGCACCCCGGCTGGCGAGGTGGTGCGGGCCACGAGGGCGAGGCGGCGGATCGGCTGGGAGCGCAGCCCATCCCCCAGGCGCATCACCGGAGCCAGCACCAGCGGCATCAGCAACAGCCAGCTGAGCTGCACGGGCAGCACCGCCCGCCCGGGCTGGAAGCCGCGGGGCAGGCTGAGTGCGAGCCCCAGCAGGCCACCGCTCAGCAGCAGCGCCACCGCCAGAGGCAGCAGCTGTGCCTCGGCCAGGGCCAGCGGCAGCTCAGCAAGATCGGCATCGCTGAGCTGATGCAGCCACCGGCCGCTCAGGCCCAGCAGCAGCGCCAGGGCCAGTGCGGTGAGGACACCGGCGCGGATCAAACTGCGGCAGAGGCGATCCGGCCGGGCCAGTGTGAGCGCCACCAGCAGAGCGGCCGCCGGTGTGGCGGGCAACCAGTAGCTGGGCAGCTTGGTGGCGGAGAGGCTGAACAGCAGCAGCACCGCCATGATCCACCAGGCGCAGAAGCGGGCCAGGCTCTGGCGCGGTTCGGGGCAGCCCTGGCGCCACGCCCGCGCCAGGCCAAGCAGCAACAGGCCCGACCAGGGCAGGCTGGCCACCAGCAGCAGTGCCAGATAGAGCCACCAGGGGGCCTGATGGCGGTTCACCACTTCGGTGAACCGCTGCAGATTGTGATAGCCGAAGAAGCTCTCCAGAAAGGGAGCCCCCTCCCGCCAGGCGGCGGCGACATACCAGGGCAGCGCCAGCGCAGCGGTGAGCAGCAGCCCCGGGCCGAGCCGCAGGCGCCTGGCCAGCGCCAGCGGCTGGCCCTGGCTGAAGGCGAAACCGAGCCAGGTGAGCGCAAAGAGCACCAGGGCCACCGGCCCCTTGGTGAGCACCGCCAGGGCGAGCAGCAGCCAGCTGGGCCACCAGGGCATGGACCGGCAGGCATAACGCAGCCAGGCGGCGAGCAGCGCAGCGGCGGTGAGGGCCGTGAGCAGGCTGTCGCTCACGCCGATCCGGCTCCACACCACCACCAGCGGGCTGAGGCCGAACAGCAGGGGTGTGATCAGCCAGAGCCCCTGTGGACGCTGCAGCACCGCGCGCTCCCACCAGGCCATCAGCAGAGCCAGCCCCACCATCAGAGCCGTGGAGGCCAGGGCGGAGGGCAGCGCCGCCGACCACGAGCCGAGGGGATCCCAGCGCTCTGAACCGGGCAGGCTGTAGAGGCCCGCCATCAGCCAATACACCAGTGGCGGCTTGTCGTAGCGGGGCAGACCGTTCACCTGGGGGATCAGCCAGTCGCCGCTTTCGGCCATCAGCCGGGCGGAACTGGCGAACAACGGCGGGGTTTCATCCACCAGGCCGATGCCACCGAGATCCCAGCCAAACAACACAAACCCCAGGGCCAGGGCCACCAGGGCAACGCACCAGAGGGGACAGGGTGCGGATTTAGGGCTCGGCAACGATCAGAGGACGTAAACGGGCATGAACATCACCCGTGACAACAGTGGCGATGCCGAATCCCTGGCTCAGGGCCAGGAGATGAACGCAAGTGGCCGTGACCAGGGAGAGCAGCAGACAGGTCCGATCGCTCACAGTCGTCGCGCGGGTTCAGTCGAACAGGGAGGTGCGGCTGCTGCGCAGCAGCGTCCACAGCTTCTTGATCTCGTCGTAGGCGGCTTCCTGGGAGATTTTGCCGTTGCCCTGCAGACCCACGATCAGGCCCACACGATCGGCAAATTGCTCCAGGTTCTGATGAAAGGCCACCCGTTCCGGCGTCCAGTCACTGCCGCGGTACTGGCTGAAGGATTCCAGCGGGGAATGGGTGCCGTTCTCAGATTGAGCGGGATCGGAGGGGTCCATCACAACTCAACCGAAACGACCGGAGACGTAATCCTGAGTGGCCTGCTGGGTGGGAGCGTTGAAGATGGTCTCGGTGAGTGCAAACTCCTCGAGGCAACCCACCTTGCCGTCGCCATCGGCCTTGGGAGTCACGTTGAAGAAGCCGGTCATGTCGCTGACGCGCACGGCCTGCTGCATGTTGTGGGTCACGATCACGATCGTGTAGCTCTTCTTGAGCTCATGCATCATCTCCTCGATCTTCAGGGTGGAGATCGGATCGAGGGCTGAGCAGGGCTCGTCCATCAGGATCACCTCCGGCTCGATCGCGATGGCCCGGGCGATGCAGAGGCGCTGCTGCTGGCCGCCGGAGAGGGCGTAACCGCTCTCCTTGAGCTTGTCCTTGGTTTCATCCCAGATGGCGGCCTTGCGCAGGGAGCGCTCCACCAGCTCATCCATGTCGCCGCGGAAACCGTTGATGCGGGCGCCGAAGGCGATGTTTTCGTAGATGCTCTTGGGGAAGGGATTCGGCTTCTGGAACACCATGCCGATGCGGCGGCGCACCTCCACCGGATCCACATCGCGGTCGTAGAGATCCTGGCCATCAAAGATCACACGGCCCTTAAGGGTGCAGCCCTCGATCAGATCGTTCATCCGATTGAGCGCGCGCAGCACCGTGCTCTTGCCGCAGCCGGAGGGGCCGATGAAGGCGGTGATCTTGCCGCGGGGGATCTTCATGTACACGCCACGGACGGCCTCGTTACCGCCGTAGCTGATGCCAACGTTCTCCAGCTCCAGGCAGTACTCGGAACCGGCCTGTTGCAGGTGAGAGGGAGAGGGCATGGAGGTGGTCATGGCTCAGCGGTGATGGAGAGGGAAAACGAACGCAGCAGGAGGAGCAGAAGAATCAGGCGCGGGCAAAACGACCCAGCCAGCGGGCGAACAGGTTCGCGGCCAGGATCATCACCACCAGCACGAAGGAAGCGGCCCAGGCCAGGGCGATCTGGGCCTCATAGGGCATGATCGCGAAGTTGTAGATCAACACCGACA
>CAJXSQ010000014.1 GCA_913061215.1 uncultured Synechococcus sp. | reverse complement strand
CCAGCACCCCCGCGATCATTCCGGGCCTGCCCTGGCTCGATTGGCGTTCCTGAGTCTGAGCTTGTTCTCAACGTGTTGCGTTGCGGCTCCACGACAACCTCATGCCCGAGTGTCCTCAAATCTGTACGGGCTGTACAGAACTGAGGACAGTGCTTTTGGCTATGCACTGCTGAGGTGGGTTGGGTGTCAGGCCCTGATCGCGCGGTGTGCGGGGCCGACGATGCCTCACTCGTTGCGGCTGGCGGCGGCAAGGCCCCAGAACAGGCCGTAGAGCGCTGCCACCAGGCCGAGGCTGGTGCCCCAGCCGGGGCCCAGGGCCCAGCCGAGGCTCAGGTTGATCACCACACCGGCCCCCAGGGCGAGCAGCAGGCTGCTGATCACCAGGGCCAGCAGCTGGCTGGTTTCATCCAGGGGGCCTTCCGCCAGTGCGTCCTCCAGGCGGGAGAGCGGCGCACTCAGGGGCAGATACACGGCCAGGGCCCACAGGGCACTCCCGGGCAGCAGCAGCGCCCAGCTCTGAGGGATCCAGTCGGGCACGAGGCAGGCGGCGGTGACGATCTCCTTAGCATCGGCCACCCAGCCTTCAGGTGCCGGTGATCGTTGCAGCGGGATGGACCTTTCAGGGTCATCCGATCCATAGCCTCAGCCGCGGGCCCGAGGACGAGACCACCGGCCCGGCGATCCTGCTGGTGCACGGCTTCGGCGCCTCCACCGACCACTGGCGCTTCAACATTCCGGTGCTGGCCGAGCAGCATGAGGTGCATGCCCTTGATCTGCTCGGTTTCGGCCGCAGCGCCAAGCCGGAGGGGCCCCGCTATGGCGGTGCGCTCTGGCGTGATCAGCTGGTGGCCTACGTGCAGGAGCGGATCGGCCGGCCCACGGTGCTGGTGGGTAATTCCCTCGGTGGCTATGCGGCCCTGGCGGCCGGCGCCGCCCTCGGCGATCAGTGCGCTGGCGTGGTGCTGCTGAATGCGGCCGGCCCCTTCTCCGATGAGCAGGGTGAGCCGAAAGGCTGGGGTGCGATCGCCCGCCGCACCATCGGCAGCGCCCTGCTCAAGAGCCCGATCCTGCAGCGCCTGCTGTTCGAGAACATGCGCCGCCCCGGCAATGTGCGCCGCACCCTCAGGCAGGTGTACATCGATCCCACCAACGTGGACGATGAACTGGTGGAGTCGATCCTGCGGCCGAGCCGCGACCCCGGTGCCTTCGGGGTGTTCCGCACCGTGTTCGATATCCCTCGCGGCCAGCCCCTCGATGAGCTGTTCGCCGAGCTGCAGGCGCCGCTGCTGCTGCTCTGGGGCATCCGCGACCCCTGGATCAACGCCGCCGGCCGCCGCGGTGCCTTCCAGCGCCACGCCCCGGCCAACACCACCGAGGTGGTGCTCCAGGCCGGCCACTGCCCCCACGATGAGGTGCCGGATCAGGTGAACCGGGCCATGGTGGAGTGGCTGGCCACACTGCGATGACCCTCACCCGCCACAACTCTCCCTTCCCCCACTGGCAGTTCACGGCCGCCAGCGGTGATCAGCTGCGGGTGGTGCCCGAACGGGGCGGCCTGGTGGTGGGTTGGCGCTGCGCGGGCGAGGAGCGGCTTTATTTCGATGCCGAGCGCTTCGCCGATCCCTCCAAAAGCGTGCGCGGCGGCATTCCGGTGCTGTTTCCCGTGTGCGGGAACCTCCCCGGCAATGCACTGGTGCTGCCGCAGGGGAGCTTCAGCCTCACCCAGCACGGCTTTGCCCGGGATCGGCCCTGGCAGCTGGAGGCCCTGGCCAGCGGCGACGGCCTTCGCCTCAGCCTGAGCGACAGCGACGAGACGCGGGCCGTGTATCCGTTTGCGTTCCAGCTCAGCCTGGAGTACCGCCTGGAGCCCAGGGCCCTGACGATCCAGGCCCGGGTGGAGCATTGCGGCGGCGGTGACCCGGCAGCAGCGATGCCCTTCGCCCTTGGCCTGCATCCCTACTTCCAGGTGGAGAGCCTCGGGCAGGCCCGGCTGGAGGGGCTGCCGGCGGAGTGTTTCGATCACCTCAGCGCTGCTGCGGCGTCCACCGCCGATCAGCTGCAACGGCTGGAGCAGGGTGTGGACCTGCGGGTGGATGGCAACGGGTTGCGTCCGCAGCTGCGCACCGGCCGCGGCGTGGTGGAGTTGCAGATGCAGCCGCCCTTTGAACACGCCGTGGTGTGGAGCGATCCACCGCGGCCGATGGTGTGCCTGGAGCCCTGGAGCGCGCGGCGCGGCGATCTCAGCCAGGTGTTGCAGCCCGGTGAAACCGCCGAGCTGCACTGCCGCTACGCGCTCACGCCCGCTTGATTCACACCGGGCAGCCGCCCGCGGGCCAGCTGCTGCAGCGGGTCGAACTCGCGTTTCACCGCTTCGATCACCGGCCTGGCCGGACTGTCGTCCCAGGCGGCCAGGCTGGCTGAGGGCGGCTGCTGGAGCACGCTCAGGGTGCCGCCGAGGGCCTTGCAGCGCCGCCGCAGCGTCTGCACCCGGTGGCTGGGGAGTTGCGTCGCGGCCGCCCAGGCCAGGCCCACGCCGGCCCCCGCTGCCAGGCAGCTGTGCACGCCAGCGAAGGCCGGGTCCGCCAGCAGGCTGGTGGCCTGGGCGGGCAGAACCCCCAGCTGCAGCAGCCAGTCGGCCTGGCCTCTGCGCGCCTGGGCTTCCTGTGCCAGCAGCTGATCGGGATCGAGGCTCTCCACCTGCAGGCCCAGGGCTTCGGCGGCCTGGCGGTGCTGTTGCAGCTGATCCTCGATCGCGGCGCGGCTCACGCTGGCCAGGGCCAGCAGCAGGCCCGGATGCTCGCCGCCGCAAAGGGCCTCACTCCACCAGTCCAGCCGTTGCGGCATCAGTGGCGCCGCCAGGCACTGGCGCCGCAGCGTTTCCAGCGCCGGCAGCGGGCCTCGCAGCAGCAGACCGCCGCGGTGGCGGGGCAGTGGGTAGGTGCGCAGCGTGAGTTCCGTGATCAGGCCGAGGCTGCCCCAGCTGCCTGTGAACAGGCGCATCAGGTCGTAGCCGGCCACGTTTTTCACCACCTTGCCGCCGGCGCGGGCACGGGTGCCATCGGCCCGCAGCAGCTCCAGGCCGATCAGCTGATCGCGCACGCCCAGATAGCGCTGGCGCAGGCCGCCGGCCAGGCCGCGGGCGATCAGGCCGCCCACCGTGCCGCTCTCCTCGCCGATGGGGCCACTGCCCCAGGGCCAGTCGATCGCCAGCCACTGGCCGGCGGCGGCCAGTTCCGCCTGCAGCTGCTTCAGCGGCAGGCCCGCCTGCACGGTCACGGTGAAGTCGCCGCTGCAGTGCTCCACCAGGCGGTTCAGCCGGCCGGTGCTCAGCACCAGGGGTTCCTGCTCCCCTGGGGCGCCGTGCACCGGCGGCCCCCAGTGCAGGCGGCTGCCGCTGCCCGCCGGCAGCCAGGGGCGGGCCTGCCGGTGCAGCTCGCGCACCAGCTCCTGCAGCGCGCTGGGCTCAGGGCAGATCACGGCACGATGGTGCCATGGCAGAGCGGCGCAAGGTCATCGTTGTGGATGACGACCCCACCGGGTCGCAGACCGTGCACAGCGCGCCGCTGCTGCTGCGCTGGGACCCGGCCAGCCTGCGCCGGGGATTGCTGCATCCCTCGCCGCTGCTGTTTCTGCTGGCCAACACCCGGGCTCTCGCGCCGGCAGCGGCCCGCGAACGGGTGCAGGAGATCTGCCGCGCCATCAAGCCGCAGCTGGAGCAGGCGCAGGCGGCGGGAGAGCTGGATCGCTGGTTGATCGTGAGCCGGGGTGATTCCACCCTGCGCGGCCATTTCCCGCTGGAGGTGGAGGCGATCGCCGCTGAACTGGGCCCGTTCGACGCCACCCTGCTGGCACCGGCCTTTCTGCCGGGCGGGCGCACCACCGCCGGTGGCGTGCACTACCTGCATGGCGAGCCCGTGCACACCACCGCTTTCGCGCGCGATCGGCTGTTCGGCTTCTCCAGCAGTGCTCTGCCGGCCTGGGTGGAGGAGAAGAGCACTGGCCGCATCCCGGCGGCCGCAGTGGAACGCCTGGACCTCAGCGACCTGGAGGGACCGGAAGAGGCGCTGCAGGCCCGGCTGGCGCGGCTCAGCGACGGGCAGGTGGTGGCCGTGGATGCTGAGCGGCCGGAGCAGCTCGAACGCCTGGGCCGGGCGGTGTGGGCGGTGAGCGATCCAGCGGCGCCTGCGCCGCGGCGCCTGTTGTTTCAGAGCGCTGCGAGCCTGATCAACGGCCTTGTGCCCCTGCCGCCGCAGCCCCTGGATGCCGCCGGTCTGGCGGCGTTGCGTCGGCGCAGCGCCGGCGGCACCCCCCTGCCGGCGCTGGTGATGGTGGGCTCGCATGTGCCCCTGGCCGATGCGCAGCTGGAGGCGCTGCTGCAGGAGCCCGCCTGCAGCCCCGTGGAACTGCCGGTGACGAAGCTGGCGCGGGTGCTGGAGGGGCCGGCCCCCGCCGAGCTGCTGCGTTCGCTCGAGCAGGCCTGGCTGGAGCAGCTACGGGCCTGCTTGCGCCAGGGGCTCACCCCGGTGCTGTTCAGCAGTCGCGGTGAGCTGGAGTGCGCTTCTGCCGAGGAACGCCGCCGCTTCGGCCTGGCGCTGGCGGCGCTGATGGCCCGGCTGGCCGCAGCCCTTGCTCCCGAGCTGGGGCTGATCATCAGCAAGGGCGGCATCACCACCCACACCCTGTTGGCCGATGGCCTGGATCTGGGCTGGGTGGAGCTGCAGGGCCAGCTGCTGCCGGGCCTCTCGCTGGTGCTCACGCCGCCGGAGGCCTCGGTGCCGCACCTGCCGGTGATCACCTTCCCCGGCAACCTCGGCGATGCCGGCACGCTGCGGCAGGCCTGGCAGTTGCTTCAGCCGGCTTAGCCCTGGCGCGGCGCCCGGAACAGTCCGAGGAAGCGCATGGTGGGGTTGGAGAACAGTTGCCGGATCTTCGGCCAGGACGCTGCTCTGAGACTCGCCAGGCGTTCCGTGTCCACCGGGAAGAAATCGGACACCTGGGTGAACTGCTCCGGCAGCTGGGTGGCCTGGGACGCTCCGCTTCCGGGCCGGATCAGCGCTGGATCAATGTCCGGGAAGCTGAGGCCGCGGTCCTGCAGCCAGCCCAGATCCTTGCAGCGCCCCACGATCCCGGCCTCAATCTCCGTTTTCAGCGAGGGCCGGCGCAGGCCTCCGATCGCGTTGTCGGCCTCGCGCAGGATGTTGACGATCTTGGAACGCCGGTGGTCGTAGATGTTTCTGGACAGCACTGGATAGCGCCGGGCGGCTTCCTCCAGCAGCACCAGGGCTTCGCTGGACACACTGGAATTGGCCTGCTCAACACCGTCGCGTTGGAGTTCGGCGCTGTTGATGCTTGAGGGAAGATAGGTGGTGCAGAAATCGTCCACGATGTCCTGATTGATCAGGCAGCGCCGATCAAAGATGCGCCAGTGGCATTGATCAAAGCCAGCCTCTTCCCAGGCCCGCATTGAGGCCCGGTAGTAGTTGGGGCGCGGCAGCTGCACCTGGCGGTAGTTGCGCAGCTTCTGGTTCACCATCGACAGGAAATAGGACGTTGGGCTTTTCAGATAGCCGGCCACCGTGATGTGATCGGCGATGCCGTAAAGCGTTTGCTTGAAGCTGGACCGTTTCTCCTCCGCGGCTCGCCGCAGGATCCAGAAGCCCTCCGCGCTGAGAATCAGCTGTTCAGGCTGGATCCGGTTGAATTCACTCAGCAGCGATTCCCAGTAGCCCTTCGAGAGTTGGCGCAGTTCCTCATCCTTGGCGCGGCCGCGGCGCCGGATCGCTTCGTTATCGATGCCCAGCAGCCAGGGAATCACAAAGGCGTGCTTGAACTCCGTTGGTTTTGTACGCGTGGGATAGAGCACCGAGGCCTGCCTGAGCAGCATCTCTGCATTGGCCGACAGCACGGACTGCAGGGCTGTGGTGCCTGTTTTCGGGTGCCCGATGTGGAGCAGGAGGCGCGTCATGGCGAGGGCTCGACATCAGGCGGGTGCGGCAACAATACGGCTCAAGCACGGTGATGGTCGCCGTGCACATTCGGTGAGTGGTTCACTGCAGCGCCCAGGCCCACCAGGCCCAGCGCCAGCAGGCTGTCGGTGGTGTCGTTGAGCAATGCTCCGGCCAGGAAGGCCAGGGAAACCAGGCCCACCAGCAGGGGTGTGACCGGGAAGCCCCAGCTCAGAAACGGCCGCGGCAGATCGGGCTGGCGCCGGCGCAGCAGCAGCTGTGCGGCAACGCCGCTCAGGGGCAGCCCCACATAGAGGAAGGCGCCCATCCCCAGCAGATGGTCGAAGGAGCCCGCCAGCACCAGAGCACCGGCCGTGGCGGCGGTGATCAACAGGGCCGGTGTGGGTGTGCCGCTGGGGCTCACCGTGGCGGCGAAGCCCGGCATCAGCCCATCGCGGCCCAGGCCGTAGAGGATGCGCGGCGCTGCCATCACCACCGTGTTGATCAGCCCCAGCAGCGCCACCAGTGCCACCACGCTGATCACCTGGGCGCCACGGGCACCCAGCAGGCTCAGCGCCGCATCGGCTGCCGGCAGCGTGGCTCGGCTGAGCTGATCGATCGGCAGCACATGCAGCAGGGCAGCGTTGATCAGCAGGTAAAGCGCCAAGACCGCCACCACGCCGCCGATCAGGGAGCGGGGAAGGTCGCGGCTCGGATCGGTGAACTCCTCGGCGAAATACACCGGTGCGGCCCAGCCATCAAAGGTGGTGATCACCGCCTGCAGCGCCAGAACGGCCGCCACCAGCAGCGCCGAACCCTGAGGCACCACTGTTGTGGAGCCCAGGTCTGCGGCAGCGGGCAGCACCGGCGGTAGCAGGAAACTGGCGGCGGCCAGCCCCAGAAAGGCCACCGCTTTCACCAGGCTGAGCAGCTCCTGGCTGGCGCCCCCGGCGCGCACACCGAGCAGCTGAATGCCGCTGAACACCGCCAGCACCGCCAGGGCAATACCCCGGGCGGCGAGGCCGCTGTCCCAGGCGCCGGGCAACCAGGCCGCCAGCAGCTCGCCCACCGTGGTGGCCACCCAGGCCAGGCCGATGCAGTGGGCCAGCCAGTCGGTCCAGCCCACCAGCCAGCCGGCGCGGCGGCCAAAGGCTGCTTCGGCATACACATACCAACCGCCGGCCCTGGGCAGGCTGGCGGCCAGCTCGGCGATGCACACCGCGCCAAGCAGGGCGTAGAGCCCGCCCAGCAACCAGGCGCCCAGCACCAGCTGTGGGTTTCCCAGCTGTGCGGCCACCAGCCCTGGTGTGCGCAGGATGCCGGCGCCGATGGTGCCCCCCACGGAACCAGCCAGGCCGAAGGCCAGCCCCAGCACCGACAGCAGCCGGCCGGGTTGTTGCTCCGGCGGCGGCGGTGCGCTCAAGCGGCGCGGGCCGCTTCCGCCAGCAGCTGGATCGGATGGGCCACCCGCAGCTCTGGGTTGAGGTGGCGCCGCAGCTGCAGGCTGCAGCCGATGTTGGCGCTGGCCACGATCCCGGCGCCGGTGGCCGTGAGATCGGCGGCCTTGATCGTGCCCAGGGCGGCGGCTTCCTCCGGCTGCACCAGGTTGTAGATGCCGGCGCTGCCGCAGCACACGCCGGCCTCCGTGGCTTCGCGCAGCCGCAGATGGGGGATCTGGCGCAGCAGCTGGCGGGGTTCGGCGCTGATCCCCTGGCCGTGCAGCATGTGGCAGGCGTCGTGATACGCCACCACCACCGGGTTGTCGGCACTGGCGGGCTGGCCATCGGCATGGCGCAGCGGTTGCAATGCAGCGCGGAAGCTGTCGCTGAGCCCGAGCTCCGCCAGAAACTCGTGAACGTCCCGCACCTGGGACGCAAAGGCTTCGCCACGGCCAGGCAGCAGCCGGTCGTAGTGCTTGAGGGTGTGGCCGCAGCCGGAGGCTGCCACCAGCACGGCATCGAGAGCTTCCGCGCCGGCCGGCCGACCCGGTCCGATCACCGCATCGAAGCTCTTCACCAGGGCCTCCGCCAGAGCGCTCGTCTGCTCCAGTTCACCCTGGTGGTGTGTCACAGCGCCGCAGCAGCCCTGGGCCGGTGGAATCACCACCTCCACGCCGTTGGCGCTCAGCACCGCAAGGGTGGCGGCATTCACCTGGGGGTCGAACAGCCGTTGCACGCAGCCCAGCACCAGCCCAACCCGCGCCCGGCGTTCTCCCCTGGCCGGAACCACCAGGGGCTGGTTATCGCGGAAGGCCTCGGGGCTGAGCGGTGGCAGCAGCTGCTCCATCGCCTGCAGTTGCGGGCCCAGCAGCCGCAGCAGGCCACTGCGCCGTGCCAGTGCCTGCAGGCCCGTGCCGGTGTAGGCCCGCAGTGGCATCAGTGCCGCCCGCAGGCGCGCGGGGTAGGGCAGCAGGGCGAAGAGCAGGCGGCGGAAGGCCCGCTGGGCCGGCGTGCGCAGCTCCGGTGCGTTCAGCTTGGGCCGCGTGGCCTCGATCAGTTCGTCGTAGCGCACCCCCGAAGGACAGGCGCTCACGCAGGCGAAGCAACCGAGGCAGCTGTCGAAATGGCTGGCGGTGGTGGCATCGAGCTCCAGCTCACCGGCTTCGATCGCCTTGAGCGCATGGATCCGCCCGCGGGGCGAATCCATCTCCGTGCCCAGCACCCGGTAGCTGGCACACGTGGGCAGGCAGAAGCCGCAGTGCACACAGGGATCGGTGGTGGCTGCGGCAGCTGCGGCGGTGCTCATGCGGGCCAGTGTCGCCTGATCAGCCCCCGAAGTGCTTGATCACCGCATCGGCGAAACCGCTGCAGCTCACCGGCTCCACCCGGGGCTCCATCAGCCGGGCCAGGTCGTAGGTGACCTCCTTGTTGGCGATGGCAGCGCTGAGGCCGGCGGTGATCAGATCGGCAGCTTCCTGCCAGCCCATGTATTCGAGCATCATCACGCCGCTCAGGATCACCGAGCCGGGATTGATCCGATCGAGGCCGGCGTGCTTCGGGGCGGTGCCGTGGGTGGCCTCGAAGATGGCGGCGTTGTCGCCGATGTTGGCGCCGGGGGCCATGCCCAGGCCGCCCACCACGGCAGCGGCGGCATCGGAGATGTAGTCGCCGTTGAGGTTGAGGGTGGCGAGGATCGAATAGTCGGCCGGGCGGGTCTGGATCTGCTGGAAGATGCTGTCGGCGATGCGGTCGTCGACCATCACCATCTGCTTCCACTGGCCGTTGCCGTGGCTGGCGCCGATGGCATCGAGCACACCCTTCACCTCAGCGCAGATCGCCTCCTTCTTCTCGGGGGTGAGGCTGTCGTAGCCCGGATCCACCATGCGGGCGTTGGCTTCGATGCTCAGGCCGGGGTTGCTGTCGGCGTTGTCGAGGATCCAGCTCTCCCGCTCGGTCACGCACACGTCGCGGAATTCGGTGGTGGCCAGCTCGTAGCCCCAGTCGCGGAAGGCACCCTCGGTGAACTTCATGATGTTGCCCTTGTGCACCAGGGTCACGTGGCGCTTATCGCCCTCCAGGCGCAGGGCGTGCTGGATGGCCTTGCGGATGTGGCGCTGGCTGCCGTGCTTGCTCACCGGCTTGATGCCGATGCCGGCACCGGCCGGGATCTGCCGCTTGCCGAGCTTGCCGTTGGCCGGGATCACCACCTCATTGAGGTGCTTGATCAACTCGAGGCACACCGGATCGGTGGCTTCCCACTCGATCCCCATGTAGATGTCCTCGGTGTTCTCGCGATACACGATCACGTCGAGGTCCTGGGGCCGCTTGTGGGGGCTGGGGGTGCCTTCGTAGTAGCGGCAGGGGCGCACGCAGCAATAGAGATCGAAAATCTGGCGCAGGGCCACGTTCAGTGAACGGATGCCGCCTCCCACGGGCGTTGTGAGCGGGCCCTTGATGGCAACGCCATAGGTGCGGATCGCCTCGAGCGTGTCTTCCGGCAGGTACTGATAAGTGCCGTAGAGGTCGCAGGCTTCATCGCCGGCGTACACCTTGAACCATTCGATGCGGCGTTCGCCGCCGTAGGCCTTGGCTACGGCCGCGTCGAGCACCTTCTGGGTGGCGGGCCAGATGTCCACGCCGGTGCCATCGCCGCGGATGAAGGGCACGATCGGGTCGTTGGGAACGATCGGCTGGCCGTTCTCGAAGCGGATGGCTGTGCCCTGGGTGGGGGCGGTGAGCTTCTCGTAACTGGCCATGGGCTGTTGCTGACCGGGAGCGGCGCGATCGGTGGGGTGAGCCTAGGTTTCGGGGACTCGCGGTTCTGCTGCAGGGGCAACGGCATGAATGCGTCCGAGCAGGTCCGATCCGTGCAGCTGGCGCAGACCGTGGCGGCTGTGGCGGTGCTGTTCCGCCAGCACTTCCCCGATGCCCGCGCCAATCTCACCCCCTGGCGCGACGACCCCCAGACCCGTGCCCACGCTGAGCAGGAGAGCCTGGATCTCTCCTTTCATCTGCCCGGCTGGAGCCCCCGCAGCCAGTGCCGCTCCTTTCTGGTGCAGTTGCGGTTGGAGCGCCCCCCGGCCGGCGGTGCGGCCCTGCCGCGGCTGCTTGGGGTGACGATCCGCGGCCTCACCTATGAGTCGGAGCGTTGGCGCTTGGCCAGCCTGGGCGATTGGCAGCCCACTGGAACGCACCTGCCCCAGCCGGCGGTGGTGGAGGCGTTGCAGGCGTTTGTGCGGGAGGTCTTCGAGCTGTTCAGCCCCGACGCTTCGGCTCACGCGGCCTGAGGCGTGCCCGGCCCTGCGTAACCCTTCGCAACCTTGGCGGCGTTGCCCTGGAGGGCGCCATTACGTTTGGTCGTCTGCCCGTGAGCTCAACGCGGACCGCCGTTATGTCTGTCGCCCTTGCTGCCCAACTGCGTGAAGGGACGAAGAAGTCCCACACCATGGCCGAGAACACCGGCTTTGTGAGCTGCTTCCTCAAGGGTGTTGTGGATAAGGCCAGCTACCGCAAGCTGGTGGCCGATCTCTATTTCGTGTACGGCGCGATGGAGGAGGAGATCACCCGGCTGAAGGATCATCCGGTGCTGGCGCCGATCGCGTTCCCCCAGCTGAACCGCCGCGAGGCCCTGGAGCAGGATCTGGCCTTCTATTTCGGTGCCGACTGGAAGCAGCAGATCCAGCCCTCGCCGTCCGCTGCCGCCTATGTGGCCCGCATCCACCAGGTGGCTCAGGAGTCGCCGGAGCTGCTGGTGGGTCATCACTACACCCGCTATCTGGGTGATCTCTCCGGCGGCCAGATCCTCAAGAACATCGCTCAGAAGGCGATGAACCTGGGCGACAGCGATGGCCTGCACTTCTACGAGTTCGCTGCCATCGACGACGAGAAGGCGTTCAAGGGCACCTATCGCGCCGCCATGGACACCCTGCCGATCGATCAGGCGATGGCCGATCGGATCGTTGAGGAGGCCAATGAGGCCTTCCACCTGAACATGAACATGTTCAAGGAACTTGAGGGCAATCTTGTGGCCGCCATCGGCAAGGTGCTGTTCGGCTTCCTCACCCGCCGCCAGCGGGCCGGCAGCACGGAGGCTGTGGCGGCCTGAGCCCGCACGCTCGCCTTGCGCACGCTTCGCTTCCTCGTTCCCGGCACCACCGGTCGCTTCCGTTGCGGAGGGCTGTTGGTGGAACTGCAAACGGCGCGGCTCCTCAGTGGCATCGCCACTGTGGAGTTGGTCACCTATCGCCAGCGCCAGGCCGATCACCCGTTTCTGGCTGATCTGCTGCGGGATGAGCCGCCTGGGCTCGCTGGAGATCAGCCCTTGTGGGTGGTGAGCTGGGGCTTCGATGTGCCGCTGCTGTTGCGTCGCCTGCGGGGCCGGCCTGTGGCGTATCACGCCCACAGCAGCGGCTATGGCTTTGATCTCCCCGCCGGCGTCCCGGTGCTGGCGGTGAGCCGCAACACACTGGGCTACTGGGGCGACCGGGCGCCCCGCAATCCGCTGCTGCTGGTGCCCAACGCGCTGGAACCGTGCTGGCTGGAGCGCGGTGCGCGCACCGGCGGCAGCCCTGGCGAGCGCCGGCCGATCGATGTGCTGGTGCAGCGGCGTAAAACCAGCGCCTACGTGTTGGAGCAGCTGGTGCCGGCACTGCGGGCCCGCGGCCTCACGGTGGAGGTGCAGAGCGGCTGGGTGGAGGATCTGGTGGAGCTGTTCAACAGCGCCACCGTGGTTCTCTACGACTCGGCGCCCTACTGGCGCGGTCGCGGCGTGAGCGAGGGTTTTGGCCTGCCCCCCGTTGAAGCGCTCGCCTGCGGTTGTGTGGTGTTCACCAGCCTCAACCATGCGCTGGCCGATCATCAGGACCCCGGCCGGATCAGCCATCAGATCGGTGCCGGAACACTGACGTCCGATCTGGATCGGATCGAGGCTGCCGTGCGCTGCCCGCAGCGGTGGCGGCCCGATCCCGAAGCGCTGGAGCGGTTGCTCGCGGATGGCTCGGAGCCCGCGCTGCTGCGCCGCTGGAGCGAAGCCCTGCAGCTGATCAATGACCACTGGGATCGACTCGCCGCTGGCGAACCCGCCCTGAAGTCCCCGTCCCGTGGCCGGGTGGGTCTGCAGCAGATCCGGCAGCGGCTGGCCAGTCGGATGGCTGGCCTCGCCTGGGGTCTGGGGCTGCCGCTCTGAGCATCAGACGGATAATTTCTTTGCATGCGTAGTCAGACCCTGGAGCAGCTGCGGCTGCTGTTCCGCCTGTTGCCGCCGCAGCGCCTCAGGGCCGTGCAGCGTCTGCTGCCGTTGTCTGTGGTGCAGGGTGGCTTTGATCTGATCTGCGTGTGGCTGATTGCCCGCCTCACGGGATCCTTGGTGGGCCAGGACCTCAGCGATCGGTTGCTGGGGCCGGATCTGGGCGGCCGGGCGGATCCTGTGGCCCAGAGCCTGTGGATGATCGCGCTGTTCGTGGCGTTCTGCTGGTTGGCATCCCTGACCAAGCTGGCCCTGCGTTTCCGCCAGCAGCGGCTCTCCGCCCGCATCTGGCGCGATCTGTCCGATCTGATCTATGCACGGCTGCTGCGCCAGCCCCTGGCGTTTCATCTGGAATCCAGCTCCGCGGAACTGAGCGCCAGGGTGCTGGCCAACATCAACCATCTCGCCGCTGATGTGATCACACCGATCCTGCAGCTGCTCAGTGGCGTGGTGGCGATTGGCCTGCTCTCCTGCGGCATTCTCCTGATCGGTCGCTGGCTTGCCGTCGGCCTGGTTCTGGGTCTGGTTGTGGCCTATGTGATGGTTTCGGTGGCCGTCACACCCCGCTTGCGCAGGGCCAGTGAGGTGCGTGTGGCGATGGAAGGGCGCTCCTCACAGCTGCTGCTCGAATCGATCCATGCCGTTCCTGATATCCAGCTCACCAGTTCTGAGCCCTATTTCCAATCTCAGTTCGAGCGTTCAACCGAGCAGTCCCGGCAGAGCATCTGGATTGCTGAATGGTTGCCCGAGCTGCCGCGGGGCCTGATCGAACCCCTGGGGATCAGCATGATCTTCGCCGTGGGTGCTTTGCCGGCGCTCCTGAGCGGCAAGCCACAGAGCATCCAGGCCATTCTGCCTTTCCTGGCCACGATCTCCGTGGCGGCGCTGCGGCTGACGCCGCCACTGCAGGATGCCTTTCGCGCCGTTACGCGGATCCGCGGTTCCCTGCCGCTGCTCAGCGATGTGGTGGCTTTGCTGCAGCTGCCAGCCGGTCGCCCCACGCTGCTCAGCGCTGGTGTTCCCAGCGCCGCCGGCGTCTCGCCCCGCCATGGGATCCGGCTCCGGGATGTTTGGTTTCGCTACCCCCAGTCGCCCGACTGGGTGCTCAAGGGGGTGAATCTCTCCATCCCGGTGGGTGCGCGGGTGGCCCTGGTGGGCCGCACCGGCAGTGGCAAGAGCACCACCGTGAATCTGCTGCTGGGATTGCTCAGTGCCCAGGCCGGTCAGCTCGAGCTCGATGGCATTGCCGTGGAGGATCTGGAACTGCCGGCCTGGCAGGCGAACTGCGCCCACGTGCCCCAGGCGATCCAGTTGCTCAGCGCTTCCATCCTGGAGAACGTCGCCTTCGGTGAAGGGCCCGAGGCTGTCGACGAGCACCGGGTGTGGGATGCCCTGGAAGCAGCTCAGCTGCAGGAGTTCGTGGCCCAGCTGCCTGAGGGGCTGCACAGTCCGGTGGGCGAGAACGGCATGCGCCTGTCCGGCGGCCAGCGGCAGCGCCTGGCTCTGGCTCGGGCCTTCTATCGCCGCTCGGGTTTTCTGGTGTTGGATGAGGCCACCAGCGCTCTGGACAACCGCACCGAGGCTGAGGTGATCGATGCGCTGGAGCTGGTGGGGCGTCGCTGCACCACGCTGGTGGTGGCCCACAGGCTCAGCACCGTGCGGCGGTGTGACCGCATCTATGAGATCGATGACGGGGTGGTGAAGGCCTATGGCAGCTTCGAGGAGCTGCAGGAGCGCTCTCCGGCCTTCCATGAGTTCGTGCTGCTGGAGGATCAGCCGCTCAGGCTGGCGGGGCTTTGAGGTGGTGGTGCAATCGGTTGGGTGGCTGGCCCCGCCTGGCCAACGGCTGTTGAGGTGGCCCAATAGGTTTGAGAAGAGTTGAGTGGTCTGCGGCTGGATGGCGCAGCTTCAAAGCAGAACGCTGAAGCAAGTCACCCAGCTGGCCGGTCGATTGCCACCCCGTTTGCGGCGGCGCATTCTGCTGCTGCTTCCCATTTCAGTTGTTCCGGGGATTCTCGATGCCGCTTCGATTGCAGTTGTGGCATGGATGATGTCAACGCTGCTGGGCACGAAGCTGCGCCAGGGCATACCATCCCTGCCCTTTCTGCAGGGTGATCGGCTTGATCAGGCCCTGTGGTTGATCGCCCTGTTCATCCTGTTCTCCTGGTTGCGCTCCCTGTCCAAGCTGGCTGTGCTTGGCTTGCAGGAAAGGATGACAGGCCAGCTGTGGCTGTGGTTGACGGAGACCATTTATGCCCGCATTCTTTCCCAGCCGTATGAGTTTCATCTCGGCAAAAATGATAAAAAAATTGCAACCCAGCTGCTGTCAAACGTCACCCATGTGGTGAAGGGTGTGTTCGCGCCTCTGATGCAGCTTCAGGCTTCGCTGTTCTCGGTGTTTTTCCTGTTTGCTGGCTTGCTCTATGTGGGGCGCTGGTATGCCATGGCTCTATTTGTTTGCCTGGTGATTGCCTATGGTGGCTTTTCCATTGTGCTCACTCCGCGCCTGCGGCGTGCATCGGCTCAGAAGATTCGTCTTGCCTCGGCGATGAAGCAAGGATTCTTTGAGTCGATGAATGTGATCAGGGAAATCCATCTTTCTTCGGCGGAGCCGTTCTTCAGGCGCAGTTTCGGTATCGATTCGCGCAAGGCCAAGCGTGTGGAGGCGCTGAACAACTTCCTGCCGAATCTGCCGAAGCAGATCATTGAGCCTGTGGGCATCACGCTGATCTTTTCCTTTGGCGCTTTGCCGGCCCTGCTGGGGCAGGGCAGCGTTGGAGATCTGAAGCAGATCATCCCCTTTCTGGCCACCTTGGCATTGGCATCGCAGCGGATCACCCCTGCGATGAACGATCTGTTCAAAGCTCTCACCCGCCTCCGCGCATCGCTGCCGAATCTCACCAGCGTTCTGGAATATCTCAATCTGCCTGAACCGGTTGGGATGTCGCTGGGGTTGGCATCCACAGGAATCAGCCCAGAGGGCATTCGGCCCAGGCGATCAATTCGGTTGCATGATGTCACCTATTTCTACCCGGGTCGTGAGCTGCCTGTGATCAGCGACCTCAACCTCACGATTCCTGTGGGTTCCAGGGTTGCTTTGGTGGGGGCTACCGGCAGCGGTAAGAGCACCACAGCGCACCTGCTGCTTGGCTTGCTCACGCCTCAGAAGGGGGCACTGGAGATTGATGGCCTTGTTGTTGAGCAGGATGATATGCGTGCCTGGCAGTCGTGCTGTGCCTACGTTCCGCAGATTGTTTCGTTTCTGAGAGGCAGTGTTCTGGAAAATATTGCTTTTGCAGAAGATCCTCTCTCCGTTGATCAAGATCGGGTCTGGGAAGCCCTCGAGGCTGCTCAACTGCAGGATGTTGTTGCCAGCCTTCCCTATGGACTGCATACGCCGATCGGGCGTGATGGCCTGCACCTCTCCGGCGGCCAACGCCAGCGCCTTGCTCTTGCCCGAGCCTTCTACCGCAGGGCTGAGTTTCTGCTGTTGGATGAAGCCACAAGCGCACTGGACAATCGCACGGAGTCGGAGGTGATCGCTGCTCTTGAGATTGTGGCTCGACGATGCACCACTGTGGTGATTGCCCATCGGCTCTCGACCATTGAGCGCTGCGATCGCATCTATGAGTTTGATGCAGGCCGCCTTAAGGCATCTGGAACATTTGAGCAACTGCGTGCAAGCTCAGAAACGTTCAAAGATCTCACGCAGCTTGAAAGTCGTTTTGCGATTCGATCTGAATGAGTGATCTGGTTTGCACTGCAGCAAAGAGCCGCGATGTTGTGCTGCTGGCCACAGCCGACTGGGATCACCCGTTCTGGACAAATAAGCAGCATGTGGCTCAATCTCTGGCGGAACTGGGGCATCGCGTGCTCTATGTGGAGTCCCTTGGCCTGAGGCCTCCGCGGCTTGAATCGCAGGATCTTCGGCGGATCTGGCGGCGTCTGCGTCGAGGCCTGATGCCTCCACGTCGTGTTGGTCAACGGTTGTGGGTCTGGTCGCCGTTGCTGATTCCTGCACCACGCAAGCACTGGCAACAGCAAGTGAATCGCTTGATTTTCGCCACTCTTCTGAATACCTGGCGCCGTTGGTTGGGCCTGCGTCAAGACTTGCTCTGGACCTACAATCCGCTGACGGCGTCGCTGCTCCCCTTGCGTCACAGCGGCTATCAACAGATTGTTTACCACTGCGTGGATGATCTTGTTGCTCAGCCCTGCATGCCTTCCTCGCTGATTGCTAGCGAAGAAGAAAAACTGTGCCGGCTCAGTGATTATGTGTTTGTGACATCCAGAGAGCTCTTGCGGACACGTGGCCGTTTCAATCGCCACACGCGCTATGATCCGAATGTGGCTGACATTGCTCACTTCGCGCAAGCACGAGAGAATAAGCTTCCAATCCCTTCCGACCTGAGCGCTCTTCCGGAAGGAAGCAGATTGGGCTTTGTTGGTGCCATCAGCGGCTACAAGCTTGATCTTGAGCTGCTCGCAAAACTGGCGCAACACCGCTCAGACTGTCAGATTGTGTTGATAGGTCGCGTTGGTGAAGGGGATCCAGAAACAGATCTTGCCTGTTTGCAGAATGTTCCCAATCTTCATCTGCTGGGGCCACGATCTTATGCAGATCTCCCGCGCTATCTGAAAGGGTTTGATCTGGCGCTGTTGCCTTGTCCGATCAATGCCTATACGCGCTCCATGTTTCCGATGAAGTTTTTTGAGTATCTCGCTGCGGGCGTACCAGTTGTTGCAACCGACTTGCCCGCCTTGAAGGAGTATGAACACCTGGCAGCATTCTGCGCTGATCATCAGTCGTTTCTGCAGGCTGTTGATCGCCTGCTGGAGAAGATCCATCGGCGTGGCCGAACAGCACTGATGCCTTCTCTGGATGCCTTGCCCGCCTGTTGCAGTTATCGTGAACGCACGCGCTCGATGCTTGCAGAGCTGGCCGCTGTAGAGACCTGGGGTTGAGGAGATGAAACGCACTGCCATTGTTCATATCGGCCTTGAGAAAACTGGCTCAACAGCGATCCAGCGCTGGTTTGCTGCGCAGCGTGATCAAATGCTGGGCCATGGCATTTTTATACCGCAATCGATTGGCTTTCCCAACCACACCAAGCTTGTAGCCGCCTGTCTGGATGATGGGGCTGTTGATAATATCAAGGCCTACCAGCTCTTTGCTTCGGGCTTGAGTGAGAAGCGCTATCGCGAGCGCATCTTTGCTGCTCTTGCTCGCGAGATTCGGGCAGAAGCTGCGCCATGGCACACGCTTCTGATTTCATCAGAGCTGATCTCCAGCCGACTCTCCAGTGCTGCTGAGCTGCAGCGCTTGCATGATCAGATTGGTCGCCATGTCGATGCCGTTAAATATGTTATTTTTCTTCGCCGCCAGGATCAGCTGGCGTTGAGTCGGTTCAGCTCGATTCTGCGCTCGGGTCACGACCAGTTCGATAACGTCTTTGTTAATTATTCTCCTGCCAACTTCTTGTCTATACCTGATGGTCGGCTGATCAGTGATGATCTCTTTTTCTACGACTATCGCTTGATTCTGGAACGTTTCACTGGCCTTGCTGATGCGGAGCTCTGCGTTTTCCCCTATGGCGCGGTCAGTCCGATTCAGGTGATGGCAGAACTGCTCAAGATCGAAGCCTCCGAGCAGACGTTGCAGGTTGGCCGCCATAACTCGGCTTTGAGTGCTGAGGCGCAATTCATTCTTGCTCAGTTGAACCGCGATCATGTTGTTCAATTCCCTTCGGGCATGAGAAATGATGCTTATCGGCGTTTGCAGAGGCGTGTCGAATCAGAGATGGCCGGCGCCGGGCGGCAGGTGGAGCGCCAGGCTGCTCACCAGTTTTATCTTCGCTATCATGCTGTGAACCAGCAGATTGCTGACCAGTACTGGAAAGGTCAACCTCTGTTCAAGTTGGATTTCAGCGCTTATCCAGAATCTGTTGACTATGCAGAGTTGCCTCAGAAGCTCTCTGGTGTGTTGGCAGGCTATCAAGATGCAGCACAGGCATTGCCAACGCGAGAACCCTTGAGGAAGCTGATCAAGTACAGTCTCAAACGATTCAAAGCGACTGCTTCCGCCTTGGTTGCGAGCAGGTTTGATTGATATGTGGCTTCCCTACCGTCTCACACAACTGCTACCCACGGGGCCGCGCCTGCGTAAGGCTTGGTATGGCTCTCCCATCTTCCATGGCCAACGCGAGCTGAAGCGCCGCTTCACGTTGGCTTCCAGGATGGGAATGGCTGCATCGCAGCGGCAACCACCTGCGGCAGGTGTGACGGTAGCGCGCATCATTGGCAACGATCTCTATCCTCGGCACCGTCAGGGTCAAGCGCTGATCAATCTTCAGACCATTCTTCGGAATGAATCGAGCCGTGATGATTGGCGCAAACTGTTTGTTCTGAATCGCATTGTTGATGAGGCGACCCAGGCTCAGGCTGCGTCTGCGGTTGAGGCGGCTGGACACGATGTTCTGACGATCCCTTTCAGGCCTTCGGAGTATCAAGCTCTTCGCTACCGACCAGAGCTGTTCGGTGGTGCTGACTACTTCCAATCGGCAACATTCGCTGCTAAGGATCCTTTCGCTCAGGATCGCGAGCGTATCTGGGCTTGTGGAGATAAGATCCGTTATCTGATGAATATCAACGGAGCGCGCAATCAGGCCCTGCAGCGTGGGCGTGTGCAATCCGGCTGGACTCTGGTGCTGGATGGCAGCTGTTACATCACCGAGTCTGCTGTCACGGCGATCAGCGATGATTTGTCCTCAGATCCTCTGGTTCCCTACGTGATCATTCCGATGCGGAGGCTTGAAGCTGGAGCCGAGCCTGAGCAAGCAGATGTGAGTCCGATCTTTCGTGAGGAGCCACAGATTGCGTTCAGCGCTGATGCACGTGAGCACTTTGATGAGAATTATCCTTATGGTGTGCGTGATAAAACCAGTTTGCTCAATCGCTTGGGAGTGCCGGGGCCATGGTGTGCTTGGACTCCCTTGGCTTGGTATTCAGAATCGCAGACGCGTTCTGATGAGCGTTATCTCTATAAATACGGATCCGCTGCGGTGCTGCGCCTCACCTCTGGTGTGAACAATGGAGCCCTGGAGAAACCCGCGGCACAGATGACGCGTTATCGATCGAGAATAACGGCAATCTTTTCCACGTTGATGATGGTTGATCGTTTGTGCGAGGCGCCTGATGCCTCATCTCTCAGCTCGATTGCTGGTCTGCCCTTGCCCGATCAGTCTGAACCCGCACCTGCGGAGAATGTGCTATGAAGCGCCTCCGTCCTGCGTTGAAAAGTCTGCTGGGCAAGAAGCCAATTGTTCCCGTGCCCCTGTCTGATCGCCAGCTGGTGATCGGTCTCGGTGCGATGAAATCTGGGACCACGTGGCTGTCTGATTACCTGGGCTCCCATCCCGAATTCTTTCATTCTCCGATCAAGGAGATGAACAGCTTTGCGGCGATCTTTCCCGATAATCCGCGTTACCCTAATTACATCTACAGACCCGGTGAGTCCTACCGCCTATGGCGGATGGAAAAGATTGTTCTCTCCTTTGGAGCGAATCCCAGCCGTGTGGACCGGACCGATGCAGAGCGGGAACGCTTTGATCGCCTGCGAGCCCTGGCTCAGCTTGGACGCATCACATCGGCGGAGCAATACCTGGCTTATTTTGAAGAGCGGATTGGTGATCAGTCCCATTTTGGTGAGATATCTCCGTCCTATTCGCATCTCCCAGCCGAAGCGTATGCATGCATGGCGGGCTTAAGCAAGGATGTTCGTTTTCTCTTTTTGATGCGAGATCCAACGGATCGTGCTGCTTCGCATCTGCGTCATGCGCGCCGCCGTGTGGACAAGGACGAAGATCTTGCTGCGCTGGTTGAGCGGGTGACGCCGGATAGTGCATTTTTCATCCGTTCCGATTATCGCTATACCCTGAACACCCTCCGTTCCCTGGGTTTTGAGAGCCGGGTCAAGTGTCTGATTTATGAGAATCTGTTCAGCCAGGACACCGTTGATGAGCTTTGCGATTGGCTGGGCCTGCAACGCTCGCCGGCCACGCTGGACAAGCGTCTGAATCCGGGGGTTGGCGATTCTCTGGACGATGCCCAACTCCATCTTCTGCGCGAGCGTCTGGCCCCGATCTACGACGGTCTGCGCCATGATCCGCTCACCCAGGAGGCTGTGTCCTGGCGCTGGTGAGCCGCTAGGGTCAGGCAACACGCTCCCGGCTGCTGGATGGCGCATGGCTTTCTTGCTGGTCTGAATGAAGCCCAGCGCCAGGCTGTCGACCATCATGTGGGCCCCCTGCTGGTGGTTGCCGGTGCTGGCAGTGGAAAAACGCGCGCGCTCACGCACCGCATCGCTCATCTGATCGGCCACCACGGCGTGGATCCCGCTGAGTTGTTGGCGGTGACCTTCACCAACAAGGCTGCGCGTGAAATGAAGGAGCGCCTGGAGCTGCTGCTGGCGCAGAAATTGGCGCAGAGTCAGTTCGGGCAGCCCTGGAGCACCCTCGCGCCGGTGGATCAGCGGCAGCTGCGTTCCAGGATCTATCGCGAGGTGATCAAGGATCTCTGGATCGGCACATTTCATGCTTTGTTTGCGCGCCTGCTGCGTTTTGATATCGATAAATTCCGGGATCCGGAAGGACTAACGTGGACGCGGCAGTTCTCGATCTACGACGAGGGTGATACCCAGAGCCTTGTGAAGGAGATCGTGACGCAGGAGCTCGGTCTTGATCCCAAGCGGTTTGAACCGAAAAAGGTGCGATGGGCGATCAGCAATGCCAAGAATCAAGGCTGGATGCCCGAGCAGCTTGAGGCGGATGCCGGCGGACAACGCGGCAAGCTCATGGCTGAAACCTACCGCCGCTACAGGCGCGCGCTGGCGGCGAACAATGCCCTGGATTTCGATGACTTGCTGCTGTTGCCTGTGCAGCTCCTGAGGCAGAACGAACAGGTGCGCCATTACTGGCACCGTCGCTTTCGCCATGTGCTGGTTGATGAGTATCAAGACACCAACCGCACGCAATACGAGCTGATCAAGCTGCTCGTGACCGATGGCTGCCCTCCCGAACAATTTCAGGCCTGGGATCAGCGCTCGGTGTTTGTTGTGGGTGATGCTGATCAGAGCATCTACAGCTTCCGGGCGGCAGATTTCACCATCCTGATGGGCTTTCAGGAAGACTTTGGTGATGGCGCGGCCGATGATGCCACCCGCACCATGGTGAAGTTGGAGGAGAACTACCGATCCACGGCAACGATCCTGGAGGCGGCAAACGCCCTGATCGCTAACAACACAGAGCGTATTGATAAGGTTCTTCGGCCCACTCGCGGTGAGGGCGAGTTGATCACCCTCACGCGCTGCGACGACGAGATCGCCGAGGCTGAGGCTGTTGTGCATCGCATGCGCATGCTCGATGCCGCTCATCCCGAGTTGAACTGGGGGGATATGGCTGTTCTCTATCGCACCAATGCCCAGAGTCGGGCGATGGAGGAATCCTTGGTTCGCTGGGGAATTCCCTATGTGGTTGTGGGTGGTTTGCGCTTCTATGACCGCCGCGAAATCAAAGATATTCTGGCCTATCTCAAGCTGCTGGTGAATCCCGCCGATACGGTGAGCCTTCTGCGGGTTCTCAACACACCCAAGCGCGGCATCGGTAAGACCACGATCGAACGTCTCACCGATGCCTCCAACCAGCTGGGTATCCCCCTCTGGGATGTGGTGAGCGATCCCGAGGCGGTGCGCTCCCTGGGGGGGCGTTCCGCCAAGGGTTTGTTGCAGTTCTGTGAGTTGATCAATCAGTTACAGGCACGGTCGGAGCAGGCGCCGCCTTCCGAGCTTGTGCAGCTGGTGATGGAACAGAGCGGCTATCTGGCCGAACTGATTGCTGCCGGCACCGATGAAGCGGAAGACCGTCGTCGCAATCTGAATGAACTGGTGAATGCAGCTCTGCAATATCAGGAAGAGAACGATGAAGGCACGCTCGACGATTTTCTGGCGTCTGCAGCCCTCGCCAGCGATGCCGACAGCAAGGACACCGAGCAGAACCGCGTCACCCTGATGACCCTGCACGCCAGCAAGGGTCTCGAGTTCCCCGTGGTGTTCCTGGTGGGCCTGGAGCAGGGGCTGTTCCCCAGCTACCGATCACTGGAGGATCCTGCGGCCATGGAGGAGGAGCGGCGCCTCTGCTACGTGGGCATCACCCGCGCCAAGGAGCGTCTGTTCATCTCCCATGCCAGTGAGCGGCGTCTCTGGGGCGGCATGCGTGAGCCGGCTGTGCCCTCGGTGTTTCTTGGCGAACTCCCCGAAGAGCTGGTGCAGGGCGATCGCCCGGGCAGCGGTGGTGCTGCCCTACGGCGCGAACAGCGCCTGGATCGGCTCACGCGGGTCGATCGTTCCGCCAGTGCAGAGACGGCCGCTGGCGGTGCCGCCGGTCAGCCCGCCAACGCCGTGCGCCGCCGCCAGGCCGGGCCTGCTGCGGGCAAAACCTGGGCCGTTGGCGATCGCCTCCTGCACGCCTCCTTTGGCGAGGGAACCGTCACCCACCTCTTCGGCGGCGGTGAGAAGGTGTCGATTGCGGTGAAATTTGCGGGCATGGGGCCGAAGATCCTCGATCCCCGCCTGGCACCGATCGAGCCGTTGTGACGGCGTTCAGGCCGTTCTGAACGATGCAGCTTCCCGGCGTACCGCCTGCCCTTCTGCAAGCTCTCGGCAGCGCCGCCGGCGAGGGCCGGCTGGCGTTGGTGGGCGGTGCGGTGCGCGATCTGCTGTTGCACCATCAGCATCAGGATCCCTGGCGCGGCTTGCCGGATCTCGACCTGGTGTTTGAGGGAAGGGCTGTGGAGCTCGTTCAGCGTCTGCCCGGCTGCCTGCCTGCCGCCGCCGCTTGCAGCTGGCGTGAGCACGGCAGCTTCGGCACCGTGGCCGTTGAGGTGGCGCTGCCGGGAGAGCCGCTCTGGTTGCTCGATGTTGCTTCCGCGCGGTGCGAGGCGTATCCCGTTGCGGCTGAGAACCCTCGCGTGCGTTGGGGGGCGCTGGAGCAGGACCTCGCTCGCCGCGACTTCAGCGTGAATGCGATCGCTCTCGTGCTGCATCGCGATGGCGGCGGAGCCGAGCTGCTGGATCCGCATGGTGGGCGCTGCGATCTGCGCGAGCGTCGCCTGCGGGTGTTGCATCCCGCCAGCTTTCTGGACGACCCCACCCGGTTGGTGCGCGCCGCCCGTTACGCCGCTCGCCTCGGCTTCAGCCTCGAACCCTCCACCCTGGCGCAGGCCCGATCCGTGCTCACCACCTGGCCGTGGGACTGGAAACCTGGAGCCGCTGCCGCGCTGGCTCCTGCCGCCCTGGGCACCCGGCTGCGGATGGAACTGGAGTTGCTGTTGGAGCGTGAACCCTGGCATGCAGCGCTGACGCAGCTGCAGAGCTGGGGCGCCCTGGCGTTGCTCGATCAGGGGCTGCAGCGATCCGATCGCTGGGCCTGGGCGATCCGCCGGGCTGATCGCCTGCGCCTGCCCCGGCTCTGCGCGTTGCTGGCCTGCGGAGCCGATCCAGCAGCTGTGGCGGCCCGGCTGCAGCTGCCCCATCGTCAACAGCGCTGGCTGCAGGCACTGATGGAGCAGCGCCGGGCGCTGGCCAGCGTGGACTGGCCGGCCTGGGGGGCGGCGCAGTGGACCGAATGGCTCGAGCGCGGCCACGATGCCACCGCGGTGGTGGCCCTGGCCCTGGCCTGCGGCGACCAGCCTCGCCGCCCCCTGCTGCACTGGTGGCTGCGCTGGCGGCATGTTCAGGCACCCGTCACCGCTCGGGAGCTGCTGGCTCAGGGCATGCGGCCCGGGCCCGCGCTGGGTGAGCGTCTCCGGCACCTGCGGGCGCAGCGGTTGCTGGCGCTGGAGGGTCGGTGATGCGCTCCCCGGACTCGCTGCCGGTTGTGGGCGTGGTGATCCCCGTTTACAACGACTGGCCCCGGTTGCAGCAGTGTCTGGCCGCCCTGGCAGTTCAGCGCTACCCCCGGGCCCTCATGCGGGTGCGGGTGGTGAACAACGGCTCCAGCGACTGGCCGGCGCAGCCCCGCTTTCCCCTGCCGGTGGAGGTGATCGATCACGCCCCGCCCGGTTCCTATGGCGCCCGCAACCGTGCCGCCCTGGACTGGTCGGTGGCTGTGCTCGCCTTCACCGATGCCGATTGCCGCCCCGATCCCGACTGGCTCAGGGCCGGGGTGCGCGCCCTGCAGCTCGACGGCCCGCGGGCCCGCCTGGTGGCGGGCCGGATCGTGCTGGAGGCAGCCCGGCCGGACTGCCCCACGCCGGCTGAGCAGCTCGATCAGATTCTGGGGTTTGACCAGGCCCGGACCGTGCGCCGCGCCGGTTTCGGTGTGACCGCCAATCTGTTCGTTGCCCAGGCGTGTTTTGCACGACTGGATGGCTTTCACAGCGGCACCCGCTCCGGGGGGGATCGCGACTTCTGCCAGCGAGCGGTCGCGGCCGGTGTTGCCCTCAGCTTTTCGCCGGAGGCGCTGGTGCATCATCCGGCCCGGGACTGGCAGGAGCTGGTGCACAAGCAGCGGCGGATCGTCGGCGGCCGGCTCGCGCTTGCCGGGGCTTCCCTGCCTCAGCGCGCTGCCGTGCTGTTGCTGTCGATGCGGCCGATCGTGTCCGAGTGCCTGCGCGTTCTGCGCCGGCGCCGGCTGAGCTGGCCGCGCCGACTGCTGCTCTGCGCCCTGGTGCTGCGGCTCAGGGCTGCTGTGTTGCTGGAGTGGCTTCGCCTGCAGCGTCCCGGTCGGGATCCGTTGCGGTGAGGGCTGCCAGGCAGTAGCCAACCAGCACCTGGTTGATCATCATCACCTGCCAGAACGTGAGCCCCAAGGCCATCAGAAAGAGATAGATCACCACCGGCAGGTTGCTGCGCTGCCCATCTTGGGAATGCACACACCACGCCTTGCGCAGTGCAGCCAGGGTGAGCCCAACGAGGAGGATCAATCCACCCGCACCTGTTTCGGCAAAGACCTGGGCATAGAGATTGTGGGCGTGCTGCAGTCCCTTGCCCTTGTCCATCGCTTTCAGGCTTGGGATCGCATCGGGTCCGCAGAAATTCTGGGCGGGTCTGCCGAAACCCATGCCCAGCAGCAGGCTGGTTTCGGAGCTGCTTGTGGAGCTGAACCAGCAGCGAATGGTTTCAACGCGGTTCAGTTCTCCCAGCCTGTAGTCGGTGGCCAGGTTGTAGTTAGCCTGCGGTTTCAGATACCAGGTGTAGGTGGCTCCCGCGCCCAGGGCGAGCGCGAGCAGAACACCGGCGATCAACTGCCGGCGTGTCCAGGCATGGCTCAGGGCGATCTCAACCGCGATGGCGATCACGGGAACGGCGATCGCCGCTCTGGATTGCGTGAGGCTGCAGCTGATGATCCCGAGCGCCAGTCCGCCTCGAGCCAGCCAGGTTGAGGTTCGTTGCTGGCTGTCACGCATCCAGCCATAGGACACGGTTGTGAGCAGGCCGGCCAGAAAGCCGAGCTTGTTGATGTTGAAGCCCGTGAACGATGAGGTTTCCTGAATCAGGTTGTCGCCAGCCAGCAGGGAGAAACCCAGCAGCGGCAGAAGGCAGCTCGTGATCCAGGCCAGGCTGCGTTGCCATTGCTGCCGGCTTCGCTCGAAACCGGCAGCAAAACTCATGGCGATGATCAGATAATCGGAGGCGCTGCCCGGCTTGAGATCGCGATCATGGATGATCGTTCCGGCATTGATCACCAGCAAGCTGATCAGAATCCAGCGCCACGACTGGCGGTCGCTGCGTTGCAGCAGGCGCAACAGTAGGTAGGCGGTGAGCAGGCTGTAAGCGGCCAGCCGCGCTTTCACGCAGATCAATGCCGTCGCGATCGGAAAGGCTGCATCCAGCCAGGGATCGAGGCCGGTGAGCAGGGCCTGCAGCTTGGCCTGCAGCGCTTTCATCGGCCGAAGCCTTCAGGGTTGGCAGATTGCCAGGCCCAGCCGTCCTTGCACATTGCGCTCAGGCTGCGGCGGGTGCGCCAGCCGAGTGTCTGTGCCGCCAGGCTCGGGTCGGCCACCGTGATCGCGGCGTCGCCGGGGCGGCGATCCACCACCACGTGCGGGATGTTGCGGCCGCTGGCGGCTGCGAAGGCCTGCAGCACCTCCAGCACCGAATGGCCCTGGCCGCTGCCCAGGTTCAGCGTCAGCAGCTGATCGCCGCGGCTGAGCAGGTGCTCCAGGGCTGCCAGGTGCCCTTCGGCCAGATCCATCACATGGATGTAATCGCGCACGCCGCTGCCATCGGGCGTGGGCCAGTCGCCGCCGAACACCTGCAGGCGCTCGCGCCGCCCCACTGCCACCTGGCTGATGAAGGGGAACAGGTTGTTGGGGATGCCGTTGGGGTCTTCGCCGATACGGCCGCTGGGATGGGCCCCCACGGGGTTGAAGTAGCGCAGGCAGGCGATGCGCCAGCCGGGTTCGCTGGCGGCCAGGTCGCCCAGCATCCGCTCCACAGCGGCTTTGGTGTGGCCGTAGGGATTGATCGGTTGAATCGGTGCGCTCTCGGGGATCGGCACCGCCTCCGGATAGCCGTAGAGCGTCGCGCTGCTGCTGAACACCAGCGTGCGGCAGCCAGCGGCGGCCATCGCGGCCAGCAGCCGCTGGCTGCCGCTCACGTTCACATCCCAGTAATGCAGCGGCTGCGCCACCGATTCACCCACGGCCTTGAGGCCGGCGAAGTGCACCACCGCCTCGATCGGGCCCTGCCCGAAGGCCCGCTCCAGATCGCCCGGATGGCGGAGATCGCCCTCGAGCACCTGTAGCCGTTCGCTGGCACCAGCTCCGGCCAGCTCCACCACTCGCCGCAGCGCTTCCGGTGAGCTGTTGGCGTAGTTATCGAGCACCACCAGCTCGTGGCCGGCTTCCAGCAGCACCAGGCAGGTGTGGCTGC
>CAJXSQ010000013.1 GCA_913061215.1 uncultured Synechococcus sp. | reverse complement strand
GCTACACGATCGTGATCGTGACCCACAACATGCAGCAGGCCGTGCGCGTCAGCGATCTCACCGGCTTCTTCAATGTGAGCGCCATGCCCGGCAGCGAGCGCAAGGTGGGGACCCTGGTGGAATTCGCCGAAACGGAAACGATCTTCAACGCACCCCAGCAACAGGCCACGCTCGACTATGTGACCGGTCGCTTCGGCTGAGCCCTGCAGCCCGAGCGATTCGGCATCGCAGCGGTTGGCCATCAAACTTGGCCATCAAGCATTGGGCATAAAAAAACCGCCTGACGGCGGCTGGTCCGGAGACCCTGGAACGGAGAGGGAGGGATTCGAACCCTCGATAGAGTTGCCCCTATACAGCATTTCCAGTGCTGCGCCTTCGACCACTCGGCCACCTCTCCGCGGGAGGGGGGCTTTCGCTGCGCCAACCCATACAGGTGACGCGGCTGCGCGGGGCAACGTTGAGAATGTAGCAGTCACCACGTCCCTGGCTGGTTGCTGCGATGCGCACTGTTCCGATCACGGTCCACTGGCGGCAGGAGAACCGCACGATCCGGCTGGATGTGCCGGAGGGCGAGTACATCCTGCGCAGCTTTGAGCAGCAGGGCGAACCGCTCCCCTTCAGCTGCCGCAACGGCTGCTGCACCGCCTGTGCCGTGCGGGTGATCGCCGGCGAGATCGATCAACGCGAGGCCCTGGGCCTCTCGCGCGAGATCCGCAGCAAGGGCTACGGCCTGCTCTGCGTGGCGCGCGCCACCGGGCCGCTGGAGGTGGAAACCCAGGATGAGGATGAGGTGTACGAACTCCAGTTCGGCCGCCACTTCGGCCGTGGCAAGGTGCGACCTGGCATCCCCCTCGACGACGAATGATCACCAGCGCCGACCAGGGCCTCTGCGACCAACGGCTCTCCGATCAGGCCCTGGTCCACTCCGGGCTGGGCCAGGGAGAGCTGGAGCGGCTCGCCGCGGTGGCGCGCCGCGCTGCCCAGGCGGGTGCCGAGCAGCTGAAGCATCACTTCGGTCGGTTGGAGCGCGTGCGGGAAAAGGGCCGCGCCGGTGATCTGGTCACCGAGGCGGATGTGGCTGCCGAGCAGGCCGTGTTGGCCGTGCTGGAGAGCGAAACGCCCGAGATCGGCGTTCTGGCCGAGGAAAGCGGCCGGCGGGAGGGCCAGGGTTCGGCCCTGGAATGGTGTGTGGATCCCCTGGACGGCACCACCAACTACGCCCACCGCTATCCCTTTTTCGGCACCTCGATCGGCCTCACCTGGCAGGGCCAGCCGCTGCTGGGGGCTCTGGCGGTACCGGCACTGAACCAGCTCTATTGGGCGGCGCCCGGCCTTGGGGCCTGGTGCAACGACAGCGCCATCCACGTGAGCGCCTGCACCAGCCTGGGCAGCTCACTGCTGGTGACGGGCTTCGCCTACGACCGCCACGAGCGGCTCGACAACAACTACGCCGAGTTCGCCTGGTTCACCCACCGCACCCGCGGCGTGCGCCGCGGTGGTGCAGCGGCAGTGGATCTGGCCTTCGTGGCCGACGGACGGCTCGATGGCTACTGGGAGCGGGGCCTTTCCCCCTGGGATCTGGCGGCCGGTGTGGTGCTGGTGGAGCAGGCCGGCGGGGTGGTGTGCGCCTACGACGGCAGCCCGGCCAGCCTGGCGGAGGGACGGCTGATCGCCTGCACGCCGGCGCTGCGGCAAGCGTTGATCGATGGCCTCGGCGCCTGCCGGCCCCTGAGCGGAGCCAGCTTCGGTGCACCGGAGCTGGATGGGGTCGCTCCATAGGATCGGCACCACTTCACCCGATCTCCTCCATGGCCCTGCAACCCGCTGCCGGCGCCAGGGATCTCAATCCACGGGAGGTGGACGGCAACCGCTGGCTCTGCGACCGGCTGGCGCGGGTGTATCGCAGCTGGGGTTATGCGGAGGTGGCACCACCGCTGGTGGAGCGCCTGGAAACCCTGGAGGCCGGTGGCGGCATCAGGGGCGAGGAGCTGATGCGTCTGGCCTCGGATGAGCCGCTGGGCCTGCGGCCGGAGATGACGGCCCCGATCGCCAGGGCGGCCTGCACGCGCCTGGCCGCCCGCCCGCGGCCCCTGCGCCTGTGGAGCAGCGGAGCGGTGTTCCGCAGCAGCGTGGGCGATACGGGCCAGCACCGGCTTGAGGAGAGCCTGCAGAGCGGCGTGGAGCTGCTCGGCGCCGATGCCAGCCAGGCGCTGGTGGCCGATGCGGAACTGCTGCGGCTGCTGCTCGCCTGCCTGAGAGAGCTGCAGATCAGCGCAAGCCACCAACCCACCCTGCTGATCGGTCACCACGGCGTGCTCAGCGCTCTGCTGGATCAGGTGCCCGCCGAACAGCGGCTGGCCACCCGCCAGGCCCTGATCAACTACGACCCCCTCAGCCTGGCGGCGCTGAACCTGCCCGCCCACCAGCGCACGGGCCTGCTGCAGCTGATGCGCCTGCGCGGCGATGCCGAAGCCGTGCTCTACCAACTCGAGCAGCAGCTCGGCCCCAACCCCCTGCTCGATCAGCTGGCGGGAACCCTCAACAGTGTGGCCGCGGTGGCCGAGCGCCAGGGGGTGCGGCTGCAGCTGGATCCGAGCTTCCAACCCCATTTCGACCTGTACGACGGCCTGGTGCTGAAGCTGGTGTGCCGGGGCCCGGTGGCTCCGGTGGCCATCGCCAGCGGTGGGCGCTACGACGCGCTGGTGGCCCGCTTTGGCGGCGCCGCCGGCGGCATGGGCTTCAGCTTCGACGTGGAAGCCATCCGCGAGTTGCTGGGCACGGAGGCCACAGCCCCGCAGCAACCGGCAACGCTGCTGGTGGCCTACCCGCAGGCCGCCCTGCTGCCCGCGGCCCTCGATCAGCTGGAAGCCCTGCATCAGCGAGGCGAGCGGGCTGAGCTGCTGCAGCAGGCCTGCCCCGAGCGCAGCGAGGCGGAACGGATTGCCGCCGAACGGGGCTGCAGCGGCTGTCACTGGGTTGGTTCCTAGGATCGCCCCACCAGCACGCAACAGCCATGGCCCACACGATCGTCACCGACGTCTGCGAGGGCGTTGCCGATTGCGTGGATGCCTGCCCGGTGGCCTGCATCAATCCCGGCAAGGGCGCCAACGCCAAGGGCACCGGCTTCTACTGGATTGATTTCGACACCTGCATCGATTGCGGCATCTGCCTGCAGGTGTGCCCTGTGGAGGGCGCGATCCTGCCGGAGGAGAAAGCCAACCTGCAGCGTGTGAGCTGAGCGAGCTCCCCGATCATGGATATCCAGTGGCAGAACTTTCTGCGCAACCTCGGGGAGTGGCGCGGATCCTTTGATGCCCTCGATGCCGATGGCGTTGCCGTGGAGTCGACGGCCTCGATCCTCACGCTCGAGCAGGGGAGCGAGGAGCGGTTGGTGCACTTCCGCCTGCGCCGCTTCGCCGATGGCGACCGCAACGGCACCCCCAGCCACGACATGCAGCAGGACTACCGCAGCCTGGGGCGGCAGGTGGTGTTCTTCGATTCGGGCACCTTCTGCAAGGGCAGCCTGCAGGTGGCGCCGGGCACGCCCTTTGGCGGTGAGTTCGGTTTCGTGCACGGCGATCGCCGCCACCGGCTCGTGCAGCTGCACGATGCCTCCGGCACGTTTGAGCGCCTGGTGCTGATCCGGGAACAACGCGCTGGCACCAACGCGCCTGAGCAGCCGCGCCTCGAGGCTGAGCGCCTGCAGGGCCGCTGGAGGGGGCAGGCCTCCACCATCAACGCCGACTGGCCCGTGCCGAGCAGCGCTGCGTGCCAGTTCGAGATTGAGGTCATCGGTCCACGCCAGCTGCGGTTGCACACCGAGCTCGACGGCCGGCCTGAGGCGCTGGCGGCCGGCGACGGCCAGGACAACCAGCTCACGGTGATGGACGACGGCGGCTACCACCTCACGCCCCGCCAGGTGAGTCATCGCAGTGCCTTCAGCGTGGAGGCCGGCTGGCTGGCCGGGCCCGATCGGCTCGAACGCCTGATCCGCCACTACGACGCCAGCGGCGCCTGGCTGTCAGCCACCCAGATCATCGCCACCCGCGACTGAGGCCATGCCACCGCGCCTGCAGCAGCTGAGCCGCTTCGCGCTGCGGGCTCTGCGCATCGCCGCCAGCACCATCGCCCTGATCGAACTGCTGCGCTCCGACTGGCGCGGTGGTGCTGCCGCCACCGCGGCCTGGCTGCTGTTCATCCAGGTGGAGCGGCGGATGGCCGCGCTCGAGCCGGACACCGGCACCACAGAACCGGACTGAACTGCCCTGCGCTGGCCGGTTTCCTGCCCATCCAGGCCCTTGGCGGGCAGCCCTGCTCCGGGGGAGTCTTGAACCCACATCGCGTTTTGAGCTGTGGTGCTGCAGGCGGAACAGGGCCAGATCCAGATCCACACCGAGAACATCTTCCCGATCATCAAGAAGGCCGTGTACAGCGGCCACGAAGTGTTCCTGCGGGAGCTGGTGAGCAACGGCGTGGATGCCATCAGCAAGCGCCGCATGGCCGCCATGGCCGGCGACTGCAGCGAGGGCCCCGAGGGCCGCATCGCCATCCGCATCGATCGCGAAGCCAAGACCCTCACCATCTCCGATAACGGCATCGGCATGAGTGCCGATGAGGTGAAGCGCTACATCAACCAGGTGGCCTTCTCCAGCGCCGAGGACTTCCTCGAGAAGTACAAGCAGGAGAACGACGCCATCATTGGCCACTTCGGCCTGGGCTTCTACTCCAGCTTCATGGTGGCCAAGCAGGTGGAGCTGGTGACCCTCTCGGCGCGTGAAGGCAGCGAAGCAGTGCGCTGGAGCTGCGATGGCTCCCCCAACTTCAGCCTCGAAGCCGCGGAGCGCTCCGAACCGGGCACCGATGTGATCCTGCACCTGATGGAGGAGGAAGAGGAATACATCGAGCCGGCGCGGATCCGCACCCTGATCACCACCTACTGCGACTTCATGCCCGTGGAGGTGCAGCTGGAGGGCGAAACGGTGAACAAGCGGGAAGCGCCCTGGCGCAAGAGCCCGCGCGACCTCACCGACGAGGACTACATCGAGCTCTACCGCTACCTCTACCCCTTCCAGGGCGACCCGCTGCTGTGGGTGCACCTCAACACCGACTACCCCTACAACCTGCAGGGCATCCTCTACTTCCCCAAATTCACAGGCCGCGCCGACTGGGAGAAGGGCGAGATCAAGCTCTACTGCAACCAGGTGTTCGTGAGCGATTCGATCAAGGAGGTGGTGCCCCGCTACCTGCTGCCCCTGCGCGGCGTGATCGATTCGCCGGATATCCCCCTGAACGTGAGCCGCTCGGCCCTGCAGACCGACCGGCGCGTGCGCTCGATCGGTGGCTTCGTGGCCAAGAAGGTGGCCGACCGGCTCAAGCAGCTGCACCGCGATGAGCCCAAGCGCTATGCCGAGATCTGGGAATCGCTGGCACCGTTCATCAAGATCGGTGCGATGGAGGATGAGAAGTTCGCCGATCAGGTGGCCGATCTGGTGCTCTTCGGCACCACGGCGGCGGCGGCCGATGGCGACAACCCCGATCCCATCCCCGGCGAGAACAGCAAGGCCTTCACCACCCTGGCGGGCTACCGCTCCCGCCTGAGCGCCGACAACGACAAGCGCATCCTCTATTGCACCGATGAAGCCGGTCAGGCCGGTGCCCTCTCCCTGTGGAAGAGCCAGGGGGCCGAGGTGCTGCTGGCCGACACCTTCATCGATACCCAGTTCATCCCCTGGCTCGAATACCGCCACGAGGAGCTGAAGTTCCAGCGGGTGGACAGCGAACTCGACGACTCCCTGCAGGAGAAGGAGAGCGAACTGAGCGATGCCGACGGCAAGGACAGCTCCGAGAAAGTGCGCGAGCTGTTCAAGAGCGCCCTCAACAACGACAAGGTGACCATCCAGGTGCAGGCGCTCAAGGGCGACAACGCCCCCGCCGCCCTGATCCTGCTGCCGGAGCAGATGCGCCGCATGAACGACATGGGTGCCCTGATGGAGCAGCGGCTGCCCGGTCTGCCCGATCACCACGTGCTGCTGGTGAACCGCAAACACCGCCTGGTGGAGGGGCTGCTCAAGCTCTCGGCCGGCTCGGTGATCACCGGCGCCAGCGGCAGCTCCCCCAGCCAGCAGCTGGCCGACGACCTCAGCCGCCATGTGTATGAGATGGCCCGCCTGGCTGTGGGCGGCCTCGAGCCCAACCAGCTGGCCGGCTTCCAGCAGCGCAGCTGCGATCTGATGGGTCAGCTGATGGAGCGCGGCCTCTGAAGCCTGGCTCCATTTGACATCACAGGGCCTTCAGGAGAAGGTGGAAGGAGCCAGTTCAGGCCACCTTCCCCTTTTCGTGGTGGCCAGGGCCGATTCCAGCCGACCCTCTTCACCAGGTGGCGTCCGGCGGCCCCAGGGACTGGAGTTCCCCGAATGTGCAGCGTGCCGAGTTCCTTCGTTCTGGTTTATCACCGTTCACCGTTTGATGAGGTGATCGACGCCCAGGGGCAGCGCCACTGGCAGGACCAGAAGAGCCCGAACGGCATCATCCCCACGCTGCGCAATCTGTTCCGCTCCCAACCCTCCGGCACCTGGATCGCCTGGAGGGAAAACGAATCCGCTGACGCGGAAGACGAAACCCTCACCGTCGACACCGGCAACGACAGCTCTTCACCGCCGATCCGCCTCCGGCGCATTCCCTTGCGCAAAGAGCAGATCGGCAGCTTCTATCACGTCACCTCCAAGGAAGCGATCTGGCCGGTTCTGCACAGCTTTCCCAGCCTGTTCGAGGTCAACAACGCTGACTGGGCCACCTTCCAGGAGGTGAACCGCCGCTTCGCAGAAGCAGCCTGCAACGAAGCAGCGCCCGGTGCCTCCATCTGGATTCACGATTACAACCTCTGGCTCACGCCGGGCTACATCCGCGCTCTGCGGCCGGACGTGAAGATCAGCCTGTTCCACCACACACCCTTCCCGAGCAGTGATGTGTTCAGCATCCTGCCCTGGCGCGAGGAGATTCTGGAAAGCCTGCTCTGCTGTGATGCCGTGGGCTTCCATATTCCGCGCTATGCGGAGAACTTCGCGCGGGCTGCCAGCAGCCTGCTGGCGGTGGAGAAGGGCCCGAAAACCTCCGTTGCCCCCCACTTCCTGCCCTGCGGCAGCGCCCTGGCCCAACCCGATGCCACCCCCTGGCTCGGCTACCGCGGTCGCCGGGTGCAGCTGGTGTCCACGCCGGTGGGCACGAGCCCTGAGGTGATCCTGGGCCTGCGCAACGGCGACACGGTTCAGCAGCTGATCAGTGAGATCGAAGACGGCACCAAGCGCGGACGGCGCCTGATCCTGTCCGCCAGCCGTGTGGACTACACCAAGGGCAATCAGGAACTGCTGCTCGCCTACGAGCGGCTGCTGGAGCGCCGCCCCGATCTGCACGGCGAGGTGGTGCTCGTGCTCGCCTGCGTGGCCGCCAACACCGGCATGAAGGTGTACGAAGACACCCAGCGCAGCATCGAAGAGATGGTGGGCCGGATCAACGGCCGCTTCAGCCGGATCGACTGGGTGCCGATCCGCCTCACCACCCAGCGCATTCCCTATGAGGAGATGGTGGCCTGGTTCGCTTCGGCCGACGTGTGCTGGATCACGCCGCTGCGCGATGGCCTCAATCTGGTGGCCAAGGAATACGCGGCTGCCCGCAAGGGCAAGGGCGGCAGCCTGGTGCTCTCGGAGTTCACCGGTGCTTCGGTGGTGATGAAGGGCGCCGTGCTCACCAACCCCTATTCCCACCGGCGCATGGATGAAGCGATCGAAGCAGCGCTGGCCATGCCCGCCGAGCAGCAGATCAGCCGGATGGAATCGATGGTGCAGGCGGTGGAGCGCCTGAGCGTGGACAACTGGGCCGACGAGCAGCTGCGCGCCATCCAGGCCGCGGAACCCGCTCTGGCCAGCTGATGCCGCGCCGCTGGCCACTGCTGCTGGTGGGGCTGATGACCGGCGTGTTGCTGGGACTGTGGGGCCTGGCGGCCAACGCCGTGGAACGGGTGAACGTGCTGATGCCGGCGCCGTTCGCCGAGGCCACCGCTGATCTGGTGGCCGCCTTCAACCGCGATCATCCAGGCATCGAGCTGAGCGTCACCCGCGGCCCCCTGGAAACAGAAGCCGTGTCCGACCTGGCGATCAGCAGCCTGCTCCTGGGCAGCAGTCCCTACGACCTGCTGCTGATGGATGTGACCTGGACGCCCAAGTACGCGGCAGCCGGCTGGCTTGAGCCCCTGGAGGGCTGGCTCGGCGAGGACGCCCTGGCCGATCTCGCCCCCGGCGCGGAACTGGGCAACGCCTTCGCCGGCCATCTCTGGCGCTTTCCGCTGGTGGCGGACATGGGTCTGCTCTACTGGCGCACGGATCTGATGCAGGCACCGCCACGCACCCCGGCGGAACTGGAAGCGATCAGCCGACGCCTGCAGGCCGCTGGGCAGGTGCCCTGGGGCTACGTGTGGGAAGGCAAGCAATACGAAGGGCTCAGCTGCGTTTACGTGGAGATGCTGCGGGGCTTCGGCGGCCGCTGGCTGGAGCAGGAGCAGCCGGAGCTCAACAGCGCTGCTGCCGTGCAAGCCACCGCCTGGCTGCGCCATCTGGTGGAGGCCGGCATCACACCGCCCACCGTGGCCAACATGGCGGAGCCGGAAGCGCTTCAGGCCTTCCAGGCCGGGGATGCCGCCTTCATGCGCAACTGGCCCTACGCCTGGGCGGAGCTGAACAAACCCGGATCGCCGCTGCGGGGCAAGGTTGGCATCACCACGATGGTGAGCGAAACCGGTGAACCCCACGCCGCCACCCAGGGCAGCTGGGGCCTGGCCCTGCTGGCGGGCTCCCGCCATAAAGCGGCTGCGGTGGAAGCCCTGCGCTATCTCACCAGCGTGGAGGCCCAGAAGCAGCTCAACCTGCGCTGGGGCTACACCCCCACCCGCCTGAGCCTGTTCAACGATCCGGAACTGCTGGCGGCCAATCCGGTGCTGGCTGAACTCAAGCTGGCCCTGAGCGATGCGGTGCTCCGGCCGCTCACCCCCATCTATGCCCAGTTGAGCGATCTGCTCTACAGGGAGCTGAACAGCGTGATCACCGGCGGTATCCAGCCCGAACCGGCCATGGAGCAGCTGCAAGGCAACAGCGAGCGGTTGCTGATCACCGCCGGAGGCCAACGCTGATGCGCTGGAAGCTCTGGCTGTTGATGGCTCCGGCGCTGCTGTGGCTGCTCGCGATCTTCGCGGCCCCGATGCTCCACTACGCCTGGCTGAGCACCCAGGCCGAAACCGTGCTCACCGGCCTGCAGCCCCGGCCCGTGGGGGCCGAGCAGTGGCTGCGGCTCTGGAACGATGCCCGCTTCTGGCAGGACACCTGGCAGACGCTGCGCTTCAGCGCGGTTTCGGTGCTGCTGGAGATGGTGCTGGGGCTGGCGATGGCCCTGCTGCTGCATCAGCCGCTGCGCGGCCGCGGAGCCCTGCGCACGATCAGCCTGCTGCCCTGGGCGCTGCCCACCACGGTGATGGCCCTGGGCTGGCGCTGGATCTTCAACGATCCCTACGGCCCGATCAACCAACTGCTGCAAGGGTTGGGCCTCAGTGGGGTGCCGTTTCTCTCCGATCCGGCGATCACCTGGCTGGCGGCGGTGTGGGCCGACACCTGGAAAACCACGCCGTTCGTGGCCTTGCTGCTGCTGGCAGGCCTGCAGAACATCCCGGCGGATCTCTACGAGGCAGCGGCATTGGAGGGAGCCGGCGCCTGGCAGAGCCTGCGCCGGATCACCCTGCCGCTGCTCACGCCCTATCTGCTCATCGCCCTGCTGTTCCGCCTGGCTCAGGCCCTGGGGGTGTTTGATCTGATTCAGGTGCTCACCGGCGGGGGACCGGCCGGCAGCACCGAGAGCCTGGCCCTCTACGCCTACCTCAACGCCATGCGCTTCCTCGATTTCGGCTACAGCGCCACGGTGATGCTGGGATCGTTTGCGGTGCTGCTGGTGGTGGCGGCTCTGGCAGGCCTGGCCTTCCAGTGGAGCCGCACCACCCAGGCGGAGGAGCTGCGCTGATGGCCCGCCTGGCGCTGTTGATCTGGAGCCTGGGCCCGATGGTGTGGCAGCTGTACACCTCATTGCGGCCCACCGAAGCGCTCACCGGCGGCCTTGGTGGCGGGCTTGGTGGACCTGGCGGCTGGACCTTCGCCCATTACCAGCAGCTGCTGCACGGCAACCCTCCCTTCCAGATCTACCTGCTCAACAGTGCGCTGGTGGGTGCCAGCAGCACGGCGCTCACGCTGGCCCTGGCCGTGCCCTGCGCCTACGCCCTCAGCCGCCTCGGCCGCAACGCCTCCCGCAGCCTTTCGCTGCTGGTGGCGGCCGCCGCCGCCTTTCCGGCCGTGCTGCTGTTCCTGGCACTGCTGGAGCTGGCGCGCAACTGGCACCTCGCCAACAATCTCCTGGCCCTCAGCCTGCCTTATGCGGGCCTGTGCCTGCCGCTGGCGATCCTGCTGCTGCAGGCCTCCTTCCGCGATATCCCGATGGAGCTGGAGGAAGCGGCGGTGATGGAGGGCATGGGGCTGTGGCAACGCCTGCGCTGGGTGTTGCTGCCGCTGATGACCCCGGCCATGGCCAGTGCAGCGCTGTTGATCTTCATCTTCTGCTGGAACGAATATCCGATCGCGCTCACCTGGCTGAGCCGCAGCGATCTGCTCACCCTGGCGCCGGCGATGGCGCGCATCGCCGGCTCCTCGGTGTACACCATTCCCTACGGCGCCTTCGCCGCCGCCACCGTGCTCGGCAGCGCACCGCTGATCCTGCTGATGCTGCTGTTCCAGCGCCAGATCATCAGCGGCCTCACCCAGGGAGCGATCAAGGGATGACCCAGAGCCTCAACACCAGCACCGCCGCAGGGCTGCGCCTGCGCGAACTCAGCCGCCGCGTGCAGCAGCAGACCCTGCTCGACCGGCTGACGCTGGAGGTGGCCCCGGGGGAGATCCTGGCCCTGCTGGGCCCCAGTGGTTGCGGTAAGAGCACCACCCTGCGCCTGATCGCCGGACTGGATCGGGCCAGTTCCGGCGAGATCGAGCTGGGGGGAGCGGTGATCACGCACCTGCCACCGGCCCAGCGGCAGGTGGCCATGGTGTTTCAGAGCTATGCCCTGTTTCCGCACCTGAGCGTGGAGCGCAATCTCAGCCTGGGCATGGAGCTGCGGGGGGTCCCCCGGGCGGACATCGCCCGGGATCTCGAGCAGGTGCTGGCGCTGCTGCAGCTGGAGGGCCTGCGGCAACGGCGGCCGGCGGAACTCTCCGGCGGCCAGCGGCAACGGGTGGCTCTGGCCCGGGCCCTGCTGCGCAAACCGGCGCTGTTCCTGCTGGATGAACCGATGAGCAACCTCGATGCTCAGCTGCGGGAAGACCTGCGCGGTGAGCTGCGCACGCTGCTGCGCAGCACCGGTGTGCCCGTGGTGTACGTGACCCACGACCAGCATGAGGCGATGGGCCTCGCCGATCGCATCGCCGTGCTGCGGGAGGGGCGGCTGCAGCAGATCGGCACGGCCGCAGAGCTCTACAACACCCCCACCAACCGCTTCGTGGCCAGCTTTCTGGGCAACCCGAGCATCAACCTGATCGAAACGCCTGAGCGGCAGTTGGGCCTGCGGCCGGAGCGGCTGAAGCTGGCGCCGGCGGGCAGCAGCTGTGAGGCGGGATGGTCGATGCTGGAGGGCACGATCAGCCACCGGGAATGGCTCGGGGATCGGGTGATCACCCATGTGCAGTGCCCAGGCCAGGGCAGCCTGAAGGTGGTGGGTGATGCCGGGCAGGCCGCCGGCCCCGTTCAGGTGCGCTGGCGGCACGAGGATGCACTGAGCTTCGAGCGGGATGGTGGCGGCAGACTGCTGCCCCTCACCACACGTTCTCAATGACGTTCATCGCCTGCAGATAGGCGGGCAGATCGTCGCTGTTCACCGACTCATCATCGATGAAGCTGTCGCCGCCGCCCGAGCGACGCGCCAGATCAGCCACCACGGCGCTCACCATCAGATCCAGAGCGGCGGGATTATCGAGATTCTGCAGTGCTTCCGCATAGCGCCGGCTATGGGTGGGCCGCACCGACTCCTGGCAGTAGTTGCTCAGTTCGCGGCTCTCGGTCATCACGGCGAAGGCCGTCTGCTTCGAACTCTGGCGGCCGAAAATCGCCATATAGAGCAGATTGCCGAGTGAGGCGTCGTGGATGGGAATGCTGTACTGGCGCAGGATCTGCGGCCAGTAGCGCAGGGAGCGCAAGCCCTCGAGCCCGCCCTTGGCCAGGCCCGCGTCCTCACACCACTGCTCGAATTCCTCCAGGCTGTTGGGGCAACGGCCCAGCTCGAGCATCCGCTCGGCCAGCACCACCCCCGCCTGAAAGTTGCGCGTGGGCTTACCGGTGCTGGGCTGCATCATGCTGCCGCGCACATCAGCCACCATCGCCGTGAGCTGGGAGAACGTGTGATCGCGCACCTTTTCCATGTCGCCGTCGCGCACCAGCGCCGCCTCGATCCTCTGCACGCCGTAGCCGAGTTCGGTGAGCGCGATCGGCTGGCGGTGATAGAGCCGCTGGCGATCGTTGCGCGCCATCGACACCGTGGCGGCCTGATCCAGGCACTGCTCCAGCAACAACGTGAGCAGCGTGGGCAGCACGCCGGGATTCTCGCGGTGGTAGGTGTAGCCGAAGCCGGCAAAGATCGAGGCCATGTTCTTGGCGGCCTTGATGTACTGCCCCTCGATGTTGTGAACTCCGGGCGAAACCTGGATGTTCGGTGAGAGGCGATCGAGCAACCGCGCCCCCAGCAGCGCGGTCAGCGCATTGGGATGGCAGAAGTTGGCCGTGAAGCTGTCGAGCGGGTTGCGCAGGGCGCCATGGCGGTGGAAGCCGCTGAAGAAGGCCAGATTGGGCTGCTTCTGGCAGAGCACATAGGCCTCGTTGCTGATCGGGTCGTGGCAGAAGGAACCGGCCAGGCAGGCCAGCACCACGTGTTCACGCCGCAGCACCTGGCGCAGCTCCAGCGCCTCCTGCAGATCTTCCTCCACGTGATTGCTGTTGGCGCTGAGCACCACCAGATCGCAGCGCTCGATCAGGTCGCGCAGCGTGTTCACCACCCGGCTGGTGCCCTGCAGATGGCTGCCCATCTGCTCCATGGTGGCGATGTGTTCGGGATCCATGCCCGCCAGATCGCTCTGGGAGAAGGCCCCCAGCAGCCGGCGGCCCGGCCGCGGGGCCAGCAGCAGCCGCGAGCCGTCGGTCTGCATGGCGCAGTTGTAGGCCAGGGCAGCCGGATAGAGCCCCACGCTGTAGAAGCCCACCTTCCCCTGCTCGAGGGCCTGCAGCCGCTCGCGGATCAGGTTGGGGTCGAGGTTCGGCTCGAAGAATCCGTTCTGCAAAACCAGCCTGTCGAGAGCGCACGTCACCTCCATCTTGCGGGCTGGGCCCGCACCCATGGGAGGGTGGAATCCGCCTCACCCCGCCGATGCAGCGCCTCTCTCTGCACGATCTGCTGGATGAACTGAGGGCGGAACCGGATCTGCTGCTGGTGCAGGATCTCGATGGGGTGTGCATGCCGCTGGTGCGCGATCCGCTCACCCGCAGGCTCCAACCGGAAACGATCGCCTCGGTGGCGCGGCTGGGGGACAGCTTCCGCGTGCTCACCAACGGCGAGCACGGTGGCCGGCGCGGTGTGAACCGTCTGGTGGAGCAGGCGGTGGCGCCGGGCACGGATCCGGCCGCGGAGGGGCTCTATCTGCCCGGCCTCGGCGCCGGCGGCGTGCAGCTGCAGAACCGCCATGGCCAGCTCAGCCATCCGGGTGTGGGGGAAGCCGAGCTGGCCTTTCTGCGCAGCGTGCCCGAGCGACTGCGGCAGAGCCTGCAGCCCCTGCTGGAGCAGACCCTGCCCCACAGCGACCGCGAGCAGCGCCTGCAGCTGCTGGATCGGATCGTGCTCGACAACGCGGTGTCGCCCACGCTCAACATCAACCTGCTGCTCGAACAGCTGGAGGGGGACGTGCCCCGGATGCAGCGCCTGCAGGAGCAGTGCCGCGATCTGTTGCTGCAACTGCTGGATCAGGCCAGGCAGGAGCAGCTGGAGGGAAGCTTCTTCCTGCATCTGGCGCCCAACCTGGGTGTGGAGAACGGAGTGGAGCGGCTCAGGCCCGCCAGCGCCGGGCGACCGGGCACCACCGATTTCCAGTTCATGCTCCAGGGAGCGATCAAGGAGGCCGGCCTGCTGGTGCTGGTGAACGAACACATCCGCCGCCGCACCGGCTCGGCTCCCCTGGGCGACAGCTTCAATGTGCGCACCGCCCCGCGGCAGCTCGATCAGCTCACGGCGCTGTGCCGGGAGCGGATTCCAGCGGCCCTGATGCCGAAGCTGGTGGGGGTTGGCGACACGATCACCTCGGAGCCATCGCCGGATGGACGGGGCTGGCAGCGGGGCGGCAGCGACCGGGGCTTTCTCAGCCTGGTGCAGATGCTCGGCGAGGCCTATGGCCGCAACAACCGGGTGATGCTGGTGGACAGCAGCGGCGGCGAGCTGGAGCGTCCCAGCCACAGCGATCCCCAGCTGCGAGGCCTCACCGATCCGGACGACCCGCTGCATCTGGATGTGCTGGTTCCCGGCGGCCCACCGCAGTACTGCCGCTGGTTCGAGCAGCTCAGCCAGCAGCGCCGGGGCTGAGCGGGGGGCTGACAGCGCCGCTCAGCCGCCTTATGCCTGGAGAAGGTGCAGGGAATGCCGATGCCAGCGCAGGCGGACGTGAGCACGAGCACCAGCCACCCCTGGTGGGACGGAGCGGTGATCTATCAGCTCATCCCCCGCAGCTACAGCGATGCCAACGGTGATGGCATCGGCGATCTGCAGGGGCTGCAGAACCGGCTGCGCTACCTGCGCTGGCTCGGTGTGGATGCCCTCTGGCTCACGCCGATCTATCCCTCGCCGCTGCGCGACGGCGGCTACGACATCACCGATTTCACCGACATTCATCCGGAACTGGGGGATCTGGCCACACTGCACCGGCTGATCGAGGCCGCCCACGGCCAGGGCCTCCGGGTGATCCTCGATCTGGTGCTCAACCACACCAGCAACCTGCACCCCTGGTTCCAGCGGGCACGCTTCGCCCCTCCGGGCAGCCCGGAACGGGAGTTCTACGTGTGGAGCGACAGCGCCGATCGTTACGGCAGCGCACCGGTGCTGTTCCGCCATTTCGAACGGTCCAACTGGCAGTGGGACCCGCAGGCCGGGCAGTTCTACCTGCACCGCTTCCTGCATCACCAGCCCGATCTGAACTACGACAACCCCGCCGTGCAGGAGGCGATGCTGCAGGTGGTGGAGTTCTGGCTGGAGCGGGGGGTGGATGGCTTCCGGCTCGATGCCATTCCCTTCCTGTTCGAGCGGGAGGACACCCGCTGCGAAGGGCTACCGGAAACCCATGCCTTCCTGCGGCAGCTGCGCCAGCGGGTGCAGGAGCACAGCCGCCGGCGCGGCAGACCCGAGGTGCTGCTGCTGGCGGAGGCGATCCAGCCGATGGATGAGGCGATGCCCTATCTGGAGGAGGGTGAGCTGCACGCCGCCTTCAACTTCGCCCTCACCGCCCATCTGTTCGCTGCGGTGGCCTATGGCCAGGCCGCCGAGCTGGTGCAGTTTCTCAACGACCTGAGCGATCGTGATGTGGGACGCGGCTGGGCACTGCCGCTGCGCAACCACGATGAACTCTGGCTGGGCGATGGCCACCTGGTGCCGCAGGACGTGATCCATCGCATCCGCGATGGCATGCCCGCCGCCCGCGGACACTGGCTGAACTGGGGCATCAACCGGCGGCTGGCACCGCTGCTCAACGGCGATCCCAAGCCCAACATGGCGCTGCACGCCCTGCTCTACAGCCTGCCGGGCATGCCTTGCGTGTACTACGGCGATGAGCTGGGCATGGGCGACTGGCCCGGCCTGCGCGACCGGGACCCCAACCGCACGCCGATGGCCTGGACACCGGATCGCAACGGCGGCTTCTCCTCCGCGCCGGATCCCCTGCTGGTGCTCCCGCCGATCACCACACCCGGGTACGACTACCGCGTGGTGAATGTGGAGGTGCAGAAATCGCTCAATGGCTCGCTGCTCAACTGGCACCGGCGCATGCTGATGAGCCGGCGCCTGCTGCCGGCCCTGCGCCATGGTGAGTTCAGCATGCTCCCGAGCGGCCACCCGGGCATCGTGAGCTACGTGCGCCAGAGCCCGGAGATGACCGTGCTGGTGGCGGTGAACCTGAGCGGTACCGGCGCCTCCACCGAGCTGAACCTGGAGCCCTGGGAGGGCCAGCGGGTGCGGGAGCTGCTCTGGGGCTGTGCCTTTCCCGAAGCCACCCGCCAGTGGTTCATCTATCTGCCGGCCTACGGCTTCGGCTGGTGGTTGCTGGGGGATGCCGAGTTGAGCTCCTCCAGCAGTGCCTCAGCCGGAGCCGTGAGGCGCTCCGCCTCCGCCTGATCCAGGAACCCGATGCGGGAGCGGCGCTGCAGCAGATCGGCGCTGCTGCGGGCCAGTTCATGGCGCTGGTTGAAACACCACTCGGCACGGCTCACCGGCACCACAGCGCTGAGCGGCTCCAGAGCGGCACGGTCCGCCGCCTCGTCCACCAGCTGGCGTGCCCGGAGGCCGTAGCCCTCCAGCAGGTGATCGGCCTGGGCGGCGCCGCCGGGGAGCTCCGCCTCCAGCTCGGCGCGCAGGGCGCCCAGGCCCTGGCGCGTCTGCTCCGGAGCGGCGGCGGCGCCGAGCAGGGGCAGGGGCTCGGCGCGGGGGGGCCGCTCACTGATCAGCCGCAGAGCATCAAGGGCCAGGGTGCGGCAGGTGGTCCACTTGCCGCCCAGCAGGCTGATCAGGCCACAGGGCAGCTGCTCCACCTCGTGCTCGCGCACCACACGGCTGCTGCTGGTGCCCGCGGCAGCCTGGATCAGGGGGCGCCCGCCGGCCCAGCTGGCGCTGATGGTGCTGGGGTTGAAGCCGGGGAACCACTGCTGCAGGTGCTCCACCAGATAGGTGGTTTCAGCCGCTGACACCTGGGTGGCCTGATCCGCCGGACACACCTGATCGGTGGTGCCCACCAGGGTGCGGCCGAGGAAGGGCAGCACAAACAGCACGCGGCCATCGCGGGTGCGGGGGATCAGCAGGCCCACATCAGCGGGACAAAGCGACTCGCGCAGCACCAGATGGATGCCGCGACTCACCAGCAGACGATCGGGAGCATCGGGCTGGGCCAGCTGGCGCAGGCGATCGGCGGCGATACCGGTGGCATTCACGATTCGCTCGCCCAGCCAGCGCTGCTGGCTGCCGTCCGGGGCCTGGCTGATGGCAGCCGTCAGCCGGCCGTCGCTCTGCTCGAAACCCACCACCCGGCAGTCGCGCTGCACCGTGGCACCGGCCGCCTGGGCGGTGAGCACCAGCAGCAGGTTGAGCCGGGCGTCATCGAACTGGCCATCGCTGTAGAGCAGCCCGCCATGCAGGCCCTGCTGCAGCCCAGGCAGCAGCTGCCGCAGCTGCGCAGCCCCGATGCCCTCGGTGCCTTCCAGCCCCTGCGCCCCGGCCAGCAGGTCGTACATCCCCAGGCCGAAGCGGTAGTAGAGCTGCTCGAGGCCATTGCCGGTGGGCAGGGCAATGCGCAATTCCCGGGCCAGGAAGGGGGCCTGATCGATCCAATGGCGCCGCTCGGCCAGCGCCTCGCGCACCAGCTTCAGCTGAGCCGGATCGGCCCGCTTGAAGGCCAGCTCCAGATAGCGCACGCCCCCGTGCAGCAACTTCGTGCTGCGGGAGCTGGTGCCGATCGCCGGATCCTCAGCCTCCAGCAAAGCCACCCGCAGGCCACGGCGCACGGCCTCAAGGGCCAGGCAGGCGCCGCTGCTGCCGGCACCGATCACCACCAGATCAAACATGTGCATCTCCATGCCAGTGCAGACAACGACGAACGGCCTCCTGCCAGCGCCGGCGCCAGAGCTCACGCTCCGCCGCTGACAGCTGCGGCTCAAACCGGCTGGACCCGGCTGCAAGGCCCTGGCGGATCGGCGTGAGATCCGCCACCACCCCGGCCTCCTGCCCGGCCATCAGGGCCACGCCGCGGGCCGTGGATTCGAGGTGCGCCGGCCGGCGCACCGCAAGGCCCGTGCTGTCGGCCTGGGCCTGCATCAACACATTGGACGCGCAGGCGCCGCCATCCACCGCCAGCTCCTGCAGCGGCTCTCCCAGCGCGGCGGCAGCGGTGTCCACCAGCGTGCTCACGGCCAGGGCAATGCCATTGAGCGCGGCGCGGGCCAGATGGGCTGCGCTGGTGTCGCGGGTGAGGCCGATCAGCAGCCCCCGGGCGCTCGGATCCCAGTGGGGCGTTCCCCAGCCCGTGAAGGCCGGCACGAGCATCAGCTCACCGGCGGAGGGCACCGAGGCCGCCAGGGCATCAATCTCGGCCGAGTTCTCGATCAAACCAAGACCATCCCGCAGCCACTGCACCACGGTGCCGGCATTGAACAGGCTGCCTTCGATGCAATAGGTGGCGCGACCCTCGGTATCCGTCCAGCCCACGGTGCCGAGCAACCCGCCCTCGGGCCGCACCGGCCGATCGCCGCAGGTCACCACCAAAAAAGCACCCGTTCCATAGGTGCATTTGGCCTGGCCCGGGGCGAGGCAGAGCTGGCCATAGGTGGCCGCCTGCTGATCGCCGAGCACGGCTGTGATCGGCACCCCGGCAAAGGGCAGCCCGGCGGCGATGCTGCCGTAGCTGCCGCGGCTGGGCAGGAGCTGCGGCAGCGCATCGCCGCTGATCCCCACGCTGGCGAGTGCCGGCGACCACCAGCGGCGCTGCTCCAGATCGAGCAGCAGGGTGCGGCTGGCGTTGCTGTGGTCGGTGGCATGCAGCCTGCCGCCGCTGAGCTGCCACAACAGCCAGCTGTCCACGGTGCCGAAGCACAGATCACCCTGCTGTTGGGCTGCCGCTGCAGCGGGATGGTGATCGAGCAACCAGCGGATCTTGCTGGCACTGAAATAGGGATCGAGCACCAGGCCGGTGTGGTGCTGCCAGGCACCAGCGTCGCCACGCTGCTGCCAGCCGGCGCAGATCGCGCTGCTGCGCCGGTCCTGCCACACCAGCGCCGGGGCCAGCGGTGTGCCGTCGCTGCGCCGCCAGAGAAGGGTGGTTTCCCGCTGGTTGGTCACACCGCAGGCCGCCACAGCCCGGCGCTGCTCCTCACTCAGCTGCTCGGCCAGCGCCTGCATCGCCTGCAGCTGGCTCTGCCAGATGGCCTGGGGCTGCTGCTCCACCCAGCCATCGGCGGGGTAGTCGATGGCCAGGGGCACCTGAGCTGAGGCCAGAGGCTCCCCCTGGGGGTTGAACAGCACAGCCCTGGAACTGCTGGTGCCCTGATCCAGCGCCAGCAGGAGAGGTTCTGTCATGGGCAGATCCCTTTACCCACACACTTAGGCCGAGTAAGCCGAGCTGTCAGGCGACAGTGGCCCGAGCGACCAACAACCCAGGCGATGTCTCTGGACCCGGGAACGTTTCTGCCCGCTCTGCTCACCCTGGTGGGCGGCGGCTTCCTCTCGATCCTGCTGGCGCGGGTTCTCACCGTGGTGCTCGGCCGGATCACCCGGCGCACCCGCAGCAGCACCGACGATTTCATCGTGCAGCTGCTCGGTGAAACGATCCCACCGGCGGGCTGGGTGGTGAGCGCGGCCATCGCCTGGCAGATCATCCCCACCAACGCCACCGGAGATCGGGTGGCCTTCGGGCTGGCGAAGCTGATCCTGGTGGTGCTGCTGGTGCGGTTGGTGAACCGCATCAGCGTGCGGCTGCTGCAGAGCTGGGCCAAGCGCCAGGCCGAGGAGTCGGTGGCCACGATGATCCGCTCGCTCGTGCCCCTGCTGCGGGCGCTGGTGTGGACCGTGGGCGTGCTGTTCTACCTCCAGAACATCGGCGTGCAGATGGCCGCGATCTGGGCCCTGCTCAGCGCCGGCGGCATCGGCGCCGGCCTGGCCTTGCGGGAGCCGGTGGCCGAGTTCTTCGAGTACGTCACGATCCTGCTCGACAAGCCATTCGTGAGCGGGCAGTTCATCAACGTGGGCGATGTGTGGGCCACGGTGGATCGGGTGGGAGTGCGCAGCACCCGCCTGCGCAGCGTGAACGGTGAGGCGATCGTGATGAGCAACAGCGCCCTCACCGGATCGGTGGTGGCCAACTACGGCGAGATGCATCGGCGCCGGCTGATCTATCGCCTCGGCGTCACCTACGACACCAGCCACGCCACGCTGCAGCGCATTCCGGCGCTGCTGCAGAGCATCGTGGAGAGCGGCGGTGATGCCCAGTTCGATCGCTGCCACTTCGTGGCGTTCAACGACAGCAGCCTCGATTTCGAGCTGGTGTATTTCGTGCCCACCAACGATTTCGCCCAGGCGATGAACGTCCAACAACGGATCAACCTTGAAATCGTGCGTCGCTTCGCCGAGGAGGGCATCGAGTTCGCCTTCCCCACGCGCACCGTGCAGCTGATCAACCCAACTGCCAACTGATACGATCAGCGCTTGGCTCCGTTCGGGGTCACGTCGTCAACATTCCCCAGAAGGTCGGTCATGTCCCGGGTCTGCCAACTCACCGGCAAGCGCGCCAACAACGGCATGGCCGTGTCCCACTCCCACGTGCGGACCAAGAAGCTGCAGCAGGTGAACCTCCAGGAACGCCGCCTGTGGTGGGCCGAAGGCAACCGCTTCGTGAAGCTGCGCGTATCCACCCGCGCCCTCAAGACCATCCAGAAGAAGGGTCTTGGTGCCTATGCCAAGGAGCTGGGCATCAACCTGGCCAAGCTCTGATCCACAGGAAGCAGCGATGCAGCGCCGCCAGGTTCTGAGCGGTCTCTCCATCACGGCACTGGGCCTGCTGGGTTTACCCCGGCAGGCTTTTTGCATGGGAGGGATCCTGCCCGATCTCAACCAGCCCGCCCCGCCGTTCACCCTGGGCGGCGTTGTGCCTGGGAGCGATGGCAGTGCCGTTGAAGCCAGCCGGCAGCTCAGCGATTTCGCCGGCCGCTGGCTGGTGCTCTATTTCTATCCCCGCGATTTCACAGAGGGCTGCACGATCGAAGCCCGCGGCTTCCAACGCGATCTCCAGGCGTTCCATCGCGCCGGCGCCGAGGTGGTGGGCATCAGCGCCGACAGCGCCGAATCCCACGCCGAGTTCTGCGGCAGCGAAGCCCTCGCCTATCCGCTGCTCTCCGATCCCGGCGGCATGGTGAGCAAACGCTATGGCAGCTGGATTCCGCCGTTCTCCCAACGCCACACCTTCCTGATCGATCCGGAGGGGGTCCTGCGGGAGCGCTGGCTGGCGGTGCGACCCAGCGGCCACAGCCAGGAGGTGCTCGCAGCCCTCAGGCAGCTTCAGAGCGGCTGACGCTCCGGCGTTCCAGACGCCGCAGGTGAGCCGCTCCGGCAGTGAGGCTGTCGCAGTAGAGACAGATCCCCCGGAAACACACCTGAAACAGCTCACCCTCGCTGGCCTTGAGCTGATGGACAGTGCCGCCATGGGCACCGATGAGCACCGGTTGGGACGCCATGCCACACACCAAGGGATCAACGGCCAGAGCGTCGCGTGACCCCAGGCGCCACACCATCGGTAGAAATACCGCTGAGCGCTTGCGGTGGTGTCAGTCCACCAGCCGTTGCAGCAGCTCGCGGTGCACAGCTGTGGCACGGGCCATGGCCGCCAGAGCGCTGCTGGCGGGGGGAGAGTCCAGCGATTCCAGCCAGAGATCCGCCAGAGCGTGCGGCGCCGGCAGCGAATCGGCCAGATCCAGGCAACGGCAACCCAGCTCCGTGGCGCAGGCCTGCACCTTCGGGTCGTAGCTGAGGGCACTCACCGGGCTACCGGAGAGCGCCGCCAGGATCAGCGCATGCAGCCGCATCGCCACCACCAGGCCGGCGGAGCGGAACAGCGCCATCGCTTCGCTCGGGGTCGCGGCCGCCACCACACGGCTGCGGCGCTCCAGAGCCGCTCCCACCAGGCCCTGCTGGCGCAGCTGCTCCAGCAGGGAGCTGTCCTGATCGCGATGGAACGGCAGCCAGATCACCTGGCGATCCTGCTGCTCCGCCAGCTGTTCCAGGGCCTCGAGCAGAGGGAGCCAGGCCTGCCCCTGCAGGTGAGCGGTGGGACGCCAGCACACCACGATCGGGCCGCCCTTGCCGAGCCAGTGCTGGCGGGGCAGGCTCCACACAGCATCGCTGCCGTGGGGTGCTTCCACCCCGAGCTGGCGGGCCAGGCGGGCAGAGCTGGGATCACGCCAGCTGATGCCCGTGGCCAGCGGCAACAGCCGGCGCACCAGGGCGCGGCTGCGCCGACGCCGCAGCGGCCCGAGCCCCTGGGCCCAGAGCAGCACGGGCTTGCCCTGCAGGCGGGCCGCCGCGATCAGGGCGGCGTAGTAGAGGAGGCTGCGGAAGCTGGTGGCATCCTGCAGCAGGCTGCCGCCGCCGAGCACCAGGGCCCGGCAACGCTTCAGGGCGGCAAGCACAGCCTTCAGGCTGCGGCGCTGCACGGTGGCCACCCGATGGCGGCCCTCCACCTCAGCCTGATCAAAAGCCGTCACCACAGCGGATGTGCCAGCGGGCAGCTGCGCGAGCAGGGCCTCCAGCAAGGCGTCGTCCCCGAGGTTGTGCTCGCCGTAGTAACCGCACAGAAGCACGGGCTGGGACACACCACTACCTTCAGGTGGCTGCCAGCTTGCCATCGCCGCCCTGCCCTCAGGCCGCCGCTGCAAGACGCTGGCGCAACAGCGCGATCTGCTCGTCGATCAACAGGCGCGCGCCCGTGAGGCTGGAGCTGCGGCCCAGCACGGCACCGCTGCTGTGTTGGATCAGATAGGCCCCTTCGCAGCGGGGGTAGCCGATCAGCTGGATGCGGCAACCGCGGTGCAGCCAGCAGGGAGGGGGTGTGAACTGGGTCACGGGCCGATGCAGCGGCTCATTCACGTCAACGCAGGCCATGCCGATGACAACCGCAGGTGTGCACTTTCAACAGCTGGCAGCGCTGTGGCCTGCGTCAACGCTGACCCAGGAGCTCCTGCCAGGTGATGCGCTGGTTCGAGGGCTGATTCGAGGCCGGTGCTGACGTTGGGACGCTGCAGGGGATGGTGATCACCCGATCGGCCGGCAGCCAGGTTGTGCGATCGACAGGCGTGGGGACATCAGCTGTGACGACAACCGGCAGGGATGTGCTGGGGCTGAACACCATCGATAGGAGTGGGTGCGGCGCCATCTTGAAGGCGATCTCCGGCGGGCCTGGCTGCCTGGAACGCAGGGCGCCGTGCCGGCGCGCACACCACCCCTCCGGCCTACTGCGCTCGGATCCGGGGCGTGACATCCGCCATCGGCTTGCTGCTGCTTCCCCAGGCGCCCGGTGCCAGCAGGGGTGGAGCGCCTGAGGCCGGCTTCACAGCGGCACCGGCCTGAAAAGCGGTGTCCGTCCACTGCAGCAGCAGCGGGGCGAGAACGCCGCCATCGGCGGCGGCGCCGGGCCGGAGGTTGAAGTGATCACCACCCTGAACCAGCACCAGTTGGTTGCCCATCGCAGCGGCCTGCCTGAACGGATCCACCGCCTCCGGATCCGGGGGAACAACCCAGTCGTGCGTGCCGCTCACCAGCAGCACCCGACCACTCATGCCATTGGAGGACCCTTTCGGAAACAGCAACGACACCGGCGGACTGACGGCGGCGACGGCGATCACCCTTGGGTCATCAATGGCGGCCTGATCCACGGCGCTGACCCAGCTGCACTGCAGCGTCCAGCTGAGGTTGCGGTCCGGATCGTCCACGTTGTTGCAGCGGGCCTGCAGGGAGCTGTCCTCAGGACGCAGCCCCGCCAGTTGCAGAGCGGTGGTGGCTCCCCAGGAATGGCCGATCACCACCACCCGGCTCGCATCCACACCCGAAACACCGGCGAGGGAGTCCTTGGCCACGGCATCGTTGATGGCGCTGATGTCGCGCGCCCGCAGGCCAAGCTCGGAAGGCGATGGTGGCGGTGCCTGACCGCTGAGCACTTCGTGCTGTTGCCGGTTGTCGCTGCCGGGATGGCGGGGCATCACCACGGTGTAACCGCGGCGGGCCAGCTGACGCCCCCAGCCCTCAAAGCTGGCAGGGCTGTCCCAGAGGCCGTGGGAGATCACCACCAGGCGGCCATTGCCGCCGGTGCCTGGTGTGAGCACCACCAGCTCCAGCGGTTCAGAGCGATGGGGAACGGCAAGCTGCACGCGGTTCAGCTGCACCGTTGCCGCTGCCGGGGCGGCCGGGGCGGCCGGGGCTGGCGTGGCGGAGGCCATCAGCTGATCGGCCTGGCGACGCTGCCGCAGCATGCGGGCGAGCACGATCTGGGCCTGCGAGAGGTTGAGGCGAACCCGCTCGCCCGGAATGGCCTGCATCAGTTGCAGCAGGGTGGGCTGGCCGTCCGGTGAGGCGGCACTGGCCTTCTCCAGCGCCGCCTTGAGCGCTGCACCGCTGAGATCCGGGCTCTCACCCTCCACCGTGCCGAACGACGACACCAACAGCAGCGTCTGCTCCAGCAGCGGCGAACCCACCGAACTCTCGGCCAGCTGGCGGAAGCTCACCGGCACAGGCTGATTGAACAGTCTGAGCAGCTTGCGGCCCAGCTCACCGTTGCTGGCCCGATCCAGTTCCGCCAGATCGCTGTTGCCCTGCAGTAACGCGGCCGGATCACTGAGTTCGCTCAGATTCACCGTGAGGGTGTTCTCAAGCAGCGGCAGCTCCACCACCACCTCATCGATGGCGGCGGCCGGTGCTGCGCAGGCAGCAAGACCTGCGGCAAGCAGCAGCGCCGAGCGGAACAGCCTCGTTCTCATCAGTGGCAACCCTGCACCGCGATCCGGGAGCAGAAGACTAAACAGGGTGGCGGGAGCCGCAGGCGTTCAGCGCAGCAACAGCCACACCAGCAAGGCCACGAGCAGCAGCGTGAAGCCGATCGCTGCCGCCAGGAGCAACCAGAGCAGGCGTTGCGTGGTGGCGGGCCAACAGAGCAGACCGATCCAGATCGGCACCAGCAACCACAGCGGTGGCAGCAGCGCAGAGATCACCAGCACGAGCAGCAGGAGCCGCCGCCGCTGGCCGCGCCGTTGCTCCAGCAGCGCCAGCTCGGCCCGTTCCGCCTCGCTGAGCCAGCGACCATGGCGGCGGGCCAGCTCCAGATCCCGCTCCAGGGCGGCAGCAGCGGCGCCGCTCGGATCCGAGAGGTCCCGCAGCGCATCCACAACACCGGCACTGCTCTCCCTGAGAAGCGTGCCGGCCAGCACCACGGATCGCCGCACCCCTTCGCGCAGACGACTCATCAGCGAGCCTCGCAGTGCGTTCAACCTAGGAAGAACGGCCTGAGCCCTGCCAGGATTCGACGGCTCTGACCAGGACCCATGCCTCGCAGCTGGCTGCACCGTGCCCTGGCGGCGCTGGTGGGATTGGCGCTGAGTGGGCTGCTGGCGACGACCGGATTCGCGCGGTCCAGCGACCTGCAGCAACCGGCGCAAGCCAGCGGCATACCGCTGCAGGAACAGCCGTTCTACCCGGCCCTTGAAGAGGCCGTCCAGAACTGGCAAGGGGTTCCACTCGGCGAGGTGATCGGTGATAACCCAAGCGCCACCCTGCTCAATTTCTATGTGGTGATGGCCGATGTGGGCCACGGCATGCGCGCCGTGAGCGCGATGGCCCCAACCGATCCAGGCCTGGGCTGGAGCCCGGCCGCCCGGGCCGAGATCAGCAGACTCAACACCCTGTTCAGCCTCGCCATTCATGCGTTGGATGGCTCGGAATTTGCCGAGAGCGTACGCACGGATCGCACTGAAGAAGCGGCAATACAACTCAAAGAAGTGCTGGACTATGTGCTGGGATCCAGCAAGAAGCCCTTCAACATTCCCGATGCCGTTGAGCTGAACAAGCTGAACGAAACATTGGAGAATGACCTCACGAGCTGGCGACTACCGGGCACCGCCATCGTGCTGAGCCAGAACACAAGCGATACAGCGATTCATGGCAGCTACCTGTTCTCATCGAGCACGGTGAAACAGGTGGAGCGCATGTATGACGAGGTGAAGGGCCTCAGCACCAGCCCAACCTCATTCAGCACGCCTGGTCTCTATGCATTTTATGCGCAGACACCAGGCTACCTGGTGCCACCAAAGTGGTATCTACGCCTCCCCACGGGCCTGCGGCACATCATCGAGATCCAGCTCTGGGGGCAAACGTTGTTCCAGATCCTGTTCACCCTGGTCACCATTGCCATCGAGGCGCTGATCGTGATCTGGCTGGGCCGCAGGCTGCTGGCAACCTATCGCTACAAAGAGGATGCAGGCGACACCAGCCGCATCCATCTCGATGCAGACAATATCGCCTGGATCCGAGTGGGCCTGGTGGTTCCGATCCTGCCGCTCACCCGCCTGAGCAGCGCCATTGTTGATGGCTACCTCAACATCACCGGCGAACCGTTGGTGCTGATCACCTTCGGCTTCTACATCGTCTACTTCCTCACAGCCGGGGCGTTGTCGTTTCTGTTGTTCGAGGCGCTGGGCCGCTCCGGATCCGAGTGGATGATGCGGCTGCGCGGTGGGGAGTCACCCCTGCTGTTGCAGCGGATCAGCAACTTCGTGATGCCGATCTGCCGCACCCTCGGCGCCCTGGCCATGGTGGCCCTGATCTATCGCCTGCTGATCCTGCTCGGACTGCCCGCCGAAACCGTGCTGGCCTTCTCGGCGGTACCCGGCCTGGCCATCGGCCTGGGCGCCTCGAAACTGCTGGGCAATCTGTTCGCAGGACTGTCGATCCAAACCGACCGACCACTGCGTGTGGGCGAGTTCTGCCGGGTGGGCGAAAACCTCGGCTTTGTCACCAAGATCGGCCTGCGATCGCTTGAACTGCAGACCCTGGACAGTCGCATCACCATCCCCAATGCGATCGCGGATGAAGCGACGATCGTGAATTACTCGCAACGCCAACAACGCTCTGACGCCACACCAAGCCAGGGAATCGAACTGCGGTATTGCCTCAAGCAGCCCCTGTCACCGGATCAGGTGAGCGATCTGCTGATGTACACACGGCGGGAGGTGGACCAACGGCCTGAGTTGATGCACAGCCTGGTGAGCGTTGAGCGCAATGAGCACGATGAGCTCGATCTGGTGTGCTTTGCCACCGTGGAACTGCATGGCTGGAGAGCCTTTCTGCAGATGCGCGAGGAGCTGCTGCTACGGATGCAGCAGATCGAAGATCAGGTGTTGAAGTCGCGGGTGGTGATCGGGGTGTCCTACGACACCACAGCACAGCAACTCAGGCTGATTCCAGACCTGATCCGGCAGGTTGTGGAATCGGATCCGGAGTTTCGGCTGCGCTCCTGCCGCTTGATGGCGATCTCGGAATTCACCTACGACTTCGTGTTCGATTTTCTCAGCAGCCACAGCAGCTACAGCGCCTTCAAGGACGGCATCAGCCGCATGAACCAGGGCGTGCTGGCCAGCTTCGAGGCCCATCAGATCGAGATTCCCTTCCCCACGCAGGTGGAGATCCAGAAGGACGCATGAAAAAAGCCCCGGCGATGCCGGGGCTTTGCAACCATCCAGATG
>CAJXSQ010000012.1 GCA_913061215.1 uncultured Synechococcus sp. | reverse complement strand
TCGCTGAACCAATCCGGCACCGCTTCGAAGCAGGCGGCGTTCTTCTCGTTCTCGCGGGCCTCCACCTTCCAGCAGCAGCTGCGGCCCCCATCGCGCGCCTGCAGCAGCTCGTTGGCCCAGTGCCACACCAGTTCGGCGCTGGCTTCCATCCCCACGTTCTCCATCACCCGCAGATCCAGGGCGCCCTGCTCATGCAGGCTCTGCCACTGCTCCAGCAGCGGGTCGTCGGCGTTCACCAGGAAGGTGTGATCGAACTGCTGCGCCAGGCGCTGCTGCAGGGTGCCCAGGCTGGAGAAATCCACCACGAAGCCATACGCATCCAGCTCCGTGGCCCGGAACCAGCAGGTGAAGCTGCGGCTGTAGCCGTGCACGAAGCGGCAGTGGCCGGGATGGCGCCATTGGCGGTGGCAACAGGGATAGCCGCTGAAGGTCTTCGTGCAGGAGAAGGCGGCGCTCATGCCCGGGCCTGGGGTGGGGTGATCGGTGTTGCGGGAGGATCGGTGGAGATGGATCGGCAGCCCTTGCAGGCATCATTTCAGCTCCCGGATCCGGCCCTGATCGGCTCACTTCGTTTTAACGACGCCGGCCTGATCCCCGCGGTGGCGCAGGACTGGCTCGATGGCGCCGTGCTGATGGTGGCCTGGATGAACCGCGAGGCGATCGAGCGCAGCCTCGCCACCGGTGAGGTGCACTACTGGAGCCGTTCGCGCCAGGAGCTCTGGCACAAGGGCGCCACCAGTGGCCACACCCAGAGCCTGCGGGGCCTGCGTTACGACTGCGATGCCGATGTGCTGCTGCTCACGATTGAGCAAAGCGGCGATGTGGCCTGCCACACCGGCGCCCGCAGCTGCTTCTACGACGACGGCCCGGCCCCCAGCGCCGGTGGTGCCACAGCGCTTCCGCCGCCGGCCGATGCCTGCACCGAATTGATGCGCGTGATCGAGGGCCGCCGCGACCATCCCGAGCCCGGCAGCTACACCAACAAACTGCTCGACGGCGGCGACAACCGCATCCTCAAGAAGATCGGCGAGGAGAGCGCTGAATTCGTGATGGCCTGCAAGGACGGCAACGCCGCCGAGATCGCCGGTGAAGCCGCCGACATCCTGTTTCACATGCAGGTGGCCCTGGCCCACCACGGTGTGAGCTGGCGCGAGGTGCAGCAGGTGCTGGCCCAGCGCCGCGGTGCGCCGCGGCGGGAGTGAGCCTCAGCGCTCCAGCTGGATCGGGCTGCCGTGGCGCAGGCCGAGCCTGCCACTGAGGATCACCCGGTCGTTGGCATCGAGTCCGCTCAGCACGGGATAGAGGTCACCTTGCAGGGGGCCGAGGCTCACCGGTTTCTGCAGGGCGAGGAGCGTGTCCTTCGGCAGGCGCCGCAGTTTGGCCAGATCGGCCTTGCCGGGATCGCGCTCCAGCTCGCGCAGGGTGCCCACCACGAACACGAAGCTCTGGCCAAAACTGCGGGTCACCGCCGAAAACGGCACCGCCAGCTGGCGCTCGGCCCCCAGGATCACGCGCGTCCGCAGCCGTTGGCCGTTGCGGAGCAGGCCCTGCGGGTTGCTGATCGCGGCCTTGGCCAGCAGGGTCTGGCTGCTGCTGTTCACCCCGGGGTCGATCAGGTTGATCCGGCCCTCTGCCAGGGGGCGGGGGTTGATCCCATCGAGCAGCTGCACCCGCTGGCCCCGGGCCACGGCATTGGCCTGATTGGCCGGGATGTCGATCCGGGCCTGGAGCTGATCGTTGCGGATGATGCTGCTGAAGGGCGTGCCGGCCTGCACCACATTGCCGGGTTTGATGCTCACATCACCCATCACGCCGCTGATCGGTGCGCGCACATCCTTGTAGGCCAGGTCGGCCTGCTTGGCCCGCAGGGCCTGCTTGGAGCCGATCGCCTTGGCTCGCATCTCATCGCGCTGCAGCGCCGTGGCCGCGCCCTGGCTCACCAGCCCCTTGAAGCGCTCGTAGGTGAAGGCGTCGGTTTCAGCAGCGGCCTGCAGGGCTGCCACATCAGCGCGCAGCTGCGTTTGATCCAGCACCACCAGCAGCTGGCCGGCCTTCACACGCTCACCCCCCTGCACCAGCACCCGTTGCACCCGCCCGCCGGCCTGGGATGCCAGTTCGATCTCCTCGGTGGCCTCCAGGGTGCTCACCGTGTCGAGGCTCTGCACGAAGGCCTCCTGCCGCAGTGGTGCCGCCTGCACGCGCACGGGGGGCCGGGCCGCTGGGCTGCTGCAGCCGCTGATGCCCAGGGCAGCAGCAGCAACAGCAGCAGCGATCGCCTGCTTCAGCCTGCTCTGCATCACCGCGATCCTGGGTTCAGCCATGCTGGCCTCCGTGCACCCGCCGATGGGGCCGCGCCAGCTCCCAGCCCTTGATCAGCCGGTACACGGCCGGCACCACAAACAGGCTGAGCGCGGTGGACACCAGCAGGCCCGAGAACACCACGGTGCCGATGCTGATGCGGCTGCTGGCGCTGGCGCCGCTGGCCAGCAGCAGCGGCAGGAAGCCCGCCAGGGAGGAGATGGCGGTGAGCAGGATCGGCCGCAGGCGGCTGATCGAGGCTTCGCGGATCGCCGCCTCCAGCCCGAGACCCTCGCGCAGGCGCTGGTTGGCGAACTCCACGATCAGGATGCCGTTCTTGGCGGCCAGGGCCACCAGCACCAACAGTCCCATCTGGCCGTACACATCGAGCGGCAGGCCGCGCACGATCAGGCCGCCCACCGCCCCCAGCAGGGCCAGGGGCACCGTGATCAGGATGATCAGCGGATCGAGCAGGTTCTCGTAGAGAGCCCCCAGCAGCAGACCCATCACCACCACCGCCAGCACGAAGGCGCGGATGCTGCCGCCACCGGCCTGGCGCTCCTCGCGGGCCAGGCCGGCCCACTCCAGTTCCGTGCTGGTGCTGGCCTGCTCGCGCTGGATCTGTTCCAGGGCCGCCATCGCCTGGCCTGTGCTCACGCCGGGGGCCGGCAGCGCCCGGATCGAGATTGAGCGCACCAGGCGCGTGTGGTTGATCGCGCTCGGCCCGGTGGTGGGCACCACCTGCACCACCTGGCCGATCGGGATCAACTGGCCGTTGCGGTTGCGCACCTGCAGGGCCAACACGTCGTTCACATCGCGGCGCCCCTGGCCCTCCAGCTGCACGATCACCCGGCGCACCTGGTCGCCTTCGAAGCTGTCGTTCACATAACTGCTGCCGAAGCTGGCCTGCAGGGTGCTCACCAGTTCATCGAGCTCCACCCCCAGGGAGGCGAGCTGCAGCCGGTCGGGCTCCAGCCGCAGCACCGGCGAATCGGCATTGAAGCGGGTGGACACGCGGCTGAAGCGCCCGCTGGCATTGGCCGCCTGGATGAAGCGCTCGGCCTGCTGCGCGAACTGCTGAATCGTGAGTTGGCCGTTGCTGATGTCGAGCAGTTCCACTTCAAGGCCCCCCTCGCTGCTGAAGCCGCGCACGGTGGGTGCCTCGCTCAGCATCACCACCGCCCCCTGCACCCGCTGCATCAGCTGGCGATTGAGCCGTTCTGCCACCGCTGAGGTGGAGGTGCTGCCTTCGCCCCGCTGGCCGATGGCGTGCAGGCGCACGAAGAAGATGCCCTTGTTGGGGCTGCTGTCGCCGAAGGAGCGGCCGGCGTAGAAGTTGGCGCTGCGCAGGGCCGGTTCCTCCGCCAGGGTGGCGCGCACCTGCTCCATCACGGCCTGGGTGCGCTGCAGCGAGGAGCCATCCGGCAGCACCACCACACCCCGCAGCTGGCCGTTGTCCTCCTGGGGGATGAAGGCGCTGGGCCGCAGGCTGAGGCCGGCGGCGGTGAGCACCAGCCCAAGAGCCAGGGCAATCAGCACCCGCCGGCGGTACTTGAGGCTGCGATCCAGCCAGCGGCCATAGGGTTGCTCCAGCCCTTCCAGCCAGCGGCGCGGCGGATCGATCCAGCGCAGCAGCCAGGCCGGCTCCTGTTGCTCGGCGTGGAGGATGCGGCTGGCGGCCACCGGCGTGAAGCTGATGGCGTTGAAGGTCGACACCACGATCGCGGCGCCGATGCTGATCGCAATCGGGGCGTAGAGGCGGCCCACGCTGCCTTCCATGCCGAGCACCGGCAGGAACACCACCAGCAGCACCAGCGAGGTGGCCACCACGGCACCGCCCAGTTCGGCCATCGCCTCCCGGGCTGCCGCCAGGGGGGATGCCCCCCGTTCCAGGCGCCGGCCGATGTCCTCGCTCACCACGATGGCGTCGTCCACCACCAGGCCCGAAGCCAGCACCATGCCGAACAGGCTGAGGGTGTTGATCGAGGTGCCGCTCAGGTTGATCAGCGTGATCGAACCCAGCAGCGATACGGGCACCGCCAGGGCGCTGATCAGCGCCAGGCGGCTGTTGCCGAGGCCGAGCAGCAGGGCCAGAAACACCAGCAGCACCGCATCGCGCAGGCTTCCCGCCGCCTCGCTGATGCTCTGGCGCACGGTGTCGGCCTCATTCACGATCAGCTGCAGATCCACCCCAGGCGGGAAGCGCGGCTCCAGCTCCGCCAGGGCCCGCTCCACCGCTTCACTCACCATCAGGGCATTGCTGCCATCGCGCTGGAACACCCCCAGCGCCACCGTGGGATCGCCCTTGAGGTTGGTGGCGATGCTGCCGTAGTTCTCGCTGCCCAGGCCAACGCGCCCGATATCGCGCAGCAGCACCACGCCGCCATCCGGCCCTCTGCCCACCACCAGCTGCTCCAGCTCCTCGGGGCTGCGCAGCCGCCCCTCCATCTGCAGCGGCAGGGTGGTGGCCTGGCCGGCGGGCACGGGTTCATCTCCCACCTGGCCGAGGGCGGCGAGCACGTTCTGCGCTTCCAGCGCCGTGCGCACGTCGTTGATCGTGAGTTGCCGCTCCAGCAGCGCGGCGGGATTGAGCCAGAGGCGGAAGGCCAGCGGGCTGCCGCCGAAGAGCGTCACGTTGCCCACGCCATCCACGCGCTGCAGCCGCTCCTTCACCACCTGGTTCACCCAGCCGCTGAGGAACAGATCGCTGTAGCGGCCGTTCTCGGCGCTGAAGCTCAGCACCATCAGCAGATCGTCGGAGCTGCGCCGCACCTGCACCCCCAGCCGCGCCACCTGGGCCGGCAGCTGGCGCAGCACCTGGCTCACCTCGTTCTGGGCATTCACCTGATTCAGTTCAGGCGCTCCGCCGCGGAAGCTGAGGCTGATGCTGCTGCCGTTGCTGGTGCTGGTGGAGCGGATCGTGTCGAGCCGCTCCAGGCCATTGAGCTGCCGCTCCAGCAGCGCCGTGACCCCTTGCTCCACCACCTCGGGGCTGCCGCCGGGGTAGGTGCTGCTCACGCTCACCCGCCCCGGGGCGATCGCCGGCAGGTTCTCCACCTGCAGCTGCACCAGGCTGAGGGCACCCAGCAGCAACAGCAGCGCGCTGAGCACCAGGCTCAGCACCGGCCGGCGCAGGAACAGATCGGAGATCGTGCGCTTGGGCTGGCTCATGGCGACGCGGGTTGGCTGAGGCCGGGTTGCTGCTGCAGCCAGAGCACGGTGCGCCGGTCGCGGTCGCTCAACTCCAGCACCGGCCGGGCGCCAGGCTTCACGGCCATCGCGTCGCCGGGCTGGTCGCTGTGCCCCCACAGCCCGAAGGCATGGCCCAGCTCATGCAGCGCCGTGGCCTGAATCGCCGGCTGGGCCTGCCCTGGGCTGATCATCACCTCCACCCTGGGCTCCAGCCGCCAGCGGCCCTCGCGCTGCACCTCCAGCAGCTGCAGCACCGCCCGGCCATGGCTGGCGCGCCAGTTGCGCAGCGGTGGTTTGCGCCGCTCCACCAACACCTGGGCCTGCGCCCGATCGCTCACCAGGCTGATCGGCAGCACCTGCTGCCAGGTGCTGATGGCAGCCAGCACGGCCTGATGCCAGCGCTGCTCCCAGATCCCGGTGGGGCCTGAATCCTGCACCGGTTCCACCCACACGCACCAGTGATCGCGGATGGGCCAGCCGGCTGGGGTGGGCCTGAGCCGATGGCGGTAGTCGCCGGGTGCGGCGGCAGGAGCTGCGGGAGGAGCGGCTTCAGTTGCTGTCCATGGGCGGATATCCGTGGATATCCCGCAGGGGACACTCCCCCCGGAGCGGATCGCAGCGTCCTGGAACGAGCCGGCCTGCAGCGGAGCAGCGTGAATCGCTGGTTGTGGAGCGGGTGGGAGGTCCACCTGCGGCTCAGGCGCCGAGGCTGCCGGGCAGGCCCACGCCCCGGGCCATCAGCGTGGCCAGCAGCGGAATCAGGGCGAAACCTGCCAGTTCAATGTTGAGGATCCAGGCCAGACGCTTTGCCAGTGCTTCGCTCACCTGGGGAAGCTCACCCTTGCGCAGGGGGATCGCCCAGAGGATGTAGGTGATCGTTGGGTAGAGGGAAAGACCACCCACGCTCAGATACAGACCCACCTTCCACCAGAACAGCGGGTTCTCGGTGTAGAAGCTGCCCCCCTGGCCGAAGTACATCACCCGCAGGATGCCGCTCACCAGCAGCGCCAGCGCCGCCAGGCCGTACACCACATCGGTGATCACCATCAAGGTGGCGTCCTGCCGGCTCGGGTTAGGGCGAATCAGCCGCCGTTCCAGCACCAGGGCGCCGAAGCAGAGCATGAAGCTCAGGTAGTGCACGTAGGCAACCCCGGCACGGGGCAGCACATCGCTGGGCAGATCAGCGAGCAGAGCCGCGAGGGCGGGCATGGCCTGGGGCGATCAGAGAGGCCCGACCGTAGCGGGGGAGTGGCGCCCATTGTGCTGAGCTCAACCACTGGCTTGTTGCTGCGCACCGGATCTCTTCCGGTTTCGATGATGATTGATGTAATCGCCGGGCTGTGATTTGGGAAGCAAACTTGAAACCTGGAAGCCTTTCGGTTGCTTTCCTCGCTGAGCGAAAAACCTTCTAGGTTCAATTCAGTGGATCTGATCGCGCATGGCCAGCTCGCTGAGTGCCTTCCTGGGTGAAATCGGCCGCCATCAGCTGCTCACACCGGAGCAGGAATTGATGCTGGGTCGCAAGGTTCAGGCGATGGTGGCGCTGCACGAGCGCTGCGCTCTGGCCGGGGGTGAGGGTGAAGCCTGCTCCTACAACGACCTGGAGAAGCGCACCATGCGCCTGGGTGAGCGGGCCAAGGATCAGATGATCACCGCCAACCTGCGCCTGGTGGTGAATCTGGCCAAGCGCTATCAAGGCAAGGGGCTTGATCTGCTGGATCTGATTCAGGAGGGCACCCTCGGGCTCACCCGGGCCGTGGAGAAATACGACCCCACCCGGGGACATCGGTTCAGTACTTATGCCTACTGGTGGATTCGTCAGGGGCTGAATCGGGCTCTCTCCACCCAGAGCCGCACGATCCGGATCCCGGTGAATGTGAATGAGAAGCTGACGCGGCTGCGGGCGGCCAAGGCGCGGCTGCTGCAACGGCACGGCATTCAGGCCACGCCGCAACAGCTGGCTGAAGCGATGGATCTGCCTCTGGAGGAGGTGGAGGATCTGCTCGGCTGCGAGCTGCGCAGCGTCACCGTGAGCCTTCAGGGGGTTGTGAAGTCGAAATCGGATCCCACCGAGCTGGTGGATGTGCTGCCCAGTGAGGATCTGCCGCCGATGGAGCGCTGTGAGCTGGCGGAGCGCAATGCGGCGGTGTGGACCCTGCTGGATCAATCCAACCTCACGCCCAAGGAACGCACGGTGGTGATGCTGCGTTTCGGTCTCGATGGAAGCCATGAATGGCGCACCCTTGCGGAGGTGGCCCGCCTGCTCGGCTGCAGCCGCGAGTATTGCCGCCAGGTGGTGCAACGGGCCCTGCGCAAACTGCGCAAGGCAGGTATTCAGACCGGCCTGGTGGAAGCGGGTTGAGGGTTTCCCCCACGTTCACGCTTCGCTGCGGCCCTTCATGATGGTGAAACGGTTCAGGGAGGGCTGAAAGGCATGGCTGTTGATTCCTCCGCGGGTGCAGGCCCCGATGTGGTGGATGCTGAGGTGATCGGCAGCACGGAGGTGGATGAAGGCGCCCTGCGCCGTCTGCTGCGCCGGGCCGGTCGCACCCTGGCCCGCCCAGCCCTGGAGTGCCTGGAGCTGTTGCTGGATTCCAACACACCGCCCCAGGTGCGCGTCACCATGCTGGCGGCCCTCACCTATCTGCTGGTGCCGATGGATCTGATCCCCGATTTCATCCCGGCAGCTGGATTCAGCGATGATCTCGTGGCTCTCACGGCTCTCCTCGGTCTCTGCACCACCCACATGACCGATGCCATCCGCCAACGGGCGCAGCGCAAACTGGATCGCTGGTTTCCCCTCGGGCGCTGATGGCCACGCTCACCGCCGACCAGCTGGATGACCTCCAGTCGTTCCTGAAGGACTGGTTGCGCCACACCGGTCGCACCCAGTCCGATCTGCGCCGTGCCCTGCGGGCCAGTTCGATCCGCATGCCGGTGTTGCTGGAAGAGCTGGCCCGCACCTACAGCCACGATGGCCTCACCGGGTTGGCCCAGCGGCTCTGCGAGATCGAATCGCTCTGGCAGGGAGAGGATCAGGGGTTGGACGACGAGCCGCAGGCGTCGATCGCCCTGGACGACTCCCTCGGCCAGCTGGATCTGCTGCTGCGGGAGATCCGTCTCGATGGTGGTGAGGACTGACGGCCTTGCCCGGACAGGTCAGAGTGGTGTGAGGCCTCCTCTGCATCCATGCCGCTGTCCCGTTCGATCGCCTGCTCCGCCACCGGTTTCAGCCTGAAGCTTCTGGTTGGAGCCACCATCGCCGGCCTTGAGCTTCCCGCCCTCGCGCAGGTGGAGAGCTTTCTCTGGGGCCCTGGCAGCAACGTCGGCCCCTCCACCAAGGTGGAACCCAAGAACTGCGTCACGGGACCGGACGGCAGCATCACCTGTGACACCCAGATCGTGAATCCGCCGGGCGACACGCCGGCGCGCCCCCAGTACAGCCCCTTCAAGAACTGAGCCAGATCTGATGCGGCTGTTCAACGATCGAGCCTTCCTGAGGGCGATCACGGCGTTCGAGCGCTCCCTCGCCAAGGTGCTCTCGGTGGTGCTCACCGGCGTGCTGGTGGTGGCCACCCTGCAGCTGCTGCTGTTCCTCGGCGCCGATCTTCTCGATCTGAACGTCAACTGGACCGGCGACGGTCTGGTGAGCCTGCTGGATCAGGTGCTGGTGATCCTGATTGCACTGGAGGTGCTGCAGAACCTCACCGCCTACATGCGGGAGCATGTGGTGCAGATCGAGCTGGTGCTGGTCACGGCGCTCACCGCCGTGGCCCGGAAGGTGATCGTGATGCCACCCGGGGTGCAGAAGAATCCGGCGGATCTGATCGGCCTGGGCTTTGCGGTGCTCTCGCTGGCCGGCGCCTACTGGCTCGTGCGCCAATCGCACATCAGGCGTCTGCCGACGCGAAGAGAGCAAGCCAAAGTGTCCCAGGATCGGGATCGGTTGTGATCACCCGGTGACGGCGGTGCGGGGCGATCAGCACGCTGTCGCCCACGCACAGATCCCGCGGTTCGGCTTCATCTTCGAAGTGCAGACGGGCGCTGCCGCGCAGCACCAGGACCCACTCCTGCTCGCTCTGGTCGTACCAGAAGCCTGGGGGACTGCAGGCTTCACAGGAATGGATGCGCTCCAGCCTCCAGCCCCGTCCGTCCGCGAGCCGATCCACCCGCTCCTCACCTCTGGGGGGGCAGGCGCTGCTGAGCAGATTGCTGGCATCCGGGCTGGCGGCAGGCGGGTTGGTGTCACCCCAGCGACGGCCGATGTCGAAACCGAACTGCGCGGCGAGGCTCACCACCTCATGGTGGTTGCTGCAGTCGCGCAGGGCTGAACGCAGTTCCGGCATCGCTTCGCTCAGAGCCACGAAGGCATTGAGCTGGCGCACTTTCTCGAGAAACTGCTGGAGCTGGGCTTCGGCCATCGGATCAGTATCCCTGCTGCAGGCGCTTGTGCAGGCGAAAGCGATGGAAGTGCACGCCTCCGATGCGCAGGTCCTCGCGCCAGCTCACCTGCCAGCCCATGGTTTCAAACAGGGGACGTGAGATCAGGCTTGCTTCCGTGCGCAGCAGGGTGTGGCCCTCACGGATCGCCTGCTGCTCCGTCGCCTCCAGCAACGCTCGTCCCAGGCCGCGACGTTGCCTGCCTGGATTGCAGTACAGCAGGGCGATGCGATCGTCTGGATCCCGCACACAGAAGGCCTCCGCTCGATCGCTGCCATTGCAGCTCACCAAACCACGGCCGCGATGGAGCAGGGGGCGCACCGCTTCGCTCTGGCTGGCCCAGGCCGATTGCTGCTCAGGGCTGTAGTGCCTGCCGGTGGAACAGAGCACGGCCTGGCGATAAATCTCCACCAGTGCATCGTGATCCCTGCTTTCCAGGGGTCTGATCCGATTAGGCATGTTCACTGGCGATCAGTCCATCCACATTCTCCTGTGCTCTTGCGCTGGGTGTTGTATGTTCGAGTTGTCTTGTTGATCAACCCACCCAAGCAATGCTCACCGGATCGGAACTGCTGGCCAAGGTCAAGGAGATGGGCGATGTGGGTAAATCCGAAATCGTCCGTGCCTGCGGCTATGTCTCCACCAAAAAGGATGGTGGCGAGCGGCTGAACTTCACAGCTTTCTATGAGGCCCTGCTCGAAGCCAAGGGTGTTGAGCTCGGCGGTGCCAGCAAGGTTGGCAAGGGTGGTCGCAAGCTCAGCTATGTGGCCACGGTGCAGGGCAACGGCAACCTGCTGATCGGTAAGGCCTACACGGCCATGCTGGATCTGCAGCCGGGCGACGAATTCGAGATCAAGCTCGGCCGTAAACAGATCCGTCTGATCCCCGTCGGCGGCAGCGACGAAGACGAAGAGTGATCGTCCCGCTCTGATCGGCCACGGCTGATCGGGGGCTGTTCAGCTCAGTTGCACCAACACGCGTGCCATCTCCATCCCCCCGACCATCTCCCCGCCAGCGCCGGGGGCATGGTCGGGGGGATTCTTGCTTCGATCGCGCTGGCTGGATGGCAGCAGCTGGAGGTAGTCCTCCGGATGGCAACTCAACAGCACCAGCTGGATGTTCTGCTCCACACCCCGCCGCAGCATGCGCCTCAGCCCGCTGAGCCGCTCACGGTCGCTGTTCACGAATGCGTCATCGAACACCAGCGGCAGGATGTTGTCGTAGGCAGGCTTGAGCACTTCCGCCATCGCCAGCCTCACGGCGGCGGCGAGTTGCTCACGCATGCCGCCGCTCAGCCGCTCAAACGCGAAGGCTTCCTCGCCCTGCCGCAGTTGCAGGTCCTGGAATCCCTTCTGCGGGTCGAAACCCAGCAGCGGTTGGTGCGGTTCTGCGGCCAGTTCCGCCAGATAGGGAGCGATGGTTTGCCGCAACGGCTCGCTGTAGCGGTTGGCCAGATCGTTCTGTGCCTTGTGAAACCGCTCGAGCAGCAGCTGCAACGCCCGCCCGCGACGCTCCAGCTGCTGCCGCTCGCTCTCGGCGTCCTCCCAGGTTGCCTGGCGCTGCTCCAGTTCTGCGATCGGATTGGTGGCACCCAGGCTCTGGCAGCGCTGCTCGGTCTGGCCCCGTTGGCTGAGCAGGTGGTCTTTCTCCTCTTCCAGAGCCTGCAACAGCGTCGCTGGATCACGGCTGTGCCCAGCATCGGAGCGCTGCCGCCGCTGCGCCAGAGCCTGCTGTTCCTTCTGCAGGGCCTGCAGCTCGCCGCGCTGCCTCTCCAGCTCCGTGGTGTCGGGCTGCTGCACCAGCGCCTGCAGCCGTTCGCCGAGCACCTTCAGTGATCCCTCCAGCTGCGCCTGGTGTTGCCGCTGCTGCTCCAGCAGCGTCTGGCTGCGTTGCAGCATCGTCTCGAGCTCCAGCAGTTGCTGCTGGCTGCGCTCCAGCTCCTGGCTCCGGCCGCTGCTGCTGTTGCGCAGTTGATCCTGCAGGTGGTGGAGTGCACTCTGATCCAGGCTTTTCGGATCGCGGCTGCCGGCGTCGTCCGCCAGCACCGCCAGCAGCTCCTGAGCGCCGGCGATGGCCTGCTCCAACCGTTGCCTCCTCGGCTCCAGTTGCTCCAGCCGTTGCTGCAGGCCCGACCAGGGAATGGCCCGCGCGGCCTGGCGCAGATTCGCCAGCTCAAGCTCCAGGCCCTGGCGTTGCCGCTCGATCGCCTCGGCCTCCTCGCTGCTGCCCAGCTGCAGCTGCCCTTGCAGCGCCTGCAGCTGCAGCTGGCAGCGGCGCTGCTGCTCCAGCGCCTGGGGCAGGGCCTGGCCGCCACCGGGGCTGAGCTCGATCTGCACCCCCGCGCCCACCTGCAGCTGGGCGGCGCTGTTGATGCGGCGCCGTTCGCCTTGCTCCAGTGCTTCACCGTTGAGGCGGATGGGTTGATCGCTGGCGATCACGTCCACGCTGGCGGCCATCGCCTCGCAGCGGGTGGTGGCCTGGGCCAGCGCCTGCTCCGCCTGGCGCAGCTGTTTCACCTGCTCAGCATTGATCTCCGGCAGGCCGGCCAGTTGCCGTTTGAGCCCCTCGGCTTCGCTCTGCAGCCGCTGCAGCTCGCGTTGATGCTCACGCAGCTGGTGGGCCTCGGCCTCCAGCTGCTGCAGATCGAGCAGCCGCTGCACGAGTTCCTGGCGCTGCGCCAGCTGCTGCAGCTCCCCACGCAGCCGCTGCTGTTGCTGCTGCAGCTGCGCCTGCTGCTGGAGCTGCTGCCGTTGCTCCTGCAGCAGTGCATCCAGGTGCTGCGTCAGCTGGGACTGCTCCCGTTGCTGCTGCTGCTGTTGCTGCTCCAGCCGCTGCCGCTCCTGCGCCTGCTGGAGCAAGGGTTCCAGCCTGGCCTGCAGCAGGTGGATCTGTTGCTCCAGCTGCAGTTCCCGCTGCAGGGCCGGTCGTTGATCGCGTTCGATCGTCTCCAGCCGTTCGTTGATGCCGCGCCACTGCTCCATCGCGGCCTCCAGATCCGCCACGTGCTGCTGGGCGCTGGCCAGGGCGGTGGCGGCGCTCGCGCTGCGCTGCTGGGCAGCGGCCAGGGCGGATCCCGCCTTCACGCGACCGCTGGGCGTGTAGAACGCGGCCACCTCCTGCTGGATGCGTTCCATCACGCGTTGATCGCGCGGCGATTGCAGGGCGCAGCTGCTGCTTTGCAGCTGCTCCACCAGGCGGTTGTGGTCGTAGCGCTCTGGGCTGCCATTGAAGGGATTCAGGCCGGCATCGCCCTGCCGCACCCACAGATGCGCCCAGCGCTCCGGCAGCTGGGCGATGCGGCGTCCCTCCACGGGGCCGGTGTAGCCGAGCAGGGCCGCCAGCTGCTCCTCCGCTTCGGGGCCGCTGAGGGCCAGGCCGCTGCTGTTGCTGAGCTGGCAGGTGCCGCTGGCCCCGGCGAAGCGCTTGCGCAACCGCCAGCTCGCGCCCGCCGCAGCAAAGCTGATCTCCACCTCCGGCAGCCCGGCGTGCAGGCGGGAGCGCAGCTCCTCCACACCGCGGCCCGTGGCGGTGGCCCGCAGGAACAGCCCTTTATGCAGCGCTTCCACCAGGGTGCTCTTGCCGCTTTCATTGGCACCGGCGATCAGGGTGAGCTGCTGGCCGAACTGCAGCGCCAGCTCCCGGTGGCGACGCACGTTCTGCAGGCGACAGGCGATCAGGCGCATGGGATGGCCCCCGCGGCGCGGTGCAGTTCGGCCAGGGCCAGCTGCAGCAGCTGCCGCTGCTCCTGGTGTTCGCCGGAGCCGCTCTGCTCCAGCTCGTTCTGCAGACCTGCTGCCACCCCAGCGATCAGTGGATCCTCGACGCGCTCGATCAGCTGCGTGAGTTCGCCCGGATCCGGGGCCTGCTCGATCGTGCCGCGCTGCTTGAGGCGCAGCAGCTGAGCCTCCAGGCGTTCGAGCAGTTCCCCGTAGCGCTGGTGCGCCTCCAGGCTGAGGCTGCCGCTCTGCTCCAGCAGCAGCAGCTGGCGGCCGGGTTCAGCCAGCAGCAGCGGCTCCAGCTGTTGCTCCAGCCGTTCGAGGTCGCCTGTGCTGTGCAGGCTCACCTGCAGTTGTTGCCACTCCAGAGCCGCCGTCGCCCGGGGTTCCACCGTTGGCAGGCCGCCGCGCTGGGCCCGCACCGCCAGCACCTGCCCGCCCCGGTAGTCGTTGCTGCGGGGAAAGCGATCCGGCTCCGGCGTTCCGCTGTACCAGCTGCGTGCATTCACCTGCTTGAGGCCATGCCAGTCGCCGAGGGCGACGTAGTCGAGCTGCTCCAGCAGGCGGTCGTCGAGCTCGAGGCGGTTGTTGGCGCTGCCGGGGTTGTCGTCGTCGGCATCGAGATCGGCCGCCGCGAAGCCATGCACCGAGCCGTGGGCCAGCAGGATGCGCGGCTTGCCGGCGGGCAGGTCGCTCCAGTTGAGCTGGCGCACCCAGGCGGTGGGGTCGCCGCTGTCGCTGCGGCGCAGCAGTGGACAGGGCAGCACCACCGCGTCGTTCAGCTCCAGGGGCTCACGCTGCAGCAGCACCTGGAGGTTGGGGGCGCGCCGCTGCTGCTCCGTCTGAAAGAAGGCGCTGTGCCACACGCTGCCGGGGGCGCCGTGGTCGTGGTTGCCGGGGATCACCAGCACAGGGATCCCCAGCTGGCCGATCGCCTGGCACACGGCGCTCACATCGCTGGTGCTGGGTGTGGGGGAATCAAACAGATCACCGGCCACCAGCAGAAAGGCGGCCTCGCAGGGCGCGATCAGGGCGCCGATCCGCCCGATCATGGCGATCCGCTCCTGGCGCAGGCGGGCCCGCTTGTCTGGATCGTGCACGCGGGCGTAGGGCTTGCCGATCTGCCAGTCGGCGCTGTGCAGGAAGCTGACCATGCCGGCGGGCTGCGCTGCTCCCATTTCAGCGCGCCGCGCCGGCTCTGCAGACTGGCTGCAGCCGTCGTCCGGGTCTGTGAAAGCTGCGATCGCCGCCTGCGCTCTGGTGTGTCTGCTGCTCTGGCCCCGGCCGGCCCTGGCCGATGGGGCGGAGCTGTTCCAGCTCCACTGCGCCGGTTGCCACGTGAACGGGGGCAACATCATCCGCCGCGGCAAAACGCTGAAGCTCGCTGCGCTGGAGCGTCAGGGCGTGGCCTCGGAGCAGGCGATCGCCGCCATCGTGGCCGGCGGGCAGGGGCAGATGAGCGGTTACGGCGCGGTGCTCGGTGAGCAGGGCACCCAGGAGGTGGCGGCCTGGGTGTGGCAGCAGGCGCTGGCGGGTTGGCCGAAGGCCTGAGCTCAGAACGCCTGAATCCAGGGATACACCTGGAGTTCAGTCCAGATGCCGTTGCGCCAGTACACATCGTTGTGGAGGAGGTCCTCCACCTGCTGCTGGCTCTCGGCCTCGTAGATGCCGAACACGTGAGTGCTGCCCTCGGTGGGACCGAGGGTGATCAGGATGCCGGCATCCTTCTGCTGCTGCAGGCCGGCCAGATGCTCCTCCCGGTAGGGGGTGCGCTTCTCCAGAGCGTTGTCGCAGTAGGTGCCCCAGAGAACGAAACGCATGGCATCAGCAGGCCTGAGGCCCGCAACCTACAGCCAGCCTGCAGCGAAGATCGGCTGGCGGATGCGGGAGGGGAACAGGATCGGCTGGTCGGTGGGCTGGGCCTTGGCGCTCTCGCTCCAGCGCACCTTGCAGGTGAAGGTGTTGCCCTCCTTGGTGGTGCGCATGCCGTAGCGGAACTCCTGCACCACCGCCTGCTCGGGCATCAGGTACTGGGCCTGGTTGCAGGCATCCACCTCGGAGATGGCTGAGCTGTATTCGCTCCAGCCGGCCTGGGCGGCCTGGGGGGCCAGGGCGATGCCGCCCAGCAGCAGGCCAGCGGTGAGCAGGAAGCGGTGAGCCATTGGAGCGGCCTGGGGGAAATCGCGTGCGTTGATTCTGCCGGCTCCGGCAAGGCTCAGGCGTTGATCACACCCCAGCGGCCCATGAACGGCCAGCGCACCTGCAGCGCCTCCGCGCCTTCACCGGGCCAGTGACGCTGCAGTTCCGCTGCCAGTGCACCGAGCGGGTCAATCCCGCTGCGGCGGGCGTTCGACACGGCCGACCAGCTGGCCAGGTAGCCGAGCAGATCGCTGAGGGTCCACTGGCGCTCGATCCATTGATCCGCCGGGAAGGGCCACTCCTTGCCGGGGAAGGGCAGGCCGGCGTAGCTCTGATCCACCCAGCGCCGCTCGGGCGGCCACCAGGGCTCCAGGGTGTGCTCGTAGAACTGATCCAGGCGCTGCTGAATCGCGGTGTGCTCCAGCTGCAGCGGCAGATAGCCGATCCAGGCCATCACGGCTCCGGGCCGGGCCACGCGCCGCACTTCAGCGTTGAAGGCTTCGCCGGCGAACCAGTGCACGGCCGCCGCCACCAGCACGCCGTCCACACTGGCCGGCTCCAGCGGTGTGCCGTGGGCCTGCGCCTGCAACCAGCGGATGCGGGGATGCTGCGGCGCCAGTTGCAGCTGCTCGGCGCTGGCATCGGTGGCGATCACCTGCTCGAAGTGCTGCGCCAGGGCCAGCGAGGCCTGGCCGCTGCCGCAGCCGCAGTCCCACACCCGCTCGCGGGCTGGGCAGCGGGCGGCAAAGGCCTCGAAGAAGGCCTCTGGGTAGGTGGGGCGATGGGCGGCATAAGCCTGAGATACGGCGCCGAACAGCACCGAGGCCTGATCGTTGGGCTGATCGCTCATCCGGCCTGATCAGGCATCCAGCGCTGCACGCAGCTGGCTGCAGAACTGCCCCGCGGCGGCGGCCACATCTCCCTGCTGGCAGTGGGCCTCGGCCATCACCTTCACCAGGGCGCTGCCCACGATCGCCCCGTCGGCGCCCCAGTCGCGCACCTGGCGGGCCTGCTCGGGGCCGGAGATGCCGAAGCCCACGGCCACCGGCGTGGGGCCCATGCCCTTGAGCTGTTGCACCAGCCCCGCCACGCGGCTTTCCAGGTTGGTGCGCACGCCGGTCACACCGGTGACGCTCACCAGGTAGGTGAACCCTCGGCTGGCCGCGGCGATGCGTTGCATGCGATCGGCCGGTGTGGTGGGCGCCACCAGCAACACCAGATCCAGCCCGTGTTCAGCGGCGATGGCAGACAGCTTTTCGGCTTCCTCCAGCGGCAGATCGGGCACCACCAGCCCCGCAGCACCGGCGGCGGCGGCATCGCGGCAGAAGGCCTCCATGCCGCGGTTGAGCAGAGGGTTGCTGTAGGTGAACAGGATCACCGGGATCTGCAGCTCACCCTTGAGGCCGGTGAGCATCTCCAGAACGCCGCCGGGGGTGGTGGCTGAGCCCAGGGCACGGCTGGCGGCGGCCTGGATCACGGGGCCGTCGGCCAGGGGATCGCTGTAGGGGATGCCCAGCTCGATCATGTCTGCCCCGGAGGCCTGCAGGGCCAGCAGCGCGGCGCGGGTGGCGGCGAGATCGGGGTCGCCCGCCATCAGGAAGGGCATCAGCGCGCAGCGGCCCTGCTGCTGCAACTGGCTGAAACGCTGCTGGATGGGGGTGCTGGTGGTCACGGCAGCGCAGGATCTGCCCGTGAGCCTATGGGGTCGCAGCCAGCGGCCCTAGCTCTCGCTGCTGTCCTGCAGCTGGCCCAGGTCCCGCAGCAGCTTCTCCTGCTCTTCCGGGCTGAGGGCGTCAAAGCGCTTCTGCAGCTCCTCGTCGGTGGCGGCGTCGTAGGCGGAGCGGTAGCGGCGCCTTTGCTCCATGTAGGTCATGTTGCCGGTCACCACCCGGAACAGGTAGGAGCCGGTCCAGATCAGCACCACTGCCACGAGCACGGCCTGGGCGGCGATGCCGGCACTGAAGCCCTCAAGCCCGGCCGCCTGGAAACCCCAGTAGCCAAGGCCGCCCAGGCCGAAGATCACCAGGCCCACCAGCAGGGCCTTGCCGCGTGTGATCCCCGGGCTCATCCCACCTGCCCCTGACCCTGCAGGCGCAGATTGATGAAGGGGGCGAACAGGATCAGGCCAGGGAAGAACAGGAACACCAGGCCGTACACGCCGGTGCGCTCAAGCTTGCCCATCACCGTCCAGCGTTTGGCCATCCAGGCCATCAGCGCCAGGGGCACCACCACCAGGTAAGCGCCGCCGAGTGCGACGTAGGCCCCGATCACCAGCAGCGTTTCGCTGGAAATGGAGCTGAGGAACCCAGGCAGGGGCACGGCAGCGAGGCAGTTGCACACCAAATCTAGGATGACCACCTGGAAGCGGTGGGCCGCCTCCGGCGCCGGGAGCATGGCGGAATTGGTAGACGCAGCGGACTTAAAATCCGTAGACGGCAACGTTGTGGGGGTTCAAGTCCCCCTGCTCCCACTCTTTGCTCGTCTGCGCTGCAGAGCCATACGGATCTGCTTCGGCCACTGGCCTGGGCCGTCCTGCGTCCGCCAGCCCGGCTCAAACATCGATTGAGCCAGCGGCAGTCCGCCCCGTTGCAGCAGGCTCAGCACGTGCCAGATCACCATCGCCGTGATCAGCAGCCATCCGCACAGGTGAAGGCTGTAAACGGTGTGGTGCAGCTGTCCCTCCCGCAGCCAGTCCTCCTGCATCAGCTTTCCGCTTCCCAGGGCCAGGGCCAGCGCCGCGAGCGCGGCTGCATTGGCCGGCTGGCGCAGGCGTGAGCGGCCCGGGCCGATCGCGTAGAGCGCAAACAGCACGGCCACAGGGAGCAGCAGCACCCCCACAGTCCCGTGGATGTCGATCCATTCACCGGGCCACTGCCAGGGCAGCCGTCCCCAGCGGCCGTCGTAGCGGCTGTAAACCTCCACACCGCTGCTCCAGGCTGCGAAAACCGCCAGCGCGGTGAGGGCGTGCAGCAGTCGCAGCAGCGAGGGTTGGTAGGGCCGCGGCATGGAGGATCACCAAGGAGTCAGGGTGCCGTCTGCCGGCAGTTGGCAAATCATCACAGCTGCATGCGGGTTCCGTCCGGGCTGGCCAAGCTATGGAGAGCATTGCCCGGCCCTTCCCCATGCTTGAGCTGCTACCGCCGCTCAACGACAAAAATCTTCCCTGGCTTGATGTCATTCATCCAATCGTCGTTCACTTTGTGATCGCGATGGCCCTGATCAGTGTTCTCTTTGATGTGATCGGTGTGATCACACGCCGGCAGAACCTGTTTGAGGTGAGCTTCTGGAATCTTCTTGTCGCCACCGTGGCGATTTTCGTGGCCATCATCTTCGGTCAGGTTGAAGCCGGCCTGGCCAGCCCTTACGGCGCCTCCCGGGACATTCTCAACATCCACAGCACCATCGGTTGGTCGCTGGCGGGAATCCTCGCTGTGCTCACCGGATGGCGCTATGTGGTGAGGCAGAAGGATCCCACCGCCCTGCCTGCGGGCTTCCTGGTGGTGGATGGTCTGCTGGCGGCCTTGGTGTTCACGCAGGTGTACCTCGGCGACAAGCTCGTCTGGGTGTATGGCCTGCACACGGTGCCTGTGGTGGAGGCGATCCGCAGTGGGGTGGTGGCATGAGCCTGCTCGCTGTGATCAGCTCCCCGATCAACGAGATCGTTGACACGCTGGGGCCCAACGATCTCCCTTACAGCATCCCGATTCATCCCAACCTGGTGCATCTCACCATCGGGTTGTTCTCCATCGGGATCGCTTTTGATTTCGCCGGTGCGTTCTATCCGCTGGAGAAGCGGGTGTTCCGCTTCCTGGCGCTGCCGGTAACGCGCACCGGCTTCCACGATGTGGGTTGGTACAACGTTCTGGCCTGCAGCATCATCACCTTCTTCACGGTGGCTGCCGGCTTCTACGAGATGCTGCTGGCGGTGCCACTGCCCGGGGTGAAGACCATCCTCGGCCAGGGCGCGATCAGCACCATGCTCTGGCACGCCGTTGGTGGTGTGGCGCTGCTGCTGATCATCGTGGCGATGACGGTGTGGCGCGGTTATCTGCGCTTTGTCTGGCGTAAGGATCTCGGCCGTCAGGTGAGCTGGATCTATCTGGCCTGCGGTGTGCTGATCCTGGTGCTGATGGGTGTTCACGGCAGCCTGGGGGCCTGGCTGGCCAGTGAGTTCGGAGTGCATATCACCGCCGATCAGCTGCTGGCTGCCGGTGCCGATCTGAGCGAGGTGCTGCCATGACATCCACCACTCCCCGGCCCTCCGGCGGACTGCCCGTGCGCCTGCTGCTGATCGTGCTGGCGGCGACGCTGCTCGATGCTCTGGCGAGCCTGCAGATCGCCAGAGCATCGCTGGGCTGGTTGCCGGTTCCTGCCTCCACGGCGGCTCCCTACGTGGATCAGTTGTTTCAGCTGGAGGTGGGCATCGGTGCCTTCATCTTCCTGGGATGCAGCGGTTTTGTTCTCTGGGCGGTGCTCTTCAACCGTGCTGAGAAGTACGACGAAAGCGATGGCCTCCCGATCGAAGGCAACACCAAGCTGGAGATCACCTGGACGCTGATCCCGTTCGTGATCGTGATGGTGCTGGCTTACCAGGCCATTCACGTGAGTGAAACGCTCTCCGCTCTGGGGCCAAAAGCCAAGTACGACCTGGAGGGCGGCAGCAACCCTGTGAGCGTGGAGCAGCTCGATCCCATCCGGAACTACGGCCCGATTCAGGTGATCTCTCGCCAGTGGAACTGGGAATTCATTTATCCCAATGGCGTGCGCAGCTCGGAGTTGCATCTGCCGATCGATCAGCGGGCCAACTTCCAGCTCAGCAGTGAGGACGTGATCCACGGCTTCTACGTGCCGGCCTTCCGGCTGAAGCAGGACATCATTCCTGGAAGCGTGATCTCCTACAGCATCACGCCCACACGGGAAGGGCGTTATCGCCTGCGGGATTCCCAATTCAGTGGCGCCTATTTCTCGCAGAACCAGACCGACGTGGTGGTGCAATCCCAGGAGGCCTTCGCCGCCTGGCTGGAGCAGGCGGCCCGCAATCCGCTGGTGCCTGGCCTGAGCCCCGCCACCCAGCTCTACCAGGACCGGCTCTCCAAGGGTGACAAGGGCTGGGCCACGGTGAAACCGGCTCCCCCTCCCCTGGTCAACGACCCCGGCATTCCCGACGCACCTCACGAAGCCTGATCGATCATGACCAGTACCAACTACGACCCGCGGGTGCTGAAGGCCCTGCACCCCGTGCCAGGGGCTCCGGACAACTGGAAGCGCTTCTTCACCTTCAACACCGATGCCAAGGTGATCGGCATCCAGTACATCGCCCTGGCGCTGTTCTTCCTGCTGGTGGGTGGCCTGCTGGCGATGGTGATGCGCGGTGAGCTGATCACACCGCCGGCGGACCTGGTGGATCCCACCGTGTACAACGGCCTCTACACCATGCACGGAACAGTGATGCTGTTCCTGTTTCTGTTCCCGATCCTCAATGGCTTCAACAATCTGTTGATCCCCACGATGATCGGTGCGCCGGACATGGCATTCCCCAAGGTGAATGCCGCGGCGTTCTGGATCGTGCCGGTGTTCGGGGTGGTGCTCCTGGCCAGCTTCTTTGTGCCCGGAGGCCCGGCCTCAGCCGGCTGGTGGTCCTATCCGCCGGTGAGCATTCAGAACCCGCTGGGGCACTTCATCAACGGCGAGTTCCTCTGGATTCTGGCGGTGGCCCTCTCGGGGGTGTCCTCGATCATGGGCGCGGTTAATTTCGTGACCACGATCATCCGCATGCGTGCCCCCGGCATGGGCTTTTTCCGCATGCCGGTGTTTGTGTGGACCGCCTGGGCTGCGCAGACCCTGCAGCTCATCGGCCTGCCGGCCCTCACCGGTGGCGCGATCATGCTGCTGTTCGACCTGAGCTTCGGCACCAGCTTCTTCCGACCGGAGGGTGGCGGTGATCCGGTGCTGTATCAGCACTTCTTCTGGTTCTATTCCCATCCGGCGGTGTACGTGATGGTGCTGCCGGTGTTCGGCATCTTCTCCGAGCTGATCACCGTGTATTCACGGAAGCCGCTGTTCGGCTATAAGTTCGTGGCTCTGGCCTCGTTTGTGATCACCTTCCTCGGGTTGATCGTGTGGGTGCACCACATGTTCTATTCGGGAACGCCCCAGTGGATGCGCAATATCTTCATCGTCACCACAATGCTGATCGCCGTCCCTACCGGAGTGAAGGTGTTCGCCTGGCTCGGTACGCTCTGGGGCGGCAAGATCCGCCTCACCACGCCGATGCTGTTCGTGCTGGGTGGCCTGGTGAACTTCATCCTGGGCGGCATCACCGGCATCATGCTCGGCACCGCGCCGGTGGATATCCACGTGGGTAACACCTACTTCGTGGTGGCCCATTTCCACTACGTGATCTTCAATACGATCGGCTTCGGTATCTTCGCTGGCATCTACCACTGGTTCCCGAAGTTCACCGGCCGGATGTACTACGAGGGCCTGGGCAAGGTGCATTTCCTGCTCACCTTCATCGGGGCCACCCTCAACTGGTTGCCTCTGCACTGGGCCGGCCTCTATGGCATGCCGCGCCGCGTGGCCTCCTACGACCCGGAATTCGCGATCTGGAATGTGGTTGCCAGCATCGGTGCCTTCATGGTGGGTGTGGCCGCGATCCCGTTCATCCTCAATATCGTGAGCTCCTGGGCCCGTGGAGCCAAGGCGCCGCCCAACCCCTGGAATGCCATTGGCCTGGAGTGGCTGCTGCCCTCCCCGCCTCCGGCGGAAAATTTTGAGGATGACGTTCCCACCGTGATCAGTGCTCCCTACGGCTATGGCCTCGGCCAGCCGCTGGTGGAGGACGAGGAGTATTACGTGCGCCGTGCGTTGGAGGCCTGACCCATGACCACCACCAATCCCGATCTGCAGCTCAACCACCGCCCTGGCCACATCAAGCACGACGGCCACAACCTCACGGGCTTCATCATCTTCCTCTGCTCAGAGAGCATCATCTTTCTGGCCTTCTTCAGCGGTTTTGCCCTGCTGAAGATCACCGCGCCGGAGTGGCTGCCTGAGGGGGTGGAAGGGCTGGAGACGCGCCTGCCGTTGATCAACACGGTGGTGCTCGTGAGCTCCAGCTTCGTGGCTTACTTCGCTGAGCGCTACCTGCACAAGGAGAACCTCTGGGGTTTTCGGGCGCTCTGGCTGCTCACCATGGCGATGGGCACCTATTTCGTTTATGGGCAATACGTGGAGTGGTCTGAGCTGCCCTTCAGCCTGAGCAGCGGCGTGTTCGGTGGCACCTTCTACCTGCTCACCGGCTTTCACGGCCTCCACGTGATCACGGGCATCCTGCTGATGAGCCTGATGCTCTATCGCTCCTTTCTCCCCAACAACTACGCGAAAGGGGAGATGGGCGTGACGGCCGTGAGCCTGTTCTGGCACTTCGTGGATGTGATCTGGATCATCCTTTACATCCTGATCTATGTGTGGCAACGCACCACTTGAACCATGATCATCGACGACAACCATTACGACGTCATTGTGATCGGCAGCGGTGCCGCCGGTGGCACCCTGGCCGGCCAGCTGGTGGCTGCAGGCAAGCGCGTGCTGTTGCTGGAGCGGGGCGGGCGTCTTGCCCAGGCGGATCAGAACGTGGCGGACGTGGATCTGTTCCGCAAGGACCGTTATCACCCCGGTGAGCAGTGGTTCGGGCCCGATGGGGATCCGTTCTTTCCTCAGACTGTGTATGCGTTGGGCGGTAACACCAAGATCTGGGGCGGTGTGCTCGAGCGGATGCGAGAGCAGGAGTTCACCGGCCTGGCCCTTCAGGAGGGAGCGGCTCCAGACTGGGGCCTCCGCTACAGCGAACTCGAGCCCTACTACACCCGGGCTGAGCAACTGTTCCGCGTGCATGGAGAGGCGGGCGTCGACCCCTCCGAACCGCCGCGCCAGGCGGGTTACGCCCACCAGCCCCGGCCGATTGAGCCGTTCATGCAGGAGCTGAAAGTGGCGCTGGAACGGCAGGGCACGCACCCGTATCACCTGCCGCAGAGCTGGTCGGATTCCAGCGTGGATCCCACCGGCGACAGTGAGCTCTTCGGCATTGATCCAGCCTCCACCAGCGCCGGTTTTGCGCTGCGCGATCGCGCCCGCGTCCGCCGTTTGCACGTCAATCCCAGCGGCACCGAAGTGCGGGGCGTGGAGGCGGAGATCGAGGGCACCACCTGGTTGTTCCGCTCCGATGTGGTGGTGTTGGCTGCCGGTGCGATCAACAGCGCCGAGATCCTGCTGCGTTCGGCCACTGAGCACCACAGCCGCGGCCTCTGCAATGGCTCCGATCAGGTGGGGCGCAATCTGATGAAGCCGCAGCTCACCTCGGTGATTCAGCTGGCGGCGGAGCCGAACTCCGGTCGCTATGGCCGCAGCCTCGGCATCACCGACTACTACTGGGGCGACAAGAACGTCTCCTTCCCCCTCGGTTCGATCGCCAGCGGGGGTGGTGTTCTGCAGGATGCCTTGTTCGCGGAGTCACCGCCGGTGCTTTCGCTGGTCACCAAGCTGCTGCCGAACTTCGGCCTCGAGCAGCTGGCGGCGCGATCGGTGGCCTGGTGGGCGATGAGTGCTGTGCTGCCGGATCCCCACAACCGCATCAGCCTGCGCGGCAACCAGTTGCAGATCAACTACCTGCCGAACAACCGCGAAGCCCACGATCGGTTGGTGTACCGCTGGATCGACACGCTCAAACAGGTGGAGGCCGACCCGCAGTGTCACGTGGTGAAGCCCGCCCCCACCCATCCGCGCGGGGAAGCACCTCTCACGGTGATGGGCAGCGTCTGCGGCACCTGCCGGATGGGGACCAACCCGGCCACCTCGGTGGTGGATCTGGATGGTCGCACCCACGAGATCACCAACCTGTTCATCGCTGATGCCAGCGTGTTCCCCAGTTGTCCGGGGGTCGGCCTGGGCCTCACGGTGATCGCCAATGCGCTGCGGGTCGGCGAGAAGGTGGCTGAATCCCTGTGAGCGAACTCGCGTCGAACCACATCAGCGGTGCCTCGCCGGAGGGATCGGAGCTTCGCCGGATGGCGGAGCGGGACAGGGAGGCGGTGCCCTGGGATCTGTGGGGTAGCTATCTGCCGGAGCGCCAGTGGGGCACCGTGCGTGAGGACTACTCCCCCGATGGCGATGCCTGGAGCTCCTTCCCCCATGATCACGCCCGCTCCCGGGTCTACCGCTGGGGGGAGGATGGTCTGCTGGGGATCTGCGACAAGCAGTGCCGCCTCTGTTTCTCGCTGGCCCTGTGGAACGGGCAGGATCCGATCCTCAAGGAGCGGCCCTTTGGCCTGGCCAACAGTGAGGGCAACCACGGGGAGGACATCAAGGACTACTACTTCCACCTCGCCAACACCCCGACCCACAGCTTCATGCGTGGGTTGTACAAGTATCCGCAGCAGCGCTTTCCCTATGAGCAGCTGCTGGAAGAGAACCGCCGCCGCGGCCGCGACCAGCCCGAGTATGAGCTGGTGGACACCGGCATCTTCAACGAGAGCCGCTACTTCGATGTGTTCATCGAATACGCCAAGGTCTCTCCGGATGATCTGGCCATCCGCATCCGCGCCATCAACCGTGGTCCAGATCCCGCACCGCTGACGCTGCTGCCCACACTGTGGCTGCGCAACACCTGGAGCTGGGGCTATCCCGATGAGCAGGAACAGCCGATGCGGCTGGATGGCGATGTGGTGGTCGCCCAGGTTGGTGGCGGCCTGGGGACGTATCACCTGCGTTGCCGGGAGCCTGGCGACTGGTTGTTCACCGACAACGAAACCAATACGGATCGGCTGTACCAACAGCCCAATCGCCGGCCCTTTCACAAGGATGGCTTTCACCGTTATCTGGTGAATGGAGAGCAGTCGGCGATCAATCCCGCCCGCCGTGGCACCAAGGTGGCTCGCCACCTGCAGCGCACGCTTCAGCCCGGCGAGGAGTGGGTTCTCGAGCTGCGGCTCAGCGGCCCTGCCAGCTCCGTTGCCGAGCAGCCCTTTGAGCAGGGCTTCGAGGCGCTGTTCAAGGCGCGGGAGCAGGAGTGCACTGATTTCTTCGCCTCGCGGGTTCCCAACCTGTCTGAGGAGGATCGCCTGATCCACAGCAGCGCCGCTGCTGGCTTGCTCTGGTGCAAGAAGTATTACGGCTGGAGTGTGCTGCGCTGGTTGGATGGAGATCCAACCTCCCCGCAGCCGCCGGCTCAGCGCTGGCAGCATCAGAATGCCCACTGGCAGCGATTGCATGCCCATGATGTGATCTCCATGCCGGATTCCTGGGAGTATCCCTACTTCTGCCAGTGGGATCTGATGTTCCACGCTGTGGCTTTCACAGTCTTCGATCCGGCCACGGCGAAGGAGCAGTGCATGCTGCTGCGCTCGCCGCACTACACGGCACCCAATGCGCAGACCCCGGCCTATGAGTGGGCCTTGTCTGATCCGAATCCGCCGATCGGTGCCTGGGCGGCGATGCGGATCTTCCAGATCGATCGGAAGGCCACTGAGGAGGCTGATCTCGCCTTCCTGCAGGCCGCACTGCGCAAGCTGATCCTGGAATACGGCTGGTGGGCCAACCGCAATGATCGCTCCGGCGACAATGTGTTCGAGGGCGGTTTCCTTGGGCTCGACAATATTGCCGTTTTCGATCGCCGCTATCCCCTCTCGGACGGCAGTCGTATCGAGCAATGCGACGGCACCGCCTGGATGGCGTCCCTGAGTCTCAATCTGCTCAATATCAGCGTTGAGCTGAGCCGCACGGCGCCGGAATATGCCGATATCTGTGAGCGATTCGTCTACGACTTTGTTCAGCTGGCTCTCACGCTCAACACTCCCGGCAGCCGCGGCTACGTGAACTGGGATGAGCAGGATGGCTTCTACTACGACGTGATCAAGCGGCCGGACGGCAGCTGTGAGTATCTGCGCACCCGCTCCGTTTCAGGGCTGGTGCCTCTGCTGGCCGTGGCCAGCTTCGATGTGGATACGGTGAAGCGCTTGCCGGTCCTGAATGTGCCGGAGAGTCTGCGCTGGTTCCTGCACGAGCGCACCAAGCCCGCCTGGCTGATCGATAACTTCGGCCAGTGGCGCAACGATCGGCTGCTCTTCAGCCTCGTGCCCGAGCAGCGCCTGCGCCGCATCTGCGAGCGCCTGTTCGATGAGGATGAATTCCTCTCGCCCTACGGCATCCGGGCGCTGTCCAAGGTCTATGAGGAGCATCCTTTCACCTTCACCGAGGGCAGCGACAGCCAGACCCTGGCCTACAGCCCGGCGGACAGTCCCGTGCCCATGTTCGGCGGCAACTCCAACTGGCGTGGTCCGGTGTGGATCCCGATCAACTTCCTCCTGATCGAAGCGCTGCAGAAGTTCGGCCACTACTACGGCGACACCTTCAAGGTGGAGGTCCCCACCGGCTCCGGGAACTGGATGAACCTCTGGGACGCCTCGCTCGAGTTGGAGCATCGGCTGGTGAATCTGTTCCGGCGTGGCCCCGATGGCCGTCGCCCCTTCTACGGGGAGCAGGAGCTGTTCCAGAGCGATCCGCACTGGCGCGATCTGATCCTGTTCAATGAGTACTTCCATGGCGACAACGGCAGCGGCGTTGGTGCCAGCCACCAGACCGGCTGGACGGCCATGGTGTGCAAGATGATCAACCAGCTGAGCCGCTACCCCAGCAGTGCCCGGGGGGCGTGACAAACCTGGCCGGGTTGGGCGACAGATCGCCGCTTTGTTTCTAGCTTGCGATCACAGACCATGGACCTGTGGATCAGCTTCAGTCCCTCGGCCAGCTGCAGAAACCCGAGAGCAGCCATTTCGATGTACTGATCATCGGCAGCGGAGCCGGCGGAGGCACCCTTGCCCGCGTGCTCGCTCCCACGGGGCTACGCATCCTGATCCTGGAGCGCGGCGACTGGTTGCCCCAGGAGCCCCAGAACTGGGATGCCGAGGAGGTGTTTCAGAAGGGCCGCTACCTCTCCAAGGACATCTGGTACGACGGCCAGGGCAAACCCTTTCAGCCCGGTACCCACTACTTCGTGGGCGGTGCCACGAAGATGTATGGCGCCCATCACTTCCG
>CAJXSQ010000011.1 GCA_913061215.1 uncultured Synechococcus sp. | reverse complement strand
CCATACAGCTGAGAGCGTCAGCGCCACCGAAACCCCTGCGGTGGATCTCAGCGCCATCGACCTTCCTGCTCCCACCGAGGCCGGCCCGGCCGAGGTGAGCACCACCGTGATTCCGGCCAAACCCGAGGGTTTCGCCAGCTTCGGCTTCGCCCCTGAGCTGCTCGATGCGCTCACGGCCATCGGCTATCAGGAGCCCTCGCCGATTCAGAAAGCAGCCATTCCCGAGCTGCTGCTGGGCCGCGATCTGGTCGGTCAGGCCCAGACCGGCACCGGTAAGACGGCGGCCTTCGCCCTGCCGATGCTGGCCAACCTCGACGCCGAGCAGCGCACCCCCCAGGTGCTGGTGCTCACCCCCACGCGCGAGCTCGCCATCCAGGTGGCTGATGCCTTCAAGAGCTATGCGGCCAACATGCCGCATCTGCGCGTGCTGCCCATCTACGGCGGCGCCGATTTCCGCGACCAGATCGTGCGGCTCAAGCGCGGTGTGCAGATCGTGGTGGGCACCCCCGGCCGGGTGATGGACCACATGCGCCAGGGCACCCTCGATCTCTCGGGCCTGCGCAGCCTCGTGCTCGATGAAGCCGATGAAATGCTGCGCATGGGCTTCATCGACGACGTGGAATGGGTGCTGGAACAGCTGCCCAGCCAGCGCCAGGTGGTGCTCTTCTCCGCCACGATGCCGCCCGAGATCCGGCGGATTTCACACAAATATCTCAACGATCCTGCGGAGATCACGATCCGCACGAAGGGCTCCGATTCCAGCCGGATCCGCCAGCGCTTCATCACGGTGAACGGCCCGCAGAAGCTCGAGGCCCTCGGCCGCGTGCTGGAGGCTGAAACCAAGGAAGGTGTGATCATCTTCGCCCGCACCAAGGCGATCACCGTCACCGTGGCCGAAGCGCTGGAGGCCAAGGGCTACGACGTGGCCGTGCTCAACGGCGATGTGGCCCAGAGCCAGCGGGAGCGCACGATCGAGCGCCTCAAGAACGGCACGGTGGATGTGCTGGTGGCCACCGACGTGGCCGCCCGCGGCCTGGATGTGGATCGCATCACCCTGGTGGTGAACTACGACATCCCCTTCGATTCGGAGGCCTACGTGCACCGCATCGGCCGCACCGGCCGGGCTGGCCGCACCGGCGACGCGATCCTGTTCGTCACACCCCGGGAGCGCCGCTTCCTCGGCGGCCTGGAGCGGGCGGTGGGGCGCCCGATCGAGCCGATGGAGATCCCCAGCAACGCCACGATCAACCAGAACCGGCTGGATCGCCTGCGCCAGCGCCTCTGCGACAGCCTCGCCAGCGAAGGGCGCCAGGAGGAGCGGGCCCTGCTCTCTGAAATCCTGCAGCGCGTGGGCCAGGAAAGCGGTGTCAGCCCCGAGCAGCTGGCCCTGGCGGCCCTGGAGCTGGCGGTTGGCCCTCAGCCCCTGCTGGTGCAGGGCGATGAGAGCTGGATCCGCCAGAACAGTGGCGGCCGCGATCGCGATGGCCGTCGTCAGGACCGCCAGGACCGTGGCGGCCAGAACCGCCGCGGTCCCCGCGAGCAGTCCGGCCCGCCCGAATCGGGCATGGAGCGCTTCCGCATCGAGGTGGGCTGGCGCGATCGCGTCAAGCCCGGCAACATCGTGGGCGCGATTGCGAACGAATCCGGCCTGAACGGCCGCAGTATCGGTCGCATTCAGATCTTTGATACCCACAGCCTGGTGGATCTCCCGCAGGGGATGCCGGAGGACGTGTTCCAGGGACTGCGCCGCCTCAAGGTGATGAACCGCGAACTGCAGATCAGCCGCAGCCGGGGCTGATCAGGCGCAGAGGCCCGTGAGCCCCTCGGTGGAGAGTTCGGTGGAGAGCAACGTCAGCTGCTCCACACTGAGCCGCTCCACCGCCACCACCAGGCCGGGCTGCACGGTCTCGCATTCGCTGGCCACCAGGCTTTGCAGCAGGTCAAAGCGATCCTGGGGAGCCAGCTCCCCGTCTTCGCTCCAGGCCAGACTCCAGGGCACGGGTGCCGTCATGGGAGGCGCTCGCTACGAGTGTGGATTTACTGACAATCGGACACTAGTTGGGGATCGGCCGGTTTCTTCCGCTTCCCTTCGGTCTTGCTTCAAGGCTCTTCACCCGGCGCGGCACCCCTGCAGCAGGGGCCGGTCTGTCGCCGTTGCCGCTGTAGGGTTACAACGATTCAAAGGCTTACTGCCTCCTCCAGGAACCGCAGCACCCACGGATCAATTTTCAGGTTCCGCATCAAGGAATGACCATTTACATCGGCAACCTCTCGTTCCAGGCCGAACAAGAGGATCTGCTCGACCTTTTCAGCCAGTACGGCGAAGTTGCCAAGTGCAGCCTCCCGCTCGACCGTGAGACCGGTCGTAAGCGTGGCTTCGCGTTTGTGGAGATGGCCTCCGACGCCGATGAGCAGAAGGCCATCGACGACCTCCAGAACGTGGAGTGGATGGGCCGGATGATCCGCGTGAACAAGGCCACCCCCCGCCAGGGCGGCGGCGGTGGTGGTGGCGGCTATGGCGGCGGCGGTGGCCGCGGCGGCTATGGCGGTGGTGGCGGCTACGGCGGCGGTGGTAACCGCGGCGGTGGCGGCGGTTATGGCGGCGGCGGCGGTGGCCGTGGCGGCTACGGCGGTGGCGGCGGCGGTTACGACGGCGGCGGCGGTAACCGCTGGTGATGGCTGGCGGGTTGACTCACCCGCCTCACCCTTCCGATCACACTGAAGTGAAAGCCCTGGAGTGCTGCCGATTCGGCAGTCTCCAGGGCTTTGTTGTAGGAACGACGGGCACTCAGGCCGTGGGCTCCAGCGCCTCGGCTTCGATCAGATCCTCCATCTGATCGCGCTGCCATTCCCGGCAACGCAATTCGGCAACGGGATGGGTGGGTTGCAGTTCGCCTTCGCGGGGCTCGGGCAGTGCGTTGCGCAGGCCGCGGCGGCGCAGTTTCGCTGTCCAGCGATGGAACCGATGGAACGCTCGGGTTCGTGTCATGAACACCTCCTGGTGGTGACAGCTCCGGTCTAACGCGGCCGGCAACAGCTGCACTGTTCAGCGGCAACAGCTTCACAGTTGCCCCCTCACGCGCCGGGCTGTGTTGAATACAGGCCATGGCGACCACCCCTCCTTCCCCGCTGCAGCGCCTGCTGCGCAGCCTGCGCCCCCACCGCCGCCTGGTGTGGCTGGCGGCCAGCTGCTCGGTGCTCAACAAGCTGTTTGATCTGGCCCCGCCGGTGCTGATCGGCCTGGCGGTGGATGTGGTGGTGCAGCAGAACACCTCCTGGCTGGCGGCCCTGGGCGTCACCTCCGTGCCGGGTCAGCTGGGGGTGCTGGCCGCGCTCTCGTTTGTGATCTGGAGCGCGGAATCGCTGTTCGAATATCTCTATGCCCTGCTCTGGCGCAACCTGGCGCAAACGGTGCAGCACGAACTGCGCCTGGAGGCCTACAGCCACCTGCAGCAGCTGGAGATGGGTTTCTTTGAGGCGAGCAGCAGCGGCCGGCTGCTGGCGATCCTCAACGACGACATCAACCAGCTGGAGCGTTTCCTCGATCACGGCGCCAACGAGATCCTGCAGCTGATCACCACCGTGCTCGCCGTGGGTGGAGCCATGGTGTGGCTGTCCCCCTCGGTGGCCGGGGTGTCGTTCATTCCGATCCCGCTGATCCTCTGGGGATCCCTGAGCTTCCAGAAGCGTCTGCAGCCCCGCTACCGCGAGGTGCGTGAACGGGCCGGCGACCTGGCCAGCCGCCTCGCCAACAACCTCGGCGGCATGCTCACGATCAAGAGCTACACCGCCGAGCCGTGGGAGAACCAACGGCTCGCCGAGCAGAGCCAGGCCTACCGGATCAGCAACGCCAGAGCGATCCGCTTCTCGGCAGCCTTCATCCCGCTGATCCGCTTCGCGATCCTGTTCGCCTTCCTGGCGATCCTGGTGATCGGCGGCCTGCAGGCCTGGAGCGGCGCCATCGCGGTGGGCACCTATTCGTTTCTGGTGTTCATCACCCAGCGGCTGCTCTGGCCGCTCACCAGCCTCGGCCGCACCCTCGACGACTACCAGCGCGCCATGGCCTCCAGCCAGCGGGTGCTCGATCTGATCGACACCCCGATCGCCATCCCCAGCGGCGATCGCCCCCTGCCCCTGGCCAGCGTGCGCGGCGCCCTGCGCTTCCGCGGCGTGGATTTCGCCTACAGCGGCCGCGAGCCGCTGCTGCAGAACTTCAACCTGGAGGTGCCCGCCGGCAGCACCATCGGCATCGTGGGCGCCACCGGCTCCGGCAAGAGCACGATCGTGAAACTGCTGCTGCGGCTCTATGAGCTGCAGGCCGGCGAGATCCAGCTCGATGGCCTCCCGATCCAGCAGCTGCGGCTGGCTGATCTGCGCCGCGCCATCGGCCTGGTGAGCCAGGAGGTGTTTCTCTTCCACGGCACGGTGGCTGAGAACATCGCCTATGGCAGCTTCAACGCTCCCCGCGCTGCGATCGAACGGGCGGCGCAGCAGGCGGAAGCGGCCCGCTTCATCGAAGCCCTGCCCCAGGGGTACGACACGGTGGTGGGCGAGCGGGGCCAGCGGCTCTCGGGCGGCCAGCGCCAGCGCATCGCCCTGGCCCGCGCCATCCTCAAGAACCCGCCGGTGCTGATCCTCGATGAGGCCACCGCGGCCGTGGACAACGAAACCGAAGCCGCGATCCAGCGCTCCCTCGATCTGATCACCGCCCAGCGCACCACCCTGGTGATCGCCCACCGGCTCTCCACCGTGCGCCACGCCGATCAGATCGTGGTGATGGAGCAGGGCCGCATCGTGGAGCGCGGCAGCCACGAGGAACTGATGGCGAGCGCCGGCGCCTATGTGAACCTCTGGCGGGTGCAGGCCGGCCTGCGGGCCGATGAGGCCCTGCGCCTGTGAGCCAGCCCAGAAACTGACCGGGATTAAGCCGTCATGAAGGTTTGGTCAAGACGCATGAAATAAGTTGTGAGAATGAAGAGTCCAGGCCTGAAGAGCATTGCCCTGCGCCCCCGCGATGAGCGCGGTCCGATCCTGATGGCGATCGCCATCGGCCTCGGCGGTGGCCTGCTCCTGGCCGCTCCTCTGAGCAAGCTGCTCGATCCGCCGCCCCTGGGCACCAACCATCAGGTGGTGAACCCGTTCAACCGCTGGGCGGGCATGGGCGACAAGGAGGTGGTGATCCTCGGCACCGATGTGGGCGGTGGCAACACCGATGTGATGTACACGCTGCGGGTGGAGAACGGCGTGACCAAGCTCACCCAGGTGCCGCGCGACACCTACATCGATTCCAGCCGCTTCGGGCCGCTCAAGGCCAACGCGCTCTACGCCTTCGGCGGCCCCGATGCCGTGAAGCAGGAGCTCTCGCGCCACCTGGGGCGCCCCGTGCAGCACCACATCCTGGTGAACCTCTCGGTGATCCGTCGCCTGGGCGATGCCCTCGGGGGCCTCGAGGTGGATGTGCCCAAGCGCATGGTTTACAACGACAACACCCAGGGCCTGCATATCGATCTCTATCCAGGGCGCCAGGTGCTGCGCGGCCGCGACATCGAAGGCTTCCTGCGCTTCCGCCACGACGAGATGGGCGACATCGGCCGGCTCGATCGCCAGAAGCTGCTGCTCAAAGCCCTGTTCGATCAGCTCACCCGGCCGGAGAGCCTGGTGCGGCTGCCGGGCCTGCTCGCCGCAGCCGGCAAGGACATGAAGACCGACCTCGGGCCGATGGAGATCGGCGGCCTGATCACCGCCATGGGCGGCACCACGCTGGAGGCGGAACGGCTGGCCGGCCGCCCGTTCATGCGCGACGGCATCAGCTACTGGCAGGCGGAGTGGCCCACCCCCGCCAGCAATGCGCTGCTGGAGCCCTCCACCGACCGCTACGACTCGGTGTTCTGATCGGTGTTCTGAACCTCAGCCCGGTAGGCCGCCGGCACCACCACCAGAAACAGCCACCACCAGAGCAGCACCGCCAGCGCCAGCGGTGCGCTGATCCACCAGCGCTGCAGCAGCAGCCAACTGCCGGCCACCACCACCACGCCCGTGAGCAGGATCGACCAGGGCTGGCACCACCAGGGTTTGTGCGACCAGAGGTTGTCAGCCATGGGCGTGACCGGAACGGGAGAGAACAAGCAGGGCCAGGAGCAGGGCCGCCATGGCCATCAGGGGGCTGGCCGCCGCCACGGTGACCCCCAGGGCGGCGGTGAACCAGATCGAGGCCGCGCTGGTGAGGCCATGAATCTGCGGTGTGGCGTCCTCCTGGCTGCCGCGGCGGTCCACCAGGATCTCGCCGGCGCCGAGAAACCCCACGCCGGTGGCCACGCCCTGGATCACACGGCTGCGGGCCTCGAGATCAGGGCCGGCGGCCAGCACCATCAGACAGGCGCTCAGGCCCACCAGCACATGCATCCGCAGGCGGCTGGGCTGGGGGTGGCGGAAATGCTGCGCGCGGTTGAAGCCCACCGCCATGCCGCAGAGCACCGCCAGCCCCATGCGCAGCAGCACCTCGAGATCGAGTGAAGCAGCCGAGATCCAACTCACAGCGAAGCGGCACTCCAGGAAAACGGGCCATAAGCTCCTGGCCAGCGACAGCTGCCGCGGCCCGTGTTGAACCCGTTGCTGCGCAACAGCCTCAAGTTGTCCGTGGCGGTGTTCGTGACGGCCACCATCGCCGTCTGGACGGAGCGCATCGAGTTTGTCTGGTATCCGATCCTGGCGGCAATCATCGTTGTGGATGACAACGATGATCAGACGATCAAGGCGGCATCGGCCCGGATCCTGGGCACCGTGGCGGGCGGATTGATCACCTTTCTGGTGCACACGGTCCTCTCCGGCTGGATCGGGGTGTTGGTGTCGCTGGTGCTGATGATCCCGATCCTGCAGTGGCTGGGCTGGCAGAGCGCCCTGGGCACAGCGAGCCTCACCAGCATCATGTTTCTGATGATCCCGAGCCATGTGGCGCTCAACTGGAACTACGTGTTCAACCGGGCGCTCGACACGGTGGTGGGCTGTGTGGTGGCGATCCTGGTGGGGCTGCTGTTCTGGCCGCGCAACAGCTTCCGGGAGCTCAGCGCCGCCGATCAGCGGCTGCGCAGCAGCCTGCAGGGTCAGCTGCAGCGCTACAACACCTGGCTGAACGGTGAGGGCCCGCGCCCCGCCCCGCTCAGTCCGGCACCGCTGACCGCAGACCTGCTGCGCATGGAGCAACTGGTGGGGCTGGAGCGCAGTGGCCCGCGCCACCTGCAACTGCGCCGGCTCGAATGGGCGCCGCGGCTGCGGCTCTGGCAGCTGGCGCACGTCCACTGGATCGGCTGGGAGCGGCTGATGGAGCAGATTCCTGATCAGCAGGCCAAGCAGGCCGAGCTGTTCGGGCGATCGGTGCAGGATCTGCTGCTGCAGCTCCAGGCCAGCCCCCGTGCCACACCACGCTGTTCAGCCCCGGCCTGGCAGGACCTGGCAGCGCGCCATCAGCTGCCGTTGCTGCTCCTGCTGGCCCTGGCGGAAGAACAGCGCCCGCTGCATGCCTGCCTCGGCGGCCTGAACCGGCTCGCTCCCCGATGATCAACCGCAACGCGCTGCGCACGGCCCTCACCGCTGGCCTGGGCAACGGCTTCGCCAGCATCACCGGTCTGCCCGACGACCAGTACGTGGCGCTGGCGGTGTTGGCGGTGTCCAGCGGCACCTACGGCGCCGCGATCGAACTGGGCCGCCAGCGCCTGCTCGGCACCGTGCTCGGCTCGGTGCTGCTGTTGATCGGCTACGAGTGCCTGCACAGCCTGCCCTTGCCGGTGGGGCTGGCGATCACGCTCGGTTGCCTGCGCCTGCTGGGCGGCTTCCTGGGCCTGAAGGTGGGCTACAAGGTGGGCGGGATGATCGTGGTGATGGGTTGGCTGGTGCATGAGGGCAACCTCGCCAGCTGGATTCCGCTGCGCTTCTTCTGGACGGCCCTGGGCGTGGTGCTCAGCCTGCTCAGCCTGCGGCTGTTCTGGCCGGCCCGCGGCGTGGCGCTCTGCCTCGGCCGCTACGGCGCCCTGATGGAGCAGCTGAGCATCACCTTTCAGGCGCTGGCCACACGGCTGGAGCCCCAGCAGGGCCCAGCTGCAGCGGGCCTCGAGCCCACCCGCAGCTTCCGCCAGCTGCGCCTGCTGCTGAACAACGCCCGCAGCCAGCGGCCAACCGCGCGGCAGGAGCTGGGGAATCATCCGGAGCGACATCCGGCCGAGCTCCTGCTGAGCAGCCTCGATGCCACCGCCTCCAGGCTGGTGACCATGGTGGGGGGGATGGAGCGCACGGTGCCCTCCTCGCGGGATCCGCAACTGGTGGCCCGCCTGCACCGCGCCGAAGCCGATCTGCTCAGGGCCATGGCCGCCCAGATTCAACGCTGGGGCGAACAACTGCAGCGCCCGGGCGGCCGCGGCCTGCCGCCACCGCCAGCGCAGCCGCTGGCCTTGCCCCAGAGCTGGGCCGATCTCAACGCTGAACTGAACAGCCCCACCGCCAACCAGGCCTCGCTGGAGCGCCTGCAGCGCATCGCGGCCCGTTTGCAGCTCTGCCGGCAGGCGGAGCAGGCCATTCGCGATGGCGAACGCAGCTGGCGGGCGATCATGGCCCGGAGCTGAGCCGCCGATGACCGCCACCAGTGCACTGCTGCGGCAGCGCCACAACTACTACCGCAGCCTGTTGGTGGTGCAGGTGGTTGCCCTGCTCTGCCTGCGCCCGCTGCAGGAGGCGCCCCAGCTGGTGAGCCTGGTGTACCTGTTGATCGGCGGCGTGGGGGTGTTGGTGGATTCGCCGCTGTTGCCCCAGAACCGGCTCACACCGCATCTGCGCAACACCGTGGTTCCCCAGAAGGTGCACCACGATCTGCAACGGGCGATCCGCCGCCGCCTCTGGCTTGAAAAGGGCTGGCTGATTGCCGCGGGCCTGGAACTGATCTGGCAGGCCTCTCTGCTGTTGGCGCCGGCGCTGGCCGTGCATCTGAGCGCGCTGCACATGGCCGTGTGGCTGGCGCTGATGCTGCTCATCCTCTGGCTGTTGATGACGGCTCTGGCGGAGGAGCCTGTGTTCAATGGCGCTCTGCTGATGGGCGCCGCCGCGGGGTACCTGCTGATCGGCTTCACCGGCGGCATCGTGCTCAATTCGTTGTTGGTGCTGGATCCCGCCGCCTTCAACCTCAGCGCCACAGCCCACAGCAACCTGCCGGCGGCCATCGCCCATGCGCCGCAGATGCTCGGCGCCGCCTTCGGCAGCCTCACCACCCTGGGCAGCTCCGTTCTGAACGAGCAGAGCCTCACCAGCGTGAGCGCCAGCGCGGGCATCACGATCGTGGGCCAGCTCTACGTGGCGATCCTGATCGCTGGTGTGCTGGGGAAACCACGGCAGATCGGGGCTGTGCGCAAGGCTGCACACCCCAAACGTCCGAGCTCAGCTTCGTACACCAAAATACGGCGCATCAGGCGCTGATCGGCACCACCGTGGCACTGCTCAGGCGCGCTCTCACCCTCAGCCTGGTGTGCGGCACACCGGCCATGGCCGCGCCGCCGCCGGCAGCACCGCTGGCGCCTGATCCCCTCTCCACGGCGGTTCCCGCACCGCTCACCACGCCCCAGGGCACCGAACTGCTCGAGCGCAGCTGGCAGAAGCTCGATGCCGAACTGCGGGCTCTCGATCAGCTGCTCCCCGCCGAACCCGAGCCGCCGGTGCGCGATGTGCTCGCCACACCGGAGCTGCCGCCCAATCTGCTGCGGGCCAATCAGCCGGCTCAGGGGCCGATCCAGCCGCAGCAAACCGCGCCGGCCCCACCGCTCGATCTGCCCACGCCTCAGCAACTGGCGGCCGGCGATGTGGCCAGCCTGAGCCTGGAGCAGGCGCTGGCGATCGCCTTCGCGGGCAGCGCCAGCCTGCAGGCCCAGCGCGAGCAGGTGGCTGCCGCCCTGGCCAGTTTCCAGGCGGCGATGGGCACCTACTGGCCCACGATCAGCGCCTTTGCCGCCGGTGGCTACGAGCGTGCCCGCAGCACCGAAACCTCCCTGGAGCCCAACGACAACCTGGGGTTTGGCCCGTTGTTTGATGGCAACGGTCTGCTGACACCCAGCAATCCCAGCTCCACCGCCCCGCAGCAGGGCATCGTCACCGGCGGACCGTTCGGCGTGCCCGAAGGCGGCTCGGTGAAGGCCACCTCCGGCAGCAGCAGCTTTGAAGGCGGCCTGCAGCTCAACTACGCCCTGCTCGATTTCGCCCGCACCCCCAAGGTGCAGGCCGCGCGGGACCGGCTCGAGCAACAGCGCAACACCTACGCCAACCAGCTGCGTTCGCTGCAGCTGCAGGTGAGCGAGGCCTACTACCAACTGCAGCAGAGCGAGCAGCTGGTGCGCGTCTACGACGCCAACGTGCGCAACGATCTGGTGATCCTGCAGGACAGCCTCGATCTCAAGCAGGCCGGCCTGGTGCCGCGGCTGGATGTGCTGCGGCGCCGCGCCATCCAGGCCTCGGATGAAGAAACGCTGATCCAGGCCCTGGCCGATCGCGCCGTGGCCCGCCGCCGCCTGGCGGTGGTGCTCAACCTGCCACCGGAGGTCACCCCCAGCGCCAGCGACCCGATCGTGGTGCAGCCGCGCTGGCCCCTCGATCTGGAGCAGAGCCTGCTGGCCGCCTACCGGGGCAACCCGGAACTGGAGGCGATCCTCGCCACCCGCTCCGCCCTGGCCCGGCAGAAGCAGGCCACCGCCGCCGGCCTGCTGCCCAAGCTCTCGCTGTTCGCCAACGCCGGTGGCAGCAGCAACCTCTCCAGCCTGGGCAATTTCGAGCTCGGCGGTGGTGGTTGCTGCGGCTCCACCGCCCTGCCGCTCAGCTCCACCAACGGCTGGGACTGGTCGGTGGGCCTGACGATGACCTGGCTGCTCTTCGATGCCGGCACCACCGCCGGCGAAGCGCGCGCCCTGGCTAAGCGGGAAGCCGCTGCAGCCCAGCGGTATGCCGCCACCCGCAACGACATCCGCCTGCGGCTGGAGCAGGCCTTCTTCAACCACGAAGCCAGCCTGGCCAAGCTCAGCTCCGCCCGCCGCGGTGTGGCCGCCGCCCTGGAAGCGTTCCGGGATGTGCGCCTGCGCTACCTCACCGGCCTCTCCAGTGAACTGGACGTGTCGATCACCCAGGACCGGCTGATCGGCAGCCTGGTGCAGCGGCTCAATGCCACGGTGAATGTGAACGTCACCTACGCGCGGCTGCTCAAGGAGCTGCTGCCGATGCCGCGCGACCCCGATCAGCCGATCCAGCCGCAATTGCAGCTGCAGCTCTCGAGCTCCGCCCCCTGACCTTGGCTGCCCTCACTCCGCTCTGGCGCAACAGCCTGCGCACCTGGCTGGCGGCCAGCCTGGCGATCGGTGTGATGCTCTGGGCCGGCCGCAGCGGGGTGTTGGTGCTGGCCCTGGCGATGGCCGTGGTGTTCATCAACGAGAACGACCTGGTTCCCGCCCGCACGGTGAGCCAGCAGGTGGGTGGGGCCCTGATCGGCATCCTCACTGCGGTGGTGCTGCACCAGATCTCCAGCGGCTGGCTGGTGCTCGCCATCGGTCTGCTCGTGACGGGGGTGCTGGTGCGTGGCCTCGGCCTGCCGAAGGGTGTGGGGATGGGCTACATCGGCTGTTGGTCGCTGGAGGTGATCGGCTATGGCAAGCACTTCAACTGGGCGCTGATCTTTGATCTGGCCTTCGCTGTGGTGGTGGGCATCGCCGCGGCGCTGGTGGCCACCTGGGTGTTCTGGCCCCGGCGCCCGCTGCAGGAGCTGCCTGCCCTGGATGCACGGCTCGCACGGCAGTTCAGCCAGCAGGTGGAGCAGCTGCGCCGCTGGCTGATCGATGGCGGAGAGGCCCCCGCACCGCTGAGCTCTCAGGCCCTGTTGCCCCAGATCCTGCTGCTGCAGCAACTGCGCGAGCAAGGCCGCGGCGGCAGTGCCTCCCGGCTGCAGCGGCGGCTCACCGCCCGCTGGGCCCAGACCGGGGCGATCTGGCGGCAGCTGCTGCGCCAGTGGAAGCTGCTCGAGCCGCTGCTGTTGCAGCTGAAGGCACCGTTGCCCCCCTCGAGCCACCAGCGGCTGTTGCTCAACACCCTGGAGACGATCGCCCTGGGTTTGTCCAGCGCCGAGCCGGGGCCCCGGGACCGGCCCAGCGCCCCTGGCCGCTGGATCGCAGAAGCTGAGGCGTTGCAGGCTCCGAAACCGCTGCTGCTGGCCATCGCCCAGCAGAGCGAGCAGCTGCAGGATCTGCTCCATAGCCGCCGCCTGCTGCAGGAGGCGATCCAGCGGATGGGGCGTGCGGCCTGATGATCAGCCCTGCGCTGCGCGACACCCTGCGCCTGGCGTTCACCGTGGCGGTGGTGAACGGCTTCGCCAGCCTCACCGGGCTGGCGTTCGCCCTGTATGCCTCCCTGGCGGTGCTCAGCGTCACCGTGGGCAACTTCGGCAACACGCTGGAACTGGGCCGTCAACGCTTGATCGGCACCGCGCTGGGAGCGATCGTGGTGTACTTCGGCTACGAAGCCTGGGGGCCGCATCTGCCCCTGTTCGTGGCCCTGCCCCTGGCGCTGCTGCTGGCACGGCTGCTCGCGGGTTCGCTGCGCCTCACCGTGGGCTACACGGTGTGCTGCTTCGTGGTGATCATGGGCTGGCTGCTGCATGAGCAGCAGTTCGAGAGCTGGATTCCGCTGCGCCTGATCTGGACGGCCTTCGGCGTGATCATGGCGCTGCTGAGCCTGCGGCTGTTCTGGCCCTCCCGTGCCCGCATCCAGCAACGCCAGGGCCTGCTGCAGCTGCTGGTGGATCTGGGCACCACCCTGCAGAACTACATCGAACAAACGCCCCAGAGCGAACGGCGCCGCAGCCTCACCCAGGAGGTGCGCCGTCTGCGCGACACACTGCTGGCGCTGCGCGAGCAGCGCAAGGCAGCACTGGTGGAACTGGGCCCCCTGGCGGATCGCCATCCCGTGGCGCGGATGTGGGTTCTGCTCGATCAGGCCTGTGAAGCCTTGATCCTTGATCTCGATGAATTGCGCCGCCTGCCCGATCCCCAGTGGCAGGCCTGGGGGCTGGAGCAGGAGCACGACACGGCCTTGCGCTTCAGCAGCGCCGTGGCCCAGCGCCTCCTGCGCTGGCAGGAGGTGTTGCGCAGCTCCACCCAGCTGCTTCCGCCCCCGGGTGAACCGAGGCCCAGCCTGGCGCTGGAGGGGCTGCACAGCGCCGCATCCAGGGATCGCTTCGATGCGCTCACCCCGGAGCAGCTGGAGCGGGTGGCGGCACGCCTGCTGGTGCTGAACCGCATCGATCACACCATGGACTTCACCGAGCGCCAGTGGCAGGCGATCGTGAGCTGAGCGATCAGGCGCTGGGCCGCGACGACCACCAGCGCTCGATCCGATAGAGCAACACCACCACCAGCACCACCAGCCAGAACCACAGTTCCGGCGGGTTGGCATTGAAAAGAATGAGTAGCAGCACCACCTCGCTCACCAGCCAGGGCAGCTCCTGGCGCAGCAGTTGATTGCGGATGGGGGGCAGGCGCGGCGTCATTGGATGGTGTCGGGCTGGCGCAGGAAAGGCCGGTTCCAGCGCAGGTCGATCCAGGGGGTGCGGTAGCCGCCGGTGAGCGAGCGCAGGCCTGGGATCACATAGGTGATCGGCGAGCGCCATTCCACGTAGGCGTGGGTGGCGATGGTGAGTCCTTCCCGGATCGGGAACACGCCGCTGCCACCGGAGAGGGTCCAGCGATAGCCATCGATGCTGCGGGGGTCGCGTTCGAGCTCGATTTCGCTGCGCATCACCGGGCCGTTCTTGGTGAGCTCCTTGGCGAGCTGGGGGTTGCCGATGGTGGTGGAGATGTCGTCCTCGGTGGCCGGCAGGGTGAGCACCTGGTTCACCTTGCCCACGATGCCGCCGAAACGGCCCCGCTGCTTCCACAGGGGCACCACCTCCACCGGCAGCCCCAGCGGCAGGCGGCGGGCGTCGGCGGGCTGGAAGTAGGCCACGGCTTTCAGGGGCCGATCCTTGGCGTTGGGCTGCTCCGGCCGGCCGATCGTGCCCAGCCGCTGGCCGGTGCTCACGGTCTGGCCGGGGATCACCTGCAGGTCGAGCACCGTGCCATCGCGTTCGGCGTGCACCTTGCCGTCGTAGGCGATCTTGGCTTCCGTCACCTCGATCTCGCGCTTGAGATCGTCGATCTGGTAGCGGCGTTGCAGGGCCTGCGTCTCAATGTTGAGCTTCACCTGCTGGTAGTTGGTGACGACGTTTCTCTCGTTGATCTTCACGTCGTCGAGGTTCACGCTGGTGCTCGTGAGCCCCTGCTCCGCCGAAACCACCTCGGAGGAGAGCGGTGCCACCACTTCGCGCTGGGCCAGCCAGTTGAGATTGTTCAACTTGCTGGAATACGTCGACTGCAGCTCGCCGTAACGGCGACGGTCGTCGGAGAATTTGGCCAGCGCTGTGTCCAGCGCCCGCTTCTCGGTGAGCAGCCGCTGGGCGTCGCGGTAGTCGAGCTTCTCGTTGTGGCGCTCCAGCTGGCGCAGGTTGCCGCGCTGTTGTTGCAGCTGGCGCTCGAGCACCGGCAGGTAGAGCTGCATCAGCACCTGGCCGCGCTTCACCCGCTGGCCCACCTTCACGTACACCTCCCGCACCTGGCCGCCGGAGCGGGCATTGAGCAGGCCGGCGTTATCGGGATAAATCAGCACCCCGGTGCCCTTCACCTCGGTGGGCACCGGCCAGAACAGGGCCCAGAGCACCACCGTGCCCGTCACCCCCGCCAGGCACACACCCACCTGGTTGTGATCGCTCAGGCCGTTCCAACGCTCACGCAGCTGCTCGGCCCGTCGCCGGTACCAGGGCGCATCAGCGGTGGGGGTGGCCTGGGTCATGGGCGCCAGCTTGCAGGAATCTGTTGCAGCTGTCAGCCCCCTGCAGGCCACACGCCCAGCTGCTTCAGCTGTTGCTGCGCCGGCGCCGACGCTCCAGCCACAACCGCGGCCAGGAGCGGCGCCAGCACGGGCACCTGGCTGAAGGCAGCGCTGAAGCCCGTGAACAGCCACAACCCCGGCGCCTGCGCCACCGGCCCCACCAGCGGTCCGCCGCTGCTGCAGAAGGCCACCGGCGCCTGGCGCACCACCCCGGCTGCCTGGCTCCAGGCGGTGCCGCTGAGGCCCTGGCGCAGCTGCTGCTCGCAGGTGGCGCTGTCTGGTGGGGGCGTGAGAGCCAGCTCGGCACCCATCCAGGTGTGCTGCCCCAACAAGGCTCCGGATCCCCAGGGCACCAGGCCCGGATCCACCACCCATTCGGGCTGCGCCAGCGAAGCGGCCCGGCGCTCCAGCCCCAGCCGCGTGAAGGCCTGCGGCAACCAGGCTGCGGGCGGTCCCTGCGAGGGGGGGAAAGCACCCAGCTCAAGCACGGTGGCCCAGCTGCTGCGCAGCCGCGCCGGCAGTGCCGGCCAGAGCTGGCGGCAGCGGGCACCGGCGGCCAGCACCACCTGCGGCGCTGTGCACAAGGAGCCATCCGTGAGCTCCAGCCTCCAGCCATCCGCAGCGCCACTCAGGGCCCGCACCTGCGCTGGCCGCAGCTGCACACCCGCCTGAAGCAGCAGCGCGGGCATCCGGGCCGTGAAAACGGCCGTATCCACCTGGGAGAACGGCAGCAGGCCAAGCCGGCTGAAGCCAGCCAGCGCCCGGTTGGGGCCCTGCAGCCGCAGCGCTCGGGGCTGCCAGCCCAGCGGGCCATGGCGGCGCTGCAGCCGGCGCCAGTGCCGGGACGCCTGCGCCGCCAGGCGAGCCAGGCCGGTGTTGGCGAGCGGCCAGCCCGGCAGGGCGCCATAACTGATGGCTGTGGCGCTGCAGGGGGCAGCGTCAGGCGCACCAGCCAACGCGGCATCGATCAGCGTCACCGCCACACCGCGCTCACGCAGGGCCAGGGCCAGCAGCGATCCGGCCAGCCCTCCGCCCACGATCGCGACACCCACCACGCCGGCGGGCCTGTCCTGCATCAGATGCGCAGGGTGAAGGAGCTGATCACCTGGTGAAACAGGCCTTCCACCCGGGGCCAGCGCACCTCGTTGGTGCTGGCAGCAAAGGTGTAGAGCCGGCCGCGATCCACCACCACCGTGGCCAGCTCGTGGCGATCACGGTCGTTGAGGTGCACGGTGTATTCGAGGTCGTAGAAGGTGCGGCCGCCGTCCTCACGCTCGCTGGCTTCCACCAGCTCCGCTTCGCGGCCGCTGCCCTCGGGTGCGATCACCACCCGGCGCAGCTTCTCGCCCACAGCCACGGCACTGCCCAGGTTTTCGAGGTTGTTGGTGCTGTTCACATCCGACACCACCAGGCTCAGGGTTTCATCGGCATTGATCAGGTCGTGGAACACCACCTGGGGGCCGTCGCTCACCTGCACCCGCGTCCAGCCGGTGGGATAGAGGAAGGCGTAGCGCCCATCCGGGCTCTGATAGGAGTTGAGGCCGGCCGCAGCGGCGCTGCAGGCGCTGAGCACCACGGCCAGCAGCAGCGCCAGCGCGGTGGTGATCGAGGGCCGGCGGAAGCTCGGGCGGGAAACCGGTTGCGACATGCGGCGGAGCAAAGGCACGGGCTGCAGGCATTCTGGCCCGCTGCCGCGGCCGAGCCGCCCTAGATTCCGCCCAGCTGAAGGCAGCGCCCTGAGCGGCTTCACCCGCCCCCTGGCCCGACTGATCGATCAGTTCGAGCGACTGCCGGGCATCGGTCCGCGCACGGCGCAACGCCTGGCCCTGCATCTGCTGCGCCAGCCGAGCGAGCAGATCCAGGCCTTCGCTGATGCCCTGCTGGCAGCCCGCAGCCAGGTGGGTCAGTGCCAGCGCTGCTATCACCTCTCCGCCGATCCGCTGTGCGAGATCTGCCGCAATGAGCAGCGCAACACCGGTGTGCTGTGCGTGGTGGCCGACTCGCGCGACCTGCTGGCCCTGGAGCGCACCCGTGAATTCAAAGGCGGCTATCACGTGCTCGGCGGGCTGATTTCGCCGATGGATGGGGTGGGCCCGGAGCTGCTCCAGATCCAGCCTTTGGTGGAGCGGGTGGACCGCGACGGCATCAGCGAGGTGATCCTGGCGCTGACGCCATCGGTGGAAGGCGATACCACCAGCCTCTACCTGGCCCGGCTGCTCAAACCCTTCACCCAGGTGAGCCGCATCGCCTATGGCCTGCCGGTGGGCAGCGAACTGGAATATGCCGATGAGGTGACCCTGGCGCGGGCCCTGGAAGGGCGGCGGCGGATGGAGTAGCGACCCGTGAGTTCCTCTCAGCGCAGCACCAGCCGCTACAGCGCCACGGCGCCGCGGGAGCGCCTGCCCGCCTGGCTGCGCTCGCCGATCGGCAACGCCAGCGACCTTGAAGCCGTGCAGGCGGTGGTGAAGCAGCAGCGGCTGCACACCATCTGTGAGGAGGGCCGCTGCCCCAATCGGGGCGAGTGCTACGCCGCCGGCACCGCCACCTTCCTGCTGGGCGGCCCGATCTGCACCCGCAGCTGCGCCTTCTGCCAGGTGGAGAAAGGCCAGGCGCCCACCCCTTTTGATGCTGGTGAAGCCGAGCGGGTGGCCGAGGCCGTTGAGGCCATGGGGCTGCGCTATGTGGTGCTCACCGCCGTTGCCCGCGACGACCTGGCCGACCACGGTGCCGGGCTGTTCACCGCCGCGATGGCGGCGATCCGGCGGCGCAATCCGCTGATCGCCATTGAGGTGCTCACGCCCGACTTCTGGGGCGGCCACCGCGATGAAAGCGAGGCGATCGCCGCCCAACGCCAACGGCTGGCAACCGTGCTCGCAGCAGAGCCGGTGTGCTTCAACCACAACCTCGAAACGGTGCAGCGCCTGCAGGGCGAGGTGCGCCGCGGCGCCACCTACCGCCGCTCCCTGGGACTGCTCGCCGCCGCCCGCGAGCTGGCGCCCCGGATCCCCACCAAGAGCGGCCTGATGCTCGGCCTCGGTGAAACGTTTGAGGAGGTGGTGCAAACGCTGCACGATCTGCGCACCGTGGACTGTCAACGCCTCACGCTGGGGCAATATCTGCGCCCATCGCTGGCGCACATCCCTGTGGATCGCTACTGGACACCCGCTGAGTTCGACCAACTCGCCGCGATCGCCAGAGAGCTCGGCTTTGCCGATGTGCGCTCAGGCCCGCTGGTGCGCAGCAGTTATCACGCTGGCGCAATCACCTGGCCGGCCTAACCTGATCGAGAGAGTCCTTCGATCAAGCTTGAGTCACTCCAACAGCATCAGCGATCTGAGTAAAGCGAACCAGCGCACGGTTCGCCGCCTCTGGAAGCAGAAGCCCTTATCCGTCGACAAGATCACTGGTCTGTTCAAAACGATTGAAAACACGTTCTATAAAGAGAACCCCGATTTCGAACCCAGTGGCTGGAGCAAGCCGGCAACAGAGCTCAATTACGCTCCTTTACCGGGTAAGCTGCAGCCATACCCCAATGGCAAAGAGCTTCTTCACGAAACGACAGACACGCTGGAGATCCACGTAAATAAGGGCACGCGCCTGAATGGCACGCGAGCCGGGATCCATGTTCATGAAAGTGGCGGGATCACCTTCGTGATGCGCGGCAAGAATGGCGGTATCACGGATTTCGTGGAGGGCTATACCAACACGTTCAACCCCACGGGGCATTACTACTACATGCCAGCCAACACGATGATGTCGGCATCGAACTTCAGTGGTAGCGATGTGAAGCTGATGGACCTTTTCATCACCCCTCCGGGTCAGCCCCCGATGACCGTATTGGAGCCGGGGTATCCGGGCTATATCCCGGGCTGAAGACCCAGGCTGCGCCAACTCCGTTCCAGACCCGCCTGGCAATCGCCCCGCATCAGTAACCCCGCTCCGCCCCACACCAGGCGCAGCGGCAGGTCGGCGGCGGCGGCGCCCACGTCGCGGATGGGTTCAAAACCCAGCCGCTTGAAGTAGCGCACCAGGCGGCGGTGCTGCTGGTCGTTGTCGCGGATGGCCAGCAGCCGGGCGCTGCGGCAGGGCGTCGTCTCCAGGGCCCAGGCAAAGGTGGCGGCCCAGATCAACGCCCCCACCCCCTGGGTCTGCGGCCCCTGAACACGCATCGTGTCGAGCTGAAGGCCATCCGGCAAAGGCAGCGCCCAGCCCTTCAGCTCTCCGAGCAGCAGTGGTGCCTGCCCTTCGCGCGGCCGTGCCACCACCACCCGCACGGTGGTGACCACCAGCACCCGCCGCACCTGCAGGCGCAACAGCAACCCGCGCGCCGCGGCCAGCTGCTCGATGTCGGCCAGGGTGGGCAGGGTCATGGCGCCAGAAAAGGTTGGGCCAGCAGCACCGCCTCCAGCGGCAGGGGCCCGTACAGGTGAGGGAACCGTTCACCGCTGCCCGGCGCCGGCTCCTGGCGCACCTCCAGGCCAGCGCCTGCCAGACGCTGAGGATCGATCGTGAGCAACAGCAGCTCACCAGGGGGCACATCGGCGTAAAACCGCCGGGCGGTGGCCTCCAGCTGATGCGCAGCGCTGAGATGGATGAAGCCCACCTCCTCCAGGCTCTGGCCGCGGGTGGAGCGGCGGTAGCTGCCCTCGCCTCGGGCGGCGTTCCACTCCGGGCGCAGGGCCAGGTGATAGAGCCAGCCCGGCGAACGCCAGGGGCTGCGCTCCGCCCAGGGGGGCTCCATCACCGCCGCCAGCTCCGGGCACCCCAGAAAGCGAGCCAGCCAGGCCTGCAGCGGCGCCAGCCCAGGCTCGCCGTCAAAACCGGCCGGATCAGCCAGGCGGAACTGGCGCACGAACGGCAGCAACGCCCAGTCCGCCAGCGCAGCACGATCCCCGAGCAACCAACCGCCGCCGGCGAGGTGCTCGCTCCAGCGCCGCAGGATGGCGAGTGCCTCCCGGCGATGGGGTTCAGCCGTCTCCCCTGGGTAGCGATCCGGATACTTGAAGCGATCCAGGTGGTGTTTGAACGGGCCGTCGTTCTCGGCGATCAGCGCCTGCATCACGGCCTGATCGCCAGCACTCCAGCCGTGCCACCAGCCCAGCGGATCGGCCTGTTCGAGCGCCCAGTGCATCACGGCCAGGCTTTCCTCGATCACCGCACCATCCGGCTGCACCAGCACAGGCACCGTGGCCTTGGGGGAGGCCTGCAGCAGCTCCGGCGGCTTGGCCTTGAGGGCTATCTCCCGCAGCTGCAGATCAAGCCCGGGGCGCAGGCCTGCTGCCGCCAGGGCCAGGCGGGCCCGCATCGCATAGGGGCAGCGGCGAAAGCTGTAGAGGATGGGCTGCACGGTTGCTTGCGCTGACTCAGGCCCCTGGGGTCGACGTTGCTGGCATGGCGGCCCCGATGTGCTGCCCACCGCGGCGGCGCGCCAACTGCATCTGACGCTGGCGCTCGGCGAAACGTTCGCGATCGCCATCGCTGAAGCGATCGATGCAGTGGGGGCAGCTCACGCCTTCGCGGTACGCCCCATGCTCGCGATCGGCGGGGGAGAGCGGCAGGCCGCAGGCGTGGCAGAGGCTGTAGCTCCCGGGTTCAAGCCGGTGGTTCACGCTCACCCGCTGGTCGAACACGTAGCACTCACCGTTCCAGCTGCTGCCCTGCTCGGGCATCTCCTCGAGATAACGCAGGATGCCGCCCTGCAGGTGGTGCACATGCTCGAAACCCTGCTGGAGCAGATAGGCCGTGCTCTTCTCGCAGCGGATCCCACCGGTGCAGAACATGGCGATCGCTTTGGGTTGGCGCTGCTCCACCAGGGGGCGCAGCTCCCGCTCCACCCAGGCCGGAAACTCGCGGAAGCTGCTGGTGCCGGGATCGATCGCTCCTTCAAAGCTGCCCACCGCCACCTCATAGGCATTGCGGGTGTCCACCACCAGCACATCGGGATCGCGGATCAGGGCATCCCACTGCTGCGGCGGCACATAAGTGCCCACCTGCTCAGCCGGCTTCACGGTGGGGCAGCCCATCGTGACGATCTCGCGCTTGAGCCGCACCTTGAGCCGGTGAAAGGCCTGCTGCGGCGCTTGGCTGAACTTGGCCTCCAGGCCGGCCAGCCCCGGCAGCTGCCGCAACCGTGCCAACACCGCCTGCACGCCGGCTTCCGGCCCGCTGATCGTGCCGTTCACCCCCTCCTCCGCCAGCAGGATCGTGCCGCGCACGCCACCGGCCTCGGCCAGAGCGCGCAGCTCCGCCTGCAGCGCCGGCAGCTCCGCCATGGCTGTGAAGCCATAGAAGGCGGCCACCTGCACACTCACGCCGCCACGGCCTCCTGCCAGGGGGTCACACCGGCAGCCGCGAGCAGCTCCTGATCCGCTGCCACATCCGGGTTGCCGGTGGTGAGCAGCGTGTCGCCATAGAAGATCGAATCCGCGCCCGCCAGCAGGCAGAGCACCTGGCCCTCGCGGCTCATCGTTTCGCGGCCGGCGCTGAGGCGCACGCGGCTGTGGGGCATCAGGATGCGTGCCACCGCCACCATGCGCACCAGCTCCAGCGGATCCACCTGAGGTTGCTCCTCCAGCGGGGTGCCCTCCACCGCCACCAGCGCATTGATCGGCACGCTCTCGGGATGGGGGTTCATCGTGGCGAGCACCTGCAGCAGCGAAGCGCGGTCGGTGAGGGTTTCGCCCATGCCGATGATGCCGCCGCAGCACATCGAGATCCCGGCGCGGCGCACCCGCTGCAGGGTTTCCAGCCGCTCCTGAAACGTGCGGGTGCTGATGATCCGGTCGTAGTGCTCGGGGCTGGTGTCGAGGTTGTGGTTGTAGGAGGTGAGCCCGGCCTCCGCCAGGCGCTCGGCCTGGCTGTCGGTGAGCATGCCGGCGGTCACGCAGGCCTCCATCCCCAGCTCGCGCACCCCGCGCACCATGGCGAGCATCGCCTCGAACGGCGCGCCGTCGCGGATATCGCGCCAGGCCCAGCCCATGCAGAAGCGATGGGCTCCAGCCTCCTTCGCGGCCCGGGCCCGCGCCAGCACCGGCTCCACCTCCAGCTCGGGCCGCCCGGCCACATCACTGCTGTGATGCATCGACTGGGGGCAGTAGGCGCAGTCCTCCTCGCAGCCGCCGGTTTTCACGCTGAGCAGTGAAGCCAGCTGCACCCGGTAGCCGGGGTTCGCCTGGCGATGCACCGCCTGGGCCTGCCAGAGCAGATCCATCAAGGGCAGCTCCAGCAAGGCCTGGATCTCGGCCGTGGTCCAATCGCAGCGCACCGGCAGGTCGGGAGTGGTCAAGGCGTGGGGCGTCATCGGGAAGCGTGGGGCTCAACGCCGCCGAAACGGCGCTGGCGGCTCTGGTAATCGAGCAGAGCGGCGGTGAGCGCCGCTTCGTTGAAGTCGGGCCAGAGCACATCGGTGATGTGCAGCTCGGCATAGGCCAGCTGCCAGAGCAGGAAGTTGCTGATGCGCTGCTCACCGCTGGTGCGGATCAGCAGATCAGGATCCACCTCTCCGGCGGTGAACAGCTCCGCTGCGAAGCGTTGCTCATCAATCGCCGCCGGATCGAGCTCGCCGCGGGCCACCTGTTCCGCCAGCCGCCGTGAGGCCCGCACCAGCTCGCGCCGCCCCCCGTAGTTGGTGCACACATTGAAGTGGATGCCGGTGTTGTCCGCCGTTCGGTTGGTGGCATCGGTGATCAGCTGCTGCAGCCCACTGGGCAGCTGCTCGAGATCCCCGAGGAAACGGATGCGCACCTGCTCCTGCTCCAGGGCCTGCAGCTCCCGCGCCAGCACCCGCTCGAACAGCGTCATCAGGAAGCTCACCTCCTCGCCGGGGCGGCTCCAGTTCTCGGTGGAGAAGGCATAGGCCGTGAGCGCACGGATGCCCCAGTCGCTGCAGAGGCGCAGGGTGCGCTTCAGCGCTTCAACGCCCTCGCGGTGGCCCATCACCCGCGGCAGTTTGCGCTGGCTGGCCCAGCGGCCGTTGCCATCCATGATCACCGCCACATGGGCGGGCAGCCGGGATGGATCCAGGCTGGCAGGCAGCAGCGAGCGGGACGGTCGATCCCCCTGGACAGTGGTAGCGGCCGCCAGGGAGCGACTCATGCTTGCGGCTCGGCCTTATCCACGGCCACGCTACGCCCAGCCCCCTTGGCCGCTGGCTTGGCGCTCTGGGCCAGGGATTCGCCGAGCAGCTCCTGCAGCCGGCTGCTGGTGATCGGCCGCTCCAGCCGCCCCTGGCGCGCCATCGAGAGGGTGCCGGTTTCCTCCGACACCACGATGCAGAGGCAGCGATCAAAGCGTTCGGTGATGCCGAGGGCCGCCAGGTGACGGGTGCCGTAGCGGTTGAGCCCCTGGCGCGACAGGGGCAGGATCACCCCCGCCGACAGGATGCGATTGCCCTTCACCAGCACCGCCCCATCGTGCAGTGGGGTATCCACGGCGAACAGATTGAGCAGCAGATCGGTGGAGAGCTGGGCATCGAGGGCGATGCCCGGATTGAGGAAGTCCTCCGGACGGAGATCGCTGCCCAGATCCACCACGATCAGCCCGCCCCGCCGCAGCTGCGAGAGACGGCCGGCGGCCTCACTGAGCACCGCCACCGAGCCGGAGGCCAGCTTGTCGGCCCGCTGACTGCCGAAGAGCACATCGAGCCGACCGGTGCCCAGGAGCTCCATCAGCCGGCGCAGTTCCCCCTGCCAGAGGATCGCCAGGGCGAGGCTGCAGGCCATCACCAGGGCATCGATGAGCTTGCTGGTGAGCGGCAGGTTGGCGTAGCGCTGCACCACCCAGGCCAGCGCCACCAGCGTGAGGTAGCCCCGCAGCAGCCAGAGGGTGCGGGGTTCGTTGACACGGGCCAGAAGCACCATGCCGAGGGCGGTGGCGAGCAGGAGATCCAGCACAGCTCCCAGCTGGATTCCCGCCAACACCCCGAACACCCTCAGCAAGCGCCCATCAGGCTACCGGCCGCAGGCGCTCGGGCAGCACGTCGTAGCGCAGCAGCTCTTCCGGCTGTTCGCGCCGCTGCACCAGGTCGGCCTGGCCATCCGCCACCATCACCGCGGCGGGGCGCGGGATGCGGTTGTAGTTGGAGGCCATCGAGGCGTTGTAGGCGCCCGTGGCGAACACCGCCAGCACATCGCCGCTGGTGGTGGGCGGCAGCGCCAGATCCTTGAGCAGCACGTCGCCCGACTCACAGTGCTTGCCCGCCAGGGTGACCGTGTCGGTGGCCTCCGCCTCCGGACGGTCCGCCAGAACGGCGGTGTAGAGGGATTGGTAGGTGATCGGCCGCGGGTTGTCGCTCATGCCGCCATCCACGGAGAGATAGGTGCGGATCCCGGGGATCTGCTTGCGGCTGCCCACGCTGTAGAGGGTCACGCCGGCGGTGGCCACCAGGGAGCGGCCGGGCTCGCACAGCAGCCGGGGCAGCTCGAGATTGCGCTCGCGGCAGGCCGCAGCCACCGCTTCGGCCACCGTGCGCACCCAGGCCTCGATCGACGGCGGATCGTCGCTCTCCACATAACGGATGCCGAGGCCGCCACCCACGTTGAGATCGCTCACGGGATGGCCGAGATCGCGGGCCAGCTTGAGCGCATCCGCCATCACGCCGGCCAGATCCCGGTGGGGCTGGAGCTCAAAGATCTGGGAGCCGATGTGGGCGTGCAGACCGGTGACCCGGGCCCAGCTGCAGGCCTTCAGGTGCTGGAGCACCCCTTCCAGCTGGTCGGGGTCGAAGCCGAACTTGCTGTCGAGGTGGCCGGTGCGGATGTACTCGTGCGTGTGGCATTCGATGCCGGGGGTGAAGCGCAGCATCAGGCGCACGGGCTGAGCCGGCGCCAGCGCCGCCAGCTGCTCGAGGTCCAGCCAGTTGTCGGCCACCACGGTCACACCCAGATCCACCGCCAGGCGCAGCTCTTCGGCACTTTTGTTGTTGCCGTGGAACACGATGCGCTCCGGCGGCATGCCCCCCTGCACCGCCGTGAGCAGCTCACCGGCGGACACCGCATCCAGCCCGAGCCCTTCGGAGGCCACCACAGCGGTGATCGCCAGGCTGCTGTTGGCCTTCGAGGCGTAGAGAGCCAGAGCCTCGCCGGGGTAATGGCTGGCGAGCGCCTGGCGATAGGCCTGGGCCGTGCCGCGCAGGGTGGCTTCATCCAGCACATACAACGGTGTGCCGTAGCGGCGGGCGAGCTCGCTGAGCGCACAACCGCCCACCACCAGACGCCCTTCCGGGTCGATGGCGGTGGTGACAGGGGTGAGGTTGCGATTGGGGCTGGCGCTGTCGCGATCGCTTTCGTAGGGCCGCAGGGCGGCGGGATCAACCGCTGCAGGAGCGGGGGCGCTGGTGCTGGTCATCGGGCGATCCTATGAAGACCCCCGCAGCAGGCCGGTGTCTGCTGAGACAGAGATGCCGCCGCGCACCGTTCCGGTCCCGATCCTGCTCCAACCGGCTCAGCTCGAGGATTGCTGGCGGCTCGATCAACGGGCCCTCGGCGGGCTGTGGACCCGTGAGCAATGGGGCCGCGAGCTCAGCGAAGCGCAGCGTCCCTGCCTGGGGCTGATCGACGGCGGACGGCTCCAGGCCATGGCCTGCGGTTGGCTGGTGCTCGATGAGCTGCAGATCACAGCTGTGGCGGTGGATCCCCCGCAGCGGCGCCGGGGGCTTGGATGGCAGGTGCTGCAGGCGCTTCTGATCGAGGGGAAGGCGCAGGGTGCGGCCCGCGCCACCCTGGAGGTGAGCGCCGTGAATGCGGCGGCTGTGGCCCTCTATCACCGCTGCGGCTTCAGCACCGCGGGCGTCCGTCGCGCTTACTACCGCAACGGCGACGATGCCCTGATCCAATGGATGGATTTACAGAACCTGGAAGAGGTTCGGATTGCCGCCCATTCCTGATGCGAACAACCGGCAATCTGGCTCGATTCAATTGTTGAAACGCAGCGCCTAGATCCTTGCTGGGCCAATGGTTTTCGCGGATCCCCGCCGGTCGCCACACCCACCGGGCCAACCCTGATAAGTTGGTGGTACACGCATCAGGCCCCGCCCATGTTCGAGCGGTTTACCGAGAAGGCCATCAAGGTGATCATGCTGGCCCAGGAAGAGGCCCGCCGCCTCGGCCACAACTTCGTGGGCACCGAGCAGATCCTGCTGGGCCTGATCGGTGAAGGAACCGGCGTGGCCGCCAAGGTGCTCAAGTCGATGGGCGTGAACCTCAAGGACGCCCGCGTTGAGGTGGAGAAGATCATCGGCCGCGGCTCCGGCTTCGTGGCCGTTGAGATCCCGTTCACACCCAGAGCCAAGCGGGTGCTGGAGCTGTCGCTGGAAGAGGCGCGGCAACTCGGGCACAACTACATCGGCACCGAGCACCTGCTGCTCGGCCTGATCCGCGAAGGCGAAGGCGTTGCGGCCCGGGTGCTGGAAAACCTTGGGGTGGACCTCGCCAAGGTGCGCACCCAGGTGATCCGCATGCTCGGCGAAACCGCCGAGGTGGCCAGCGGTGGTGGCGGCAGCAAGGGCTCCACCAAGACCCCCACCCTCGATGAATTCGGCAGCAACCTCACCCAGCAGGCCGCCGACGGCAAGCTCGACCCGGTGGTGGGCCGCCAGCATGAGATCGAGCGGGTGATCCAGATCCTGGGCCGCCGCACCAAGAACAACCCGGTGCTGATCGGCGAGCCCGGCGTGGGCAAAACCGCCATCGCCGAAGGCCTGGCCCAGCGCATCAACGCCGGCGATGTGCCGGACATCCTGGAGGACAAGCGCGTTCTCACCCTCGATATCGGCCTGCTCGTGGCCGGCACCAAGTATCGCGGTGAGTTTGAGGAGCGCCTCAAGAAGATCATGGAGGAGATCCGGGGTGCCGGAAACGTGATCCTCGTGATCGATGAGGTGCACACCCTGATCGGCGCCGGCGCCGCCGAAGGCGCCATCGATGCCGCCAACATCCTCAAGCCGGCCCTGGCCCGCGGTGAACTGCAATGCATCGGTGCCACCACCCTGGATGAATACCGCAAGCACATCGAGCGTGATGCAGCGCTGGAGCGTCGCTTCCAGCCGGTGCAGGTGGGTGAGCCCTCCGTGGAGGACACGATCGAGATTCTGCGGGGTCTGAAGGAGCGTTACGAAGCCCACCACCGGCTCAAGATCGCTGATGAGGCCCTGGTGGCCGCTGCCACCCTCGGCGATCGCTACATCTCCGACCGCTTCCTGCCCGATAAGGCGATCGACCTGATCGATGAAGCCGGCAGCCGCGTGCGCCTGATGAACTCCAAGCTGCCGCCGGCAGCCAAGGAGATCGATAAGCAGCTGCGCGAGATCCAGAAGGAGAAGGAAGAGGCCGTTCGCGAGCAGGACTTCGGCAAGGCCGGTGAGCTGCGCGACAAGGAAGTGGAGCTGCGCGATCAGATCCGCTCGATCCTGCAGAACCGCAAGGACGAGGCTGAAACCGAAGCCGAAGCCGGTGAAACCGCGGCACCGGTTGTGGCCGACGCGGATCGCTCGCCGATGGTCACCGAGGAGGACATCGCTCAGATCGTGGCCTCCTGGACCGGCGTGCCGGTGCAGAAGCTCACCGAGAGCGAATCGGCCAAGCTGCTGAACATGGAGGAAACCCTCCACCAGCGCCTGATCGGTCAGGACGAAGCGGTGAAGGCGGTGTCGCGCGCCATCCGCCGCGCCCGCGTGGGCCTGAAGAACCCCAATCGCCCGATCGCCAGCTTCATCTTCTCCGGCCCCACCGGTGTGGGCAAAACCGAGCTCACCAAATCGCTGGCGGCCTACTTCTTCGGCAGCGAAGAGGCCATGATCCGCCTCGATATGTCGGAGTTCATGGAGCGCCACACGGTGAGCAAGCTGATCGGCTCGCCTCCGGGTTATGTGGGCTTCAACGAAGGCGGCCAGCTCACCGAGGCGGTGCGTCGTCGTCCCTACACCGTGGTGCTGTTCGATGAGATCGAGAAGGCCCACCCCGATGTGTTCAACCTGCTGCTGCAGCTCCTGGAAGACGGTCGCCTGACCGATTCCAAGGGCCGCACGGTGGACTTCAAGAACACCCTGATCATCATGACCTCGAACATCGGTTCGAAGGTGATCG
>CAJXSQ010000010.1 GCA_913061215.1 uncultured Synechococcus sp. | reverse complement strand
CCTTCCCCAACCGTGTCAAGCAGGCGACACGAGCGCGTCGGCCCAGGGCTTGAACAGGGCCAGGGTGTCGGCATCACGGGCCGCCAGCACTGGGAAGTTGGCCTGGGACAGATCCTCACCGGCCCGCAGCTGGGCCGGATCACGGCTGAGCCAGGCCATCGGACAGTTGAGCTCCTGCAGCACCAACCAGGCGGCCGCCAGATCCCAGATCTTGGGCGTGGCCTCCAGGGCTGAGATCGTCTGCCCCATGGCCACGCTCACCAGATTGAGGCTGGCCACGCCCAGCAAACGGATTTTCCCGGGGAAGCGCTGGTTGGGCAGCTTCTGCAGCACGCCGATCGAGCGGCTGCAGAGCGAGGCGCAACCGGCAACCTGGTTGCGGGCCGATGGCGGCTCAAGCTTGTTGTGCTTCCGCCAGGCGCCGCCACCGCGGATGGCGATGATCCGCTGCCGCAGGGGGGGCACATCCAGCACCCCCAGCACCGGAACTCCATCTTCAAATCGAGCCAGGGAGATGGCCCAGTAGGGAATGCCTGCCGCGAAGTTGGTGGTTCCATCGAGAGGATCCACCACCCAGAACGCCTCGGACTGGGGGACGCTCTGGCTTCCTTCCTCGCTCAGAACGCCCTCCCCGGGATAGAGACGCGCAAGCCCCTCCACCAGGGTGGCGTCACTCCAGCGATCACAGGCCGTGATCAGGCTTCCATCAGCCTTGGCTTCGGAATCCAGCTGCCCGAAATCCTGGCGCTGGCGCTCGGCCACCTGATCCAGCAGCACACCGAGGGCATCCAGCCCGGCGGGCATCGGCAGGGGAAGAGAGATGGTCATCCGAGCTCCACGGCAAGAACGCGATCGAGGCTGCGGCCCGTGTCCTCACGGAACTGGCGCAGGTTGACACCACTGAGCAGCACCAGAGCCAGAACGGCAATGGCCGCTTCCACCAGAAACACGGCGGCGTAAGGCGGAAACGGTCCGCTGCCGGGGCTGATCGTGCGCGCCAGATCCAGCAGACCTCCCCCGAGGACCTTGCCGGCCGCGCGGGAATAGGCCTGAGCCAGGCCCCAGACACCGACAAAGGTGCCAGCCACTTCCGGCAGGGTGAGATCGAGCATCAACACCAAGGTGGCATTGGTGCCGATCCCGGTGGCCAGACCAAACAGAAAGATCACCACCTTCAGCGCCTGGGGCTGAGCCGTGACGCCCACCAGCGCGAGCAGCACCAGCGAAGCCAGAATCAGCTGGCAACCGAGCCGGGCGCAGACGAACTTGCCCAGGCGCGGGACCAGCCAGAAACCCGCCACCAGCAGCCCCACCAGGGTGCCGATGCCCCAGACGGCGCTGAGGGAGGCGGTTGCGGCGATGGGCATGCCGAACACCTCACCCCCATAGCTCTCCAGGATCGGGTCCTGCAGGAACACCGCCAGGGTGAAGGCCATCAGAAAGCAGAAGAACACCAACACCTGACGGCTGGAGGTGATCAGGCGCCAGGCGGCCGCCAGGGTGATCGCGTCCTCCCGCTCCTCCGCGCGGCTGCGCTGCAACTGCGGGCCCCTGGGCTCAATCCCCCAGGTGGCGATCAGGGTGAGCGCCATCACCACCAGCACCAGGCGCCCCATGAAGGTGGTGAGGGCCGGCTGCAGCACAGCCGGATCGGTGACCCCATCGAGCCCTCGCAGGCAGATGGCACTGGCGATGGCACCGGCCACGATGCCCACGGTGAGCAGGCACCAGATCAGGCCAACGGCCCGCGGGCGTTCCGCTTCGGTGGTGGAGTCGATCACCAGGGCCAGATAGGGCGTGGTGGCCAGCGACACGGCCAGGCCGTAACAGGCGGCCAGACCACAGAGGGCCGCTGCACCCAGAGCGATGTCCCAGCCGGCACCGGCTGAGAGAGCGGCGTGCAGCCGGAAGATCAGCGGCACGATCAGCACCGCCAGGCCGCAGAACAGCGCCGTGCCGATCCAGATGTAGGGGGTGCGATGCCGGCCAGCCAGGGGATGGGCATCGGAGATCTGGCCGAACAGGATCCGCGATGGCGCCACAATCTGCTCAAAGGCCAGGGCCCCGCCCACGAGAAGTCCGGGAAAGCCCAGCTCCGTGAGCATCACCCGGTTGAGCAGGCCCACGAAGATCACGGCCAGGCAGCCCACACAACCCTGGAACAGGCCGAGGCGCAGCAGACGAGGTAAGGGAAGAGACAGCTGGATGCGTTCAGCTGACCACCGACGTTAGGACGGTTTCGTGTTCAGGACGCGGGCCGTGCGGCAATGGCGGCCTGGCAGGCGGGCTGCAGGGGTTCGGGCGGCACCGGCACGCTCTCCACGTCGTCGAGGATCTGCTTGGTGGCCGGCAGGCTGGGGGGCTGACAGACCGCCACCTGATCAAGGCCGGTACGGCGACGCAGCAGGGCCAGATTGTTGTTGTATTCAGCCAGGGCACCGGCGTAGCGCAGTTCGGCCTGGGTGAGGTCGCGCTGGTTGTCGACCACTTCCCGCTGGGTGCTCACGCCGGCCTGGAAGCGCAGACGCGCCAGGCGCAGGGATTCACGCGAGGAGATCACTTCCCGCGAGGTGGTCTGGATGTTGCGGTTGGCCTGGCGCAGCTGGTAGAAGCTCTCCTCCACCTCAAAGCGCAGCCGATCGCGGGTTTCGGCGAAGCGGAAGCCGTTCTCCTGCGCCCGCTGCTTGGCCTGGCGGTACTGGGCCCGGGCGGCGCCGCCATCAAAGATGTTCCAGGTGGCCTGCAGGCCGATGGTGTTCTCCACGGCCCAGCCACTGCGGCCGGGAAGATCCACCACAACGCTTTCCACACCGTCGTAGCGGAAGCCATCGAGGTTGTTGAAGATGCTCAGGAACGGCTGCACCGAACCGAGGGCGCTGTTGGCCTGGCTGTTGGCGGCTGAGATATCGAGCAGGGCGTTATCAAGCTCCTCGCGGAAGGCGTAGGCAGCAATCACGCTCTCCTGGAGCGAGGGGGTCCAGACGCCGAGGGGACGCAGGGGCTCCTTGGCGGTGGGGCTCACGTTCTGGGGCAGATCGAGCAGGCGGGCCAGGTTGCGGCGGGCGATCGACTGATCCGCCAGGGCATTGGTGAGGATCTGCTGGTCGCGGGCCAGCTGGGTTTCGGCCTCGAGCACCTCCAGCTTGGTGGCCACACCGGCCTGAAAACGGGCCCGGGCATCGCGCAGGCTCACCAGTGAAGCCCGCACCGACTCCTGACCGATGCGGACGTTGTCGTCGCTGAGCTGGAGCTGGAAATAGGCCTGGGCCGCCTGCAGGCGCAGCTCACGCAGGGCGATCAGGTATTGGTTCTTCGACTGCTCAAACTGATCGCGCGCTGCGGCGATCTGCGGAACGCGCTGGGGATTGATCACATCCCACTGGGCCGTGAGCGTGGCCCCCATCGCCCAGCGATCGGTGTAGCTGTAGGTGGTGGTGCGGGTGGTGTTCCCCGCGATGTCAGGCGTGTTCTCAGTTCTGCGCTGGTTGCCGCCGGTGTAGCTGGGGAAGCCGTTGGCGTTCAGGCTGAGGGAGGGGTACCAGGCCGCGATCTGAGTGCGCAGGTTGCTCTGGGCCTGATCCACCTGGGTGGCGATGGCCTTGAGATTGGGGTTATTGACCTCAGCCAGGTTTTCCACATCCTTGAGCGCCAGCGGGCGCAGCTCAACGATGCGCACCTGCTCGGGCTTGTTGGGCAGGGCCAGGGTGGCCGGGGCCGCCAGGCGTTGCAGGGAGGGATCGAGCTTGGTGGCGGCTGGGGCGAGCACACTCGCATCCGATTGGGGCCGCGCGCCCTTCACCTCGGGAGCCAGAGGCAACGGTGTGGGCTCAGGGTCCAGCAGCTGCTCCTGAGCGAAGCCGGTGCCGGTGATTGCCAGCAGACCGGAGCCGGCAGCTGCAAGCCAGGTCCTGAAGGATCGCGCCACCGAAATGCTCTGCCCACAGAAAAGTCGTCCGGCCGAGCATAGACAGCTCAACCAACACCGTTCAGGCAGGCGGACACGATCTCAGCCGCACCCCCCACCAGTTCAACCGGTACGGGCAACTGCGCTGCAATGGTTTCGAGCCGCTGATCATCCAGAAAAACCGGCTCACCCTGCCGCAGCATCACGGCAGGCAGCAGCAGGCGCTCGCCCAGGTCCCGGCCCGCCAGGCCCTCCAGCAGATCGGAGCCGGTGAGCAAACCGGTGACCACCTGATCCTGCCCCCAGTAGGGGCTGGGCAGCCCATGCAGCAGCAACTCCAGCCCCTCCACCGCATTGAGGCGATCCACGGCGGGCTGCAGGGCTTCCGCCACCAGACGCCCCACCACCCAGCTCACACGCCGCGGCTGCGGCAACGACGCCGGCAGATCAGCTGTGGCCTCATCCATGGCCTCCAGAAAGGCGCGGATGCTGCCCACGCCGTTGCCCTCCTGGGGCAGATCCTCGTAGTCGTCCCGGGGCGGGAGGGGGTAGCCGGCCATCAGATACCACTCATCCGAAAGCCAGGCGAAACGACTGCCCAGTTCGGCATTGAAGCGGGCCTGCAGCGCCTCCACCTGGGCGATCACCGCCTGGGCGCAGGCCCGGTCCACCGGCACCAGGCCATCCCCATCGGGGCGATAGCGGGTGAGCCCCACCGGCACCACAGCAGCCGAGAGCACCGCAGGCCAGTCGCCTGCTGCAAAGCGAGCCAGATCCAGCAGGGTGCGCTCCAGGGCCGCACCGTCGTTGAGGCCCGGACACACCACCACCTGAGCGTGGATCTGCAGCTGGCGCTGCTGGAACCAGTCCAGTTGCTCCAGCAACAGACCCGCACGCGGATTCACCAGCAGGCGGGAGCGCAGCTCGGGGTCGGTGGCATGCACAGAAACGAACAGCGGCGAGAGGCGCTGTTCCTCGATCCGCTGCCAGTCGGCGGCGGTGAGATTGGTGAGCGTGAGGTAGGAGCCGTAGAGAAAACTCAGCCGGTAGTCATCGTCCTTGAGATACAGGCTGCGGCGATGCCCCGGCGGCTGCTGATCGATGAAGCAGAACGGGCAGTGGTTGTTGCACTGCTTCAGCCCATCGAACAGGGCCTCGCTGAAGGCCAGCCCAAGCCCTTCATCCGCGTCCTTCTCCAGCTCCACCACATGGATGGAGCCGTCGGGATCCTGCACTTCGAGCGTGAGCTCTTCCGTGGCCACCAGAAATTGCAGATCAATCAGATCCCGGGGACGGACCCCATTGATGCTGAGCAAGCGATCACCGGGCTGAACACCCAGTTCCTCGCCGATCGAACCGGGCTCCACCGCATCCACCAGTGCCGGCTGCGGCAGGCGCTGCTCCGCCGCATCCACCAGCGGCACCCCAGCTGAGGGTTCCTTCCACACAGGCGCTGCCCGATCGAGCTCTGCGGGTCAGTCTGGAGCGTCGGGCGCCATCACCCCCCCGATCGAGCCACCCAGAACAGCAGCCCCACCCCGAAGAACAGGCGATACCCCACAAACCACCAGGTGCTGTGGTTCTGCAGAAAGCGCAGCAACCAGGCGATGGCCAGCCACGACACCAGGGCGGAGGAGGCGATGCCCACCAGGAGCGGGAGCACACCACCGGCGGCAGGTTGGCCGAAGGCATCCTTCAGCTCCACCAGGCCAGCGATGCTGATCGCAGGGATGCCGAGCAGAAAGGAGAACCGCGCTGCATCCGAGCGCTTCCAACCGTCGAATAACGAGGCCGTGAGCGTGCTGCCGGAGCGGGACACCCCCGGAATCAAGGCCAGGGCCTGGGCCAGGCCCACCAACACGCCATCGCGTACCTGAACCTGCTGCAGCAGACGCCGACGGCTGCCCAAGCGCTCGGCCAACGCCAGCAGCAGCGCCATCACGATCGACACCACGGCGATGGCTGTGATGCTGCGCAGCGGTGAGCGATCAAAGTCGGGAACAAACAATTTGATTCCCAGACCGGCCACCAGGATCGGCAGCGTGCCCAGCCCGATCGCCAGACCCAGGCGAGCATCGGGCTCCTGCCAACGGCGCTGACGCACACCGGCGACCACGCCGGCCAGAACCCGCCGTAGATCGCTGCGGAAGAAGCCGATCACCGCCAGGATGCTGCCCAGCTGGATCACGGCCGTCACAGCCACCCCCGGGTCGCCCCAGCCGAGCAGCACCGGCACCACCTTGAGATGGGCGGTGCTGCTGATCGGCAGGAATTCCGTGAGCCCCTGCACCACACCGAGCACGAGGAAGCGCCAGCACGTTTCCAGCACCCCGAGCTGATCCGTCGGGGGCAGAGCAGCAATCACCGGGGGGAGCACGGAGGTGGTCAGACCCTATGTGGCGGCAGCGGAGCTGACCAGCGCCGGCAACACAGGCGACGTCCTCTAAGGTTGCACAACTTTCTTCACATCCTGGTGATCGGGGTCACGCCCAGCCTCACGGTGGCCGCGCTGCCCCGCACCGCTCTGTCGGACGCCGGCCTCAGCCGCAGCGCACCGGCTGGCTGGCCCCTGAGCCTTGCCGGCGCTCTGCTGGTGGCCCTGCCGGTGTTTCTGCAGGCGCCGTGGGTGCGGCTGGCCCCCTTCAGCGCCGCCCTGTTCACCGCACCGCTGCTGCTGCTTGGGATCACCCTGAGCCAGCGCGATGAGCCGCGCTGGGCCAGCGCCGGCGCTCTGCTGGTGGGGTTCAGTGGCAGCTGGCTGGGGGGCTGCCTGTTCTGGGGCTGGTGCCGGCTGCACCCGCTCTGGCACCTGCCGATCGAGGCCTTCGCCCTGCCCCTCGCCCTGGGGGGCCTGAAGGGTCGCTGGCGCCTGGCCGCCAGCTTCTATCTGGCCTCCCTGCTGGGCACCGCCTGCACCGATGGCGTGATGGCGATCACCGGCGTGATGCGCCAGTGGGTTGCGGTGCTGCAGGCCCCGCTGGATCAGGCCGCTCCGCTCCTGCAGGCCGCAGCCCTCAACGTGCTGCAACCGCTGCCGCTCGCCGTGGTGCTCCTGGCGGGAACGCTGCTGCTGGGCCTGTGCCGGCGCTACTGGCATCACCCTGATCCCGCCTGGCGCCTGGCCGCTTCAGCCATGGCCACCACCCTGGCGGTGGATGGATTGTTCCTCGCTGCAGCGCTGTGGGCACCGCAGCTCAGCGGCCTGATCTGAAGAACTGCAAAAGCCTGCCCGAAGCGCTTCAGGGGCCAGGCATCTCACCTGTAGCTTTACAAAGCTGCATGGCAGCCCCCTGTGATTCCCGTTCAGACGGAGTTTTCGATGAAACGGCTGGTTTCGTGGCTCATGAGTGGCGTGCTGCTGGCCGGCCTGCTCCTCAGCCTTGGTTTGGCCCCTGCTGTCCAGGCGGCCGACCTGCGCAACGTGGCGGACGACAAGATCGCCGAACGCGGCGACAAAATCGACCTCAACAACTGCTCGGTGCGGCGCTTCCAGGCCTTCCCCGGCATGTACCCCACCCTCGCCGGCAAGATCGTGCTGGGCGGTCCCTACACCAGCGTTGACGACCTGTTCCAGCTGGATCTCACCGATCGCCAGAAGGAGCTGGTGGAGAAGTACAAGGACAACTTCACCGTGACGCCCCCTTCGATCGCCCTGAACGAAGGCTTCGATCGCATCAACGACGGTCAGTACCGCTGACCGTGGGATCCCGGTGCTCCACCGGGATCTAGGTTTGCTCACCGGTTCAAGCCGTCGGGCCGCCCCGGCGGCTTTTTGTTGCCCTTCTCGCCCCGGGCTCCGTGGTGCAGCTGCCCTCCAACTGGGATGTGATCGTGGTGGGAGGGGGCGCCGCTGGGCTGATGGCGGCCCTGGAACTCCCCGAAGGCCTGCGGGTGCTGCTGCTCAGCAAGGACCACGCCCCTCGCTCCTCCAGCCGCTGGGCCCAGGGAGGCATCGCAGCGGTGACGCGGCCGGAGGACAGCTTCGCCAGCCACCGCGACGACACCCTGCGGGCCGGCGGTGGGCTCTGTGATCCACCAGCCGTGGATCTGCTCGTGCGCGAGGCGCCGGCCTGCGTGGAGCGCCTGCTGGAGCTGGGCATGGACTTCGACCGCGACAGCACCGGGCTGAGCACCACGCTGGAAGCCGCCCACAGCCACAGGCGGGTGCTGCATGCCCAGGACCGCACGGGCGGGGCGCTGGTGGACGCCCTGGAACGGCGGGTGCTGCAACGCCCGCACCTGATGCGGCTGCAGGGGGCTCTGGCGCTGCAGCTCTGGCTGGAAGCAGGCCGCTGCTGCGGCGTGCAGATGCTCCATGCCGGCAGCCTGCGCTGGATGCGGGCCCGGGCCGTGGTGCTCGCCACCGGTGGCGGCGGTCACCTGTTTGCCAACACCACCAATCCCTCCCAGGCCAGCGGTGATGGCATCGCCATGGCCTGGGAGGCGGGTGCCGAGATCCGCGATCTGGAATTCGTGCAGTTCCATCCCACGGCGCTGATGCTGGCCGGGGCACCGCATTTCCTGATCTCAGAAGCGGTGCGCGGCGAGGGTGGGCGGCTGATCGATGGCCAGGGCGCCAGTCCGGTGAGCCAGCTGCCGCAGGGCGATCTCGCCCCCCGTGATGCCGTGAGCCGGGCTCTGGTGCGCTGCATGCGGGAGCAGCAGCTCGATCAGGTGTGGCTGGATCTGCGGCCCGTGGGGCGCCAACGCCTGGAGCAGCAATTCCCCACGATCCTGGGGCGCTGCCGCGAACTGGGGCTCGAACCCACAACCACACCCATTCCTGTGGCGCCAGCCGCCCACTACTGGATGGGCGGTGTGCGCACCAACGCCCAGGCCGCCACCAGCATCGCGGGGCTCTACGCCGTGGGCGAGGTGGCCAGCAGCGGCGTGCACGGTGCCAACCGCCTGGCCAGCAATTCCCTGATGGAGTGCCTGGTGTTCGCCCGTCAGCTGCGAGAGCTGGAGCTGAACCCTCCCACCAGAGCAGCCGAGCCCCGGGAACTGCAGCTCACGGCCACGGGGCCAGCACCCACAGGCCCCGCCTTCCGCAGCCTTGAGCGCTCAGTGCAGGACCTGCGCAGCCTCTGCTGGAGCGCCGCCGGCGTGGAGCGCAGGCCCCAGCAGCTGCGGGATGGCCTCCGAGCCACCGCCGCCATCGCCGAGCGCCTGGGCGGCGGTGAACACCGCTGGCTGGAGCAGGCCCGCCAGCTTCCGCACAACGGAATCGCTCCGCTGGAGCCCACAGCGGCCGCCTGGGTGAGCAAGGCCCAGGACCTGCAGCACCGGCTGCTGGTGACGCGCCTGCTGCTGGAAGCAGCCCTGTTCCGCCAGGAGAGCCGGGGCGGCCACTTCCGCGTGGACGCCCCGGCAGCTCAACCGTTCTGGAGGCGGCACAGCCTGCAGCGGCGGGGCCAGCGCATCAGCACCGAGCCGGTGGCTCAGTTGAGTGCGGGGCCCTTGTAGCCGATCAGGGCAGCGAGGCGAGCAAGCGGCTTCACACCGGAATCGAGTTTGCCGTTGATCTCCCAGGTGGGATAACCCTCGATCTTCTTGCTCTCGCAGAGCTCGTGCTGGCTGCCGCGGCCATCGGGGGCGCACTCGATCACGGTGAGCTTCTCGGTGGCTTCCCGGCCGAACAGCTCCTTCTGCTCATGGCAGTGGGGGCACCAATAGGCGGAATACATCACCGCCCCCTTGGCGGTGAGCTGCTCAGCCAGGGCGATGGTGGCCGGCGTGCTCTCCGCGCGCACCGGCGGCGGCACACCCCGGCCGGTCTCGGCGGCTGGCTGACCAACGGAGGCCGCCCAACCCAGCCCGATCACCCCCACCAACAGGGCAACAATCACCCCACGGAACACCAGCTGGCCCCGGTCCTCCCACTCGCCGCCGATCAGGCTGAACACAAACAACGCCGTGCTCAGCGCCGCCGAAAGGATGCAGAACGGGCAGCAGTCGCGGATGCCGAAGGCCATCACGCCGAGCAACACGCCGCTGAACACCGTCATGCCGGTGCTGAGCAGGAACAGGCCCCACCAGCTGCGCTGCCCGAGGCTGAGGCGTGCCTCCCCCTGCAGCACCAGCGGCACCACCGCCATCAGCAGCATCGCCCCATAGGCCAGAAAGCCAAACAGCGACAGCGGCTGGCCGGCAACGCTGCCCCAGGCGCTGGAGAGCACCTTCTCGCAGCCGTTGCAACCGAAGAACCCCTCGCTGCTGCAGCTCAGCGAAGCGAGCACCCCCCATTTCTTCAGGGTGATCGAGCCGGTGTCGATCACCCCGATCGTGGCCAGCACGGCCATCACCACCCGGATCCATTTGCTGCCGCTGTCGCCGCGGCGCCTCTGGCCGGCCAGACGCTCACTGAGGCGGGAGGATGTCACGGAGCCATCGTCTTGCTGGCCTGATTGTGGCAGGCATCAACCGGAGCGAGGATTCCATCTCAGTAGGGTGAGGGATTGGCCGGCGCGCGGCCCCACCAGCCCTGCATTCCGCCCGATGAGCGACACCCGCACCACCACACCGCCGCCTGCAGCGGGCAGCACCCGAGCCACCGTGGCCTTCGCCCATCTGGGCTGCGAGAAGAACCGGGTGGACACCGAGCACATGCTCGGCCTGCTGGCCCAGGCCGGTTACGGCGTGAGCGCCGATGAGAGCGACGCCAACGTGGTGGTGGTGAACACCTGCAGCTTCATCCAGGACGCGCGCGAGGAATCGGTGCGCACCCTGGTGGAACTGGCGGAACAGGGCAAGGAACTGATCATCGCCGGCTGCCTGGCCCAGCACTTCCAGGAGGAGCTGCTCGAAAGCCTTCCCGAAGCCAGGGCCATCGTGGGCACCGGCGATTACCAGCACATCGTGAGCGTGCTGGAGCGGGTGGAAGCGGGTGAGCGGGTGAAACAGGTGAGTGCCAATCCCACCTTCGTGGCCGATGAGCACCTGCCCCGCTACCGCACCACCAGCGAGGCGGTGGCCTACCTGAAGGTGGCCGAGGGCTGCGACTACCGCTGCGCCTTCTGCATCATTCCCCACCTGCGCGGCGATCAGCGCTCCCGCACGATCGAGAGCATCGTGGCCGAAGCGCACCAGCTGGCGGCGCAGGGGGTGAAGGAACTGGTGCTGATCAGCCAGATCACCACCAACTACGGCCTCGATCTGGCCGGCAAGCCGCAGCTGGCGGAGCTGCTGCGGGCCCTGGGCGAGGTGGAGATCCCCTGGATTCGCGTGCACTACGCCTACCCCACCGGCCTCACCGAGGCGGTGCTGGCGGCCTACCGCGAAGTGCCCAATGTGCTGCCCTATCTGGATCTGCCGCTGCAGCACAGCCATCCCGAGGTGCTGCGGGCGATGAACCGCCCCTGGCAGGCGGATGTGACCAGCGGCGTGCTGCAGCGCATCCGCGAGCAACTGCCCGATGCGGTGCTGCGCACCACCTTCATCGTGGGCTTCCCCGGTGAAACCGAAGAGCAGTTCCAGCACCTGCTCGATTTCGTGGCCGAGCAGCGCTTCGATCACGTGGGCGTGTTCACCTTCTCTGCGGAAGAGGGCACCCCGGCTGCCGAGCTGCCGAATCCGGTGCCGGCGGAGGTGGCCCAGGAGCGCAAGGATCGCCTGATGGCGCTGCAGCAACCGATCGCCGCCGCGCGCAATGCCGCCTGGGTGGGCCGGATCGTGGACGTGCTGATCGAGCAGGAGAACCCCAGCACGGGTGAGATGCTCGGCCGCTGCGCCCGCTTTGCCCCCGAAGTGGACGGCGAGGTGCGCGTGCTGCCGGGCGAGGGAGGCCTCTGTGCTGCACCGGGAACCATGGTGCCGGTGCGCATCACCGCCGCCGACACCTACGACCTGATCGGTGAAGTGGTGGGTGCAAAGGCGATGGTGAGCGATGCGCTCGCCGCCCGCCGGAGTGAGGTTTGAGCCTGATCGCACAGGCCTGCAGGGCGCCGCGCCGGGCCCTCGGGCGGATCCGCAGGGGGCTCACCCGGCACCAACGCACCACCTTTCTGCTGGCCTCGGGCCTGAGCACCGCCGGCTCCTTCGCCGGGCTCACGGCCAAGGGCTGGCTGCTGATGGAAGGCTCCGGCAACCCCTTCCTGCTGGCTGCCAATTTCGCCCTGCTCACCCTGCCCACGTTGCTGGTGAGTGGGCCTGCAGGGGTGCTCACCGATCGGCTGGGGAGCGAGCGGGTGCTGATCCGCGCTCAGTGGGCGCTGCTGCTGGCAGCGGTGCTCGGTGCCATCGCCATCCCGATCAGCAGCGGCGGGCAGCAAGACGCCCTGCTGCTGCTCAGCACCCTGGGCGTGGGGGTGGCCAGCACCTATGAACTCACCGCCCGCAACAAATACGTGGCCCTGCTCGTGGATCAACCGGAGCAGCTGGGGCCTTACCTGGCCAGCTTCTCGGTGATCTTCAACGTGGGCAAGCTGGTGGGCCCGCCCCTGGGGGGCCTGCTGCTGGCGGCCACGGGGCCCACCCTGGCCCTCAGCCTGGACGCCGCCACCTATCTGCTGCCGATCGCCACGCTGCTCTGGCTGATGGCTCCGTATCGCGAGCGCGAACGGCGCAGCGAACGCGGCAGCGGTGCCAGCCTGCTCACAGCCTGGCGCGACTGCGGCCCGGCCCTGCGGCATGTGCTGCTGTTCACCGGCCTGGCCTGCCTGGTGGGCTTCTTCCATCCGGGCCTGGCGCCGCTGATGGCCCTGGAGCTGCTGGGCCCGAGCCCGCTGGCGCTGGGACTGTTCACCAGCGTGATCGCCTGCGGCAGCATCAGCGCCGGTGTGGTGCTGCAGCGCAATGCCCAGGCACTGGGGCGCCGGCCGGGCCTGCTGCTGGGCGGCAGCACCTTGATCACGGCCCTGGGCCAGCTGGGGCTGGCGATACCAGGAGCGCAGGGCTGGGATCTGGCGATGGCCTATCTGATCGGAGCGGGCACGGCATCGCTGCTGGCGGGCACGAACCTGATCATTCAGGTGCATGCCCCGCAGGTGATCAGGGGCCGGATGGCCGGGCTGGGGCAGATTGCCTTCCTGGGGGGCGGCGGCCTGAGCGGCCTGATCGCTGCCGGCCTCACGGAATGGCTGCCGGGTGGCCTGTGGAGCTGCTTCGCGCTGCTCGGCGGCCTTGGGGCGGCCCTTGGCACGGTGGAACTGGTGCGGCAGGGGCGCACGCGACTGGCCTGACCCCTGCCTGGGGGGCCTCAGATCAGCTTGATGCCACGCAGCACGAAGGAGATCGCGGCTGCGGCGGCCAGACCGCCACCCACCAGGGCGAGATAGATGACAGGACCCATGGCAGCTGATGTTTGAAAATTCAGGCCTATTACAGCAGAGCCCCACCACAACCCGGCGCTCCACCTAGGGTTGATGGACCATCACCGGTTGTCCCACCAGGGACAAGCCGTTGTTCCTGATCCCACGGATCGACCGATCGCGGCATGCGCACACTGCTGATCTACCCGGAGTTCCCCAAGACCTTCTGGAGCTACGAGAAGATCCTGGAGCTGGTGAACCGCAAGGTGCTGCTGCCGCCGCTGGGCATGGTGACCGTGGCGGCGCTGCTTCCCCAGCACTGGGAAATGAAGCTGGTGGACCGCAACGTGCGCGAGGTGAGCGAGGCCGAGTGGGACTGGGCTGAGCTGGTGGTGATCTCGGGGATGATCGTGCAGAAGGCCGACATGGCCGTGCAGATCGCCAGGGCCAAGCAGCGCGGTCTGCCGGTGGCCGTGGGGGGCCCCTTCGCCAGCTCCACGCCGGATGCTCCGGAGCTCGACCTGGCCGATTTCAAGGTGCTCGATGAAGGGGAGATCACCCTGCCCCTGTTCATCGAGGCGATTGAGCGGGGCGAGCAGGGAGGGCGCTTCTCCGCCAATGGCGACAAGCCGGATGTGACCGGCACGCCGATCCCCCGCTTCGATCTGCTGCAGCTCGACGCCTACGACTCGATGAGCGTGCAGTTCTCGCGCGGCTGCCCGTTTCAGTGCGAGTTCTGCGACATCATCGTGCTCTACGGCCGCAAGCCCCGCACGAAAACACCGGAACAACTGATCGCCGAGCTGCAATACCTCTACGACCTGGGCTGGCGGCGTTCCATCTTCCTGGTGGACGACAATTTCATCGGCAACAAACGCAACGCCAAATTGCTGCTGCCGGCCCTGAAGCAGTGGCAGATCGAACGGGGCTATCCCTTCAGCCTCGCCACGGAGGCTTCTGTGGATCTGGCTTCGGATGAGGAGCTGATGCAGATGATGGCCGAGTGCCGCTTCGATTCGGTGTTTCTCGGCATCGAAACGCCCGATGAAGCCAGCCTTTCGGTGGCGGGCAAGCACCAGAACACGCGCAGCTCACTGGAGGAGGCCGTGGATCGGATCACCAGCTATGGCATCCGGGTGATGGCCGGCTTCATCATCGGCTTCGACGGCGAGCAGACCGGCGCCGGCGATCGGATCGTGCGCTTTGTGAGCCGCACCGGTATCCCCGCCGCGATGATGGGCATGCTGCAGGCGCTGCCGAACACCGGCCTCTGGCATCGCCTGGAGAAAGAGGGCCGGCTGATTCAGGACAAGGCCGCCGCCAAGGGCGTGAATCAGACCAACCTGCTCAACTTCGTGCCCACCCGGCCGATCCGCGACATCGCCAACGAATACGTGGATGCCTTCTGCCGGCTCTATGAACCCCACGCCTACATCGATCGGGTCACGCACTACTACCTGAAGATGGGCAAACCCCTCTGGCAGCAGTATGTGCCCGCTGCCTTCGGCAAGCCCACGCTGCCCGCCTGGAACGACGTGCGCGCCCTGCTGATCGTGGTGTGGCGCCAGGGGTTCAAGCGCGATACCCGCTGGCGCTTCTGGCGGTCCCTGCTCAAGGTGGCCCGCAACAACCCCGCTGTGCTGGAACAGTTCCTGGTGGTGCTGGCTCACAACGAGCACTTCCTGGAATACCGCGCCGTGGTGACCCGCGAGATTCAGGAGCAGCTCGCTGCCCTGCCGCCTGAGCCCCCGGCTTCAACGGCACCCTCTCGGGAGCTGCAGCCGGCCTGAGCCGGCTCAGTCCTGGATGTAATCGCTGCCCTCCTCCAGGCAGCGCTCGGCTTTCTGCAGTTCACGGCCCAGATACAGGGCATGATCCAGGCAGCTGAGCGGGTGGGGCCCTTCTCCCTCGCTGATCGCCATGCCCAGCTCCTTGGCCGAGCGGCCGCGGTAGACCCTCAGGGGCTCACGCGGGCCGGCACCGCGGCAGCTGATCACTTCACCGGTCTCGGGATCGGTGGCCAGACCACGCTCATCAATGCCATTGCCGTAGTGCTCGGCGATCAGCTCACCGGCCTCCCGATCGAGCTTGATCAGGAAATAGCCGGCAGGATCCAGGGCGATGAAACGCTGCGAGAGTTCCTCATCGAGGGCGCGGCGCTGCTGCGCTGAAAAGCTCGTCATCGGCGGATGCTACGCGGCGGATGTTAGGCAGCAGCATCGATCAGGGCCGGTGGCCTGGCCGTGAAGGGCAGCTCGGCATTGATCGCCTCGATCTGCTCCAGCTGCTCGGCATTGGCCTCCGGCAGCCAGCGCCGCACGATCGCCTCAAAGCGCGGGTGATACCAACGGTGCAGCGAGGCATGGGGGCGGGCCATAAAACCGCGGCGGCGTTTGTGACTGCCCCCCGCTCCGGGATCAAAGCGCTGGATGCCGCGGCCGATCGCCCACTCGATCGGGGCGTAGTAACACACCTCGAAGTGGAGGTTCTCGATCTCTTCATCGCTGCCCCAGTAGCGGCCCCAGAGATCGGTGGCGCTGTGCACGCACAACGACATCGCCACGGGTTGCTCAGGATCACCGCGGTGGGCGCTGAACAGCACCAGATGGCGGCGCAGTTCGGCTGCCGCATGATCGAAGAAGGCTTCGGTGAGGTATTTGCTTCCCCAGGGGCCCCAACGGGCGCAGTGCTGCTCATAGAAGCGGTGCATCCGGCGCATCAGGGCGGGACTGATCGCCTCGCCCACCACCGGCGTCACCTGGAGGCCCGCCGCCTGCACCGCCTTGCGTTCACGCTTGATGTTGCGGCGTTGGTTGGCATTGAAGCTCTGCAGATAGGCCGCGAAATCGCCATAGCCCTGATTGCTCCACAGGCTCTGCTGATTCAGCCAGGTGGCGCAGCCGGCGGCCTCAGCCAGGGGCTGCCAGGCCGGATCCACGTAGAGAAAGTTGCAGCTGAAGATCTGATGCTCGCGGCAGAAGTCGTCGATCAGCTGCAGCATCAATTCGGTGAGGGCAGCCGCATCCTCATCCGGAGCGATGAAGAAGCGGTAGCCCAGCACCGGGCTCACCGGACTCATCCCCAGGAGCTTGGGGTAATAGCGCTGGCCCAGCTGGGCCGCCAGCTGCGCGAACGACTGATCGAAAACGAATTCCCCGTAGCTGTGACCCTTGAGATAGAGCGGCGCCACAGCGATCAGCTGCTCCCCGCGCCACAAGCCCAGGTGGCAGGGCTGCCAGCCCTGCCGCGGCGCCACACTGCCGCTGCGCTCCAGCCCCACCAGCCACGACCAGGAGTAGAAGGGGAGGGATTCGGCTGCGACCAGGGCATGCCACTGCGCCTCGGGGATCTCCGCCAACGCGCGATGCCAGCGGGCCGTGAGCTCTGCCATCAGCGCAACGGAACCGTGCTCAACAGAACCGCCAAGCTAGGCAGGTGGCCGCTGGCAGTGCCGCTGCTCGGTGGCCTGCTGCTGAGCGCTCTCGGCATGCCACCCGCCCGGGCCGGCCTGCTGGGCCCTCTGCTCAACCTGATGCGACCGCAGCTGGAAACCAGGATCACAGCGGCCTGCCAGCGGTGGGCCAGCGGCGGCAACCCAAGCCTGGCGGAGCGCATGGCCCCGCCCTGCCGGGCCCTGGCAGGGCCCACCAGCCGCTGCCTGATCGAGGAAACCGAGCGCAGCGGCCGCAGCTTCGGGGTGATGACCGAGCTGCTGGCCGGCCGCTTCGGCGATGACAGCGAGGTGGTGGTGAAGCGCTGTGCCGGCCGGATGCTGGGCCTGCCGGCCGACAGCTTCATGGATGTGCCGATCCGCGAGCTCGCGCGCCGCTTCAAGGCGGCGGCAGCACCGGCCCTCAACCCCTGAGGCAGCGATAGCGGAGCAGGAGCTCCTCGCCCTCGAGGCGACGCATGTGCTCCAGCCTCCAGCCGCTGGAATCCAAGGTCACCCCGGCAGGAAGCCAGCTGTGCTGGCCGCCCAGCAGCAGCGGGCACAGGGTGAGCTGCAGTTCATCCACCAACTGCTCGCGCAGCAGCACGCCAGCCAGCTCCGCGCCGCCGAGCAGCACGAGGCGCTGCAGCCCCCGGCCGGCCAACACAGCGAGGGCCTCACGCCAGCTCTGCAGGGGGAGGGCGGCCGCGAAGCCAGCGGGCGCCTGCCGCAGATCAGGCCCCAACAGCCAGCGCTGCAGCGGCTGAGCAAAGAAGCGCAACTGCGGATCGAAGCGGCCGCTGCGGCTCACCACGATCGCGGCGGGCTGGGGAGGCTTGCCCTGCTGCGCGCGCTGCTCCAGCAGATCCGGCTGATGGATCAGGCAGGTGGTGCCGTGCAGCCGCAGGGTGCGGCCGCCGATCAGGCAGCCATCGGCCCAGGCCAGGGCCTCCTCGAGCACACGGCGATCGCCGCGGCCGCCGATCTGCGCGGCACCACCGGCCGGTGGTGCGAGGCGGCCATCGAGGCTGACCGCCAGCACCAGGCGCAGTTCAGGCGCTGGCAAGGGCCTCGAGGGCCTGGGGCTTCATGCCGAGAGCCGGCACCTCCGCAAACACCTCAGCGGCGTTGTTGGGGCTCTCCTGAAGGCGAACCTTATGGAGCGCGGCACCGAGCCCGGCGATGGGAGCGCCGAGCAGATCGGCGATGTGCAGAGCGATGTTCTCGGCCGTGGGCACGGTGGTGGCGAAGTGGGCCACATCCTTGTTGAGGAAGGTGTGATCGAAGGGCTCCACCACCAGATCGTCCACCAGACCCTGCAGCGCCGCCAGATCACAGACCATGCCGGTGCGGGGATCAATGGCGCCGCGCACGGTCACCTCGAGCATGTAGTTGTGGCCATGGCCGTGGGGCCGGGCGCACTTGCCGTAGATCGCGTCGTTCTCCTCGGGGCTCAGCTCCGGGCGGGCGAGGCGATGGGCCGCGGCGAAGTGGGTTTTGATCGTGAGGAACGCTTCCATGGAATCGCCGAGCACATCGGCCCAGAGCTTGTCGGTTTCGTAGAGACGCAGCCCCATCAGGGGCAGGTGGGGCTGCAGGCGGCGCCAGATCGCCAGGGTGAGCGCTTCGGTGGTGGGCAGCATCCCGCCGGGCTGCTCGAGGTTGAACTCAGGCCAGGCCTCGTTGAGGAAGCGGAAATCGAGCTGCGCCGTTACCTGCTCGCGGATGGCGTGCTTCACATCCGAGAGATTGAGCACCATGCCATCGGCATCGAGCGGGCCACCCATCGCCACGATCAGCTCGTAGTTGTGGCCGTGGCCTGGCGCCAGGCTGCAGGCACCGAAGCGGGCCTGGTTCTCTTCGGCAGGCAGCTCGGGCAGCCAGTAGCGATGGCTGGCACTGAAGCAGGCCCGCCGCGTGATCACGCAGGGACGGCCGCGGCCGTGAGGGAAGGCTGCTGCAGGGTCGGCGGGCACCGGGCTCGCCGGAGGCGCCGCCACCAGGGGCGGAGTCATAACTGCATCTGTCCAGAGGTCAGTCTAAGAAGATGAACCGCTGCGTTGCCTGAGCACCGATGGCCACCCCCCACGCGCCGCTGCGCCAGCGCCTTGAGGGACTGAACCTCTATCTGGTGGGGATGATGGGCAGCGGCAAGAGCACCGCCGGGCGTCATCTGGCCGCGCTGCTGGGCTACCGCTTTCTCGATGCCGACCAGAGCATCGAGCAGGTGGCGGGCCGCACGATTCCGGCGATCTTCGCCAGCGAAGGGGAAGCCGGCTTCCGCGATCTGGAGGCCGCCGTGCTCAATCAGATCGCCAGCTGGCATTCGCTGGTGGTGGCCACCGGCGGCGGTGTGGTGACCCGCCCGGAGAACTGGGGCCAACTGCGGCAGGGCGTGGTGATCTGGCTGGATGCCCCCGATGCTCTGCTGCTGGAGCGCCTCAGCGCCGACCCCACACCGCGGCCATTACTGCAGGCCGATGATCCGGCCGCACGGCTGGCAGCGCTGATGGCCGAACGCCGGCCGCTCTACGCCCAGGCCGATCTGCACATCGTTCAGGACGGCCGCAGCCCGGAGCAGGTGGCCGCGCAGATTCTCGAGGCCCTGCCCAGCATCCTCAAGGAACGCAGCAGTGCCCCCGAGCACACCCTGCAGGTGGTGGATGAAGCGGGCGCGCGGCGCAACTCGATCAACTGAGCCGCTGAGCTCAGCCCCTCAGCGATCGCCGGGCGGCTCGAGCCGGATCGCGAACCACTGCACCACCACGCCCGGCTCGAGCTCCAGCTCACAGGCGGTTTCGAGCAGGCGACGGGCCCGGGCGGCCGCATCGGGCAGATCGATCAGATCAGCGGGCGTCTCCGCCAGCCGGGAGAGCTGCCCCTGCAGCCACTGGAGGGTGTCGGCCGCGGTGAGCATTTCCTGCGGGCGCCCGGGCTCCAGCACCACGTAGTGATCCAGCTCACGGATCAGAGGATCAGACATCCAGAGAACCAGACATGCCGTTGGCGGCTGACGCCAGGATCGGTGCAGCCTGCCACGCCTGCCGAGCCATGGGGAGTCCACTGCTGCGCGGTTGCGCCCTGGCGCTGCTGATCCTGCTGCTGAACGCCAGGGGGGCGCTGGCGGCCGCCGCCGATCCGGTGCTGCAGCAGCGCATCGAGGCCTGGCCCGCCTGGAGCCTGCCCGCTCCTCTACCCAGACCCGGCCGGCAGGACCTGATCTACCCGGACTGGTTCAACGGCAGCTGGCAGGCCACCGGCATCGACCCGAGCGGACGGGAGCCGGACCTGCACTATCCCGTGCGCTTCAGCCCGGATGCCCGGGGGCGGGTGGTGGGCGACCGGGCCTTCAACGCCAGCGGCGTGGGCCAGGCGTTGCTGGGCGATCAACTGCTGCAGGTGCGCAACGACCCGCGCAATCCCAACCGCCAACTGGCCGAGCTGCGCGGTGATCAGCAGCTGGAATCCACGGTGGTGGGGCGGCGCAGCAGCGCTCCCGCCGCCGGAGTGTTTCTCGCCGATGAGCTGGCGCTGCAGGTGGTGCACGGGGCTGGCGATCCGCGGGTGAGCCAGGTGGAGACCCTCAGCCGCTACCGCCTGGTGAGCCCGGATCGCATCGAAGCGGAGCAGTGGCAGGCCAGCTATGCCTCACCAGCGGAGGGGCTGGCGGCGGAGGCGCGCCGCAGCTGGGCAGGGCGACTGGTGCTGGAGCGGGTTGATCAGGGCCGCCCCACCTGAGCGCCGATGCCATCGCGCCAGGCCCAGAGCGGCGCCAGCTGGGGATCATCCGCCAGGCCTGGGACGCCCCGCGCCGCCAGCGGGGCGCCGGCGCTGGCCGGGAAGAGCAGCAGCGACAGCTGAGCCGCCACCGCCAGATCCGCCAGGCTCAGGGCTGAGCCCACCAGGTAGGGCTGCTGCTGCACCAGGGCAGAAAGCTGCTGGAGGTTGGCGCGCAGCTGCTCCAGGCCGCCAGGGTCGATCACCTGGCCCAGGCCGCTGAGCACGCCATTCGGCAGGGATCCCACCAGCGAACGCAGCGGCGCTGGCGTGGCATCCGGCAGCAGGCCTCCCCGCAACACCGGATCGGCGGCCGCCGCCTGCACGAGCGCCAGCCGTGCACCGGCCGCCAGGGCGGTATCGGCCCAGTCTTCCAGGAGCAGCACCTGGGCGCGCAGGGCTGGATCAGCCGGCAGCAGCGCCGGCTCGGGCACCTTGGCCTCCAGGTAGTGGGCGATCGCGGTGGAATCGGCGATCACCTCGGCGCCATCCACCAGCACGGGCACCTGGCGCTGGCCGGAGAGGCGGTAGAGCTCCAGCTGGCCCACACCGGGGGTGACCTCAACAACGCTGTAAGGCAGCTGTTTGGCCGCCAGCACGAGACGCACCTTCTCGCAGAAGGCGGAGTGGCGGAACTGATGGAGCTCCAGCATCGGACCCTTTTGGCGGCAGAGTAGCCAGCGCAGATCGGCGATGGCCCAGCTCCGATGCGGGATTTCTTTCTCAATGTCACCCGGTATCCGCGGTATCTGATCGCCTTCGGGCTGGGTGTGGCCAACTCCGTGCTGGAGCCCCTGGCCCGGCGCCGCAGCAACCCCGTCACCGCCGTGGCGCTGGTGGGTGCCCTGGTGAGCGGCCTGCTGAGCCTGGGCCTGATCCTGCGTGCCATGGTGAGCACAGATGTGATCGCCTAGCAATGGCGCAGAGCAGGCGGGTTGAACGGGTGGCGGCCCTGATCCGCCGTGAGGTGAGCGAGCTGCTGGTGAACGGGATCAAGGACGATCGCGTCAGCCTTGGCATGGTGAGCGTCACCAACGTGGAGGTGGCGGGCGATCTGCAGCACTGCAAGATCTACGTGAGCGTGTTCGGCAGCCCTGAGGTGCAGCAGCAGGCCCTGGCCGGGCTGCGCTCCGCCTCCGGCTACGTGAAAGGCGAGCTGGGGCGGCGCCTCAACATGCGCCGCACACCGGAGGTGATCTTCCACCTGGATCGCGGCATCGAGAAAGGCACCTCGGTGCTTGGCCTGCTCAATCAGCTGGAACAGCAACGCCAGGAGCGCGGTGAGGTGCCGGAGGGCACCGGCCAGCTGGAGGAATGAACGCCACAAACCTGCGACGCCAGCTGGCCTCGCTGCTGGTGGTGCGCGGCAGCGGCCACGGCCGCGACGGCCAGCGCCGCTATCCCCGCTGGGAGCTGAGCAACAGCGACCTCCGGCGCCTGCTGGAGGAAGGTGTGGGCGGGGTGATCCTGCTGGGGGGCAGCGCCGAGGAGCTGCGGCTGCGCTGCGCCCAGCTGCAGGCCTGGGCCAGCCAACCGCTGCTGCTCTGCGCCGATGTGGAGGAAGGCGTGGGCCAGCGCTTCGAGGGGGCCAGCTGGCTGGTACCACCCCTGGCGATCGGGCGGCTGTTCCAACGCGACCGCGAGCGGGCGCTGGCTCTGGCGGAGCGCTATGGCCGCTGCTGCGGCCGCCAGGCCCGCGTTCTGGGGCTGAACTGGGTGCTGGGCCCGGTGTGTGATGTGAACAACAACCCGGCCAATCCGGTGATCAACGTGCGGGCCTGGGGGGAGGAACCGCAAGCGGCCGGCAGCCTGGCAGCCGCCTTCGTGCAGGGGTGCCAGAGCGAAGGCGTGCTGGCCTGCGCCAAGCATTTTCCCGGCCACGGCGATACCAGCAGCGATTCCCATCTGGAACTGCCCGTGATCCCGCACGGGCGCGAGCGGCTGGAGGCGGTGGAACTGCCCCCCTTCCGCGCCGCGATCGCCGCCGGCGTGACCTCGGTGATGACGGCCCACCTGCAACTGCCAGCTCTGGACGGGGAGCGGCCGGCCACGCTCTCGCAGGCCGTGCTCACCGATCTGCTGCGCGGCGAACTGGGCTTCGGCGGCCTGGTGGTGACCGATGCCCTGGTGATGGAGGCGATCACGGGGCGCTACGGCGCCGCTGAGGCAGCCGTGCTGGCCTTTGAGGCGGGTGCGGATCTGATTCTGATGCCGGCCGATGCCGATGCGGCGCTGGATGGCCTGGAAGAGGCCGTGACCAGCGGCCGGATCAGCCGCGCCCGCCTGGAGGCGAGCCTGCAGCGGCGTGATGCCGCCCTGGAGCGCTGCAACCCAGCAGCTGCGGGCGATCTGCGGGAGGTGGTGGCGGAGCTGAACGCCTTGGTGAACCCCGAGGAGCAGCAACTCACCACGGAGCTGCTGCAGCTCAGCCTCGAGCACCAGGGCAGCGGCGGCATCAGGCCAGGCCCCGGCGTGAACCTGATCCGGCTCGACAGCCAGCTCAACGCCCCGCAGCTGCCGGCGATGGCACCGGCGCTGCTGCGTCCCGCCGCTCAGGGCTACCGGGCGGTGCTGCTGGATGGCCGCGGCCCGAGCCCCTGGAGCGGCGATCCAGAGGCGCCGCTGGCCCTGGAGCGCCTGGGCGAGGGCCCGGTGCTGCTGCAGTTGCTGGTGCGGGGCAATCCCTTCCGCGGCAGTGCCGGCGGTGATGAGCCCTGGCCCCAGGTGGTGCGCCAGCTGCTGGCCGCCGAGCGGCTGGCGGGCCTGGCGGTGTATGGCAGCCCCTACCTCTGGGAGCAGCTGCGGGCACTGCTGCCGCCGGCGCTGCCGGCGGCCTACAGCCCGGGCCAGATGCCCCAGGCCCAGGCGGTGCTGCTGGCCGGCCTGGGCCTGGAGGCGGCCGCTCTCGAAGGCGGCTTCACCGACTAGAGCGCGGCGGCAGCGGCAGCGAACGGCCCCGCGCACTGCCTCTAGCCTCGAGCGCACTGCCGCCGCGGCCGCCGCCATGCTCAGCCTCTCGATGATCGTGCGCGACGAAGCGGCTCAGATCGAGGACTGCCTGCGCTCGGTGCAGGGGTTCGTGGACGAGATGGTGGTGGTGGACACCGGCTCCAGCGACGACACCATCGCCCGGGCGGAAGCGATGGGAGCGCGGGTGGAACGCATCCCCTGGCCCGGTGATTTCGCCCCGGCCCGCAACCAGGCGATGCAGTGGCTGAACGGCGACTGGGTGCTGGTGCTCGATGCCGATGAACGGCTGCGCCCGGAGGCGATGGCACCGCTGCGGGCGCTGATGGCCCAGCCCGATGTGCTGCTGATCAACCTGCTGCGCCACGAGCGCGGCGCCGCCCAGTCGCCCTACTCGAACGTGAGCCGGCTGTTCCGCCGCCACCCGGCGATCCGCTGGAGCCGCGCCTACCACTCGATGGTGGACGACAGCGTGGCGGAACTGCTGGGCAGCGAACCGCAGTGGCGCGTGGCCGATTGCCCCGAGCCTGCGCTGATCCACGACGGCTACCGGCCCGAACTGCTGGCCAAGGGCAACAAGCCCCAGCGGCTGCGGGAGGCGATGGAGGCCGAACTGCAGCAGCGGCCCGGCGATCCCTACGCCTGCGCCAAGCTCGGCAGCCTGGAGGTGGCCGAAGGCAACCTGGAGCGCGGCCTGGATCTGCTGCGCCAGGGGCTGGAGCAGTGCCCGGCGGAGGCCCACCCCGAGCGCTACGAACTGCTGCTGCATCTGGCCCTGGCCGAAGCGAGCCGCAACCCAGAGCAGGCCGCCGCGCTCTATCGCCAGGCCCTGGAGCTGCCGCTGCCGCCGCGGCTGAACCTGGCGGCACGGCTCAACCTGGCGGCGCTGCTGCTCCAACAGGGCCAGCCCGAGGAGGCTGAACAGCTCTGCCAGCGCGCCACCGCCGCCGCTCCGGAAGTGGGGCTGGGTTGGTACAACCTCGGGCTGATCCGGCGCCGCCGCGGCGACATCGGCGGTGCTCTGGAGGCCTACCGCGAAGCGCGGCGGGTGAGCCCGGAGCACGCCGAAACCCATCAGAACCTGGCGGTGGCCCTGCTGCTGGGCGGCGATATCGATGGCGCCCGCAGCAGCTTCCGCCAGGCGATCAGCCTGCTGCTGCAGCAGGGGCGCAGCCGCGAGGCCGAACAGCTGCGCCAGCAGGCCGGCGCCATGGTGAAGCTGGAGGGCTGATCGCGATGGCGCTGCAGGGATGCACCGTGGCCGTCACCCGGGCCGAGCAACAGCTGGGGGAGGCGCGCCGCCTGTTTGAGCAGGCCGGGGCTCACGTGCTGGATCTACCGGCCCTGGTGATCGGGCCACCGGATGAATGGGGCCCGCTCGACGATGCCCTGGCGGAACTGGAGGAATTCCACTGGCTGGTGGTGTCCAGCAGCAACGGCGTGGATGCGGTGGAGCAGCGGCTGCAGCGGCTGGGCGGCAGCCTGGCGCGCCGGCCCCGCAGCCTCAAGATCGCGGCGGTGGGCCGCAAGACCGCGGCGCGCCTGGAGGCCCTGGGCGCACCGGCGGATTTCGTGCCGCCCCAGTTCGTGGCCGACAGCCTGATCGATCACTTCCCGGTGTCGGGCTGGGGGCTGCGCCTGCTGCTGCCCCGGGTGCAGAGCGGCGGGCGCACGGTGCTGGCCGAAGCTTTCGGTGAAGCCGGTGCACGGGTGGTGGAGGTGGCCGCCTACGAATCCCGCTGCCCGCAGGGTTTACCGGAAGCCACCGCCGCAGCCCTCGCCGCCGGCAGCGTGGACGCCATCACCTTCAGCAGCGGCAAAACCGTGCGCCACACCGCCGAGCTGCTGCAGCGGCAGTTCGGCAGCGCCTGGCCGCAGCGGCTGGAGGGCGTGGCACTGGTGTCGATCGGACCGCAGACCAGCAACACCTGCCGGGAGGTGTTCGGGCGGGTGGATGCGGAAGCCGATCCCCACGATCTGGACGGCCTGGTGGCCGCCTGCAGCGCAGCGCTGGAGGAACGCTCGCTCAGAGCGTGAACACCCGCCGCTGACCGCCCTGGTTGAGCACCAGCCGGCCACTGGCCACATCGATGCTCGTGACACTCCAGCCGGCCGGCAACAGAGCCGGCAGACCTGAGCCGGAGCAGACGCCGCGCTGCCCCACACACACGGCGCCGCTCTGATCACCGAGCTGCACCAGAGCCTGCGCTTGACCAGCGCTGCGGATCACGCCGGTGAAGCGCAGTTCAGTGCCGGCCTGCGCCGTGGCGTCTCCTGCCGCCGTTGCTGTAGGCGACGCCAGCGCTGCGAAGGGATCCACGCGCCCGGTGGGCAGGGCGGCCACCACCTGTTGGGGTGAAGGCAGCGCGATGAAACCCGGCGGGGGTTGCGGTGTTGTGCTGGCGGGAGCCGGCGCTGCCGCTTTGGGAGCAGCGGGAGGCAGGCTGATCGTTTCAGGGCCGGGCGGCGAGCCACTCCCACAGGCCACGAGCAGCGGCAGCAGGGCCACAGGCGCAATCAGGGCTCCGCTGAGCTGACGCTGCTGCCCTGGTTCAACCCTGCTGCTGGCCATAACCGCTCTGCACGAGATCGCGGAAGCGGTCCAGATTGGCCTGGAGCTCCTTGGTCACGATCCCCCCCAGGATGGAGGGTTCCATCAGCGGTGCCAACACCCCCGGCAGCTCGTAGCTCACCGTGAGTTTCACGCTGGTGAGATCCGGGCCCTGGGGATAGAAGCGCACGGCGCCCTTGGTGGGCAGGCCGCCCACCGATTCCCAGTGCAGCTGCTGGGCCTCCACCCGCTGGGTGATGCGCGCTTTCCAGTGGAAGCGGAAGCCCTGGGCGGCGAGGGTCCAGTCGGTGAGATCGGGGTTGCCGGGCTCGGTGACCACCGATTCGATCCAGTTCATCCAGCGGGGCATCGCCTCGAGATCGCTCCACACCGCCCACACCCGTTCGGCCGGGGCCTGCACCTCCGTGGTGACGCTGTGTTCAAGCCAACGGCCCATGGGAGTTCAGATGAGGGGGTGATCAGGCTGCTGTGATCAGGCAACAGCCGCATTGGTGGCCAGCTCGGCCTTCCGCCCCAGGATGGCGGCGGCGGCCAGGCGTCCACTCATGGTGGCGCCTTCCATCGAATCGATGTAGTCCTGCTTGGTGTAGCTACCGGCCAGGTAGAAGTTGGCCACAGGCGTGGCCTGATCGGGGCGGTAGGGCTCCATGCCCGGTGCTTCGCGGTAAAGCGACTGGGCCAGCTTCACCACATTGCTCCACACCAGCTTGAGGTTGCGGGCCGAGGGGAACAGGCGGCGCACCTGCTCATCGGTGGCGGCCACGATCTCTTCGGTTTTCTTCGGAATCCAGGGATCACCGGGGGTGAGCACGCACTGCAGCAGCGAGCCCACACCGTCCTTGCGGTAATCCACCGGGCTGGCCAGGGCCAGATCGGCGAAGCAGCTGAAGTCGGCATCAGCTGTGTACAGCAGATTGTCGAGGCCGGCGGGGCGCGCCACATCACGGCGGGCGGCCTCCTCCAGGGCCCCATCACCCAGTTCCGTCACCCAGCCGTCGTAGCGGAGCTGCACGGTGGCCACGGGCACAGCCTCGAGCTTGTAGAGGTTGTCGAACAGGGGCCAGCGGCGCCAGGCCTCAGGGATCATCCGCTGGATGCCAGGCACATCACAGGCGGCCAGATAGGCATCGGCCTTCACCTCCATGTCGCCATCGGGGGTGCCGAGCTTCAGGGCGCTCACCTGGGTGGCGGGCTGGCCATCGGCGCCCAGCGCACCCTCCTCAAACACCACCTCGGTGACGCGGTGGCGCAGGTGCAGCTTGCCGCCGCGCTGCTGGATGTACTCGAGGATCGGGCCGGTGAGCCAGCGGTGCGGTGAGCCCTTGAGCAGGTTGAGCTTGGAGGCTTCGGTTTTGGCCGCAAACATCATGAAGATGGTGAGCATGCAGCGGGCCGAGATCGCCTCGCAGTCGATGAAGCCGAGGGCGTAGGCGATCGGATTCCACATCCGCTTGATGCTCTGCTCACTGCCGCCGTGGCCGAGGAACCACTGCTGGAAGCTGATGCGATCCAGGTCGCGGATCACCTTCATCGCCCCCTCGTAATCCACCAGGCCGCGCACGATCGGGCTGGTGCCCAGGGCCAGGGCGTTGCGCAGCTTGTCGAGCCAGTCGAGCTGGGGTGTGGTGAAGAAGGCCTTGAGGCCGTTGAAAGGGGCGCCGAGGGCGAAGCGGAAATCGAGCTCGCGCAGGTCGCCGCCGGCGTTGACAAACAGGTGGGTGTGATCTTTGGGGAGCAGGTTCTCGATCGCCCCCACCTTGCGCAGCAGGGCGAAGAGGTTGGCGTAGTTGAAGAAGAACACGTGCAGCCCCATCTCGATGTGGTTGCCGCCTTCATCCACCCAGCTGCCCACCTTGCCGCCCATGAACGGACGGGCCTCGTAGAGATCCACCTGGTGGCCGGCATCCACCAGATCCACCGCCGCCGCCAACCCGGCCAGACCCGAACCCACGATGGCGACGCGCACCCTGCTGCTCCCTTGGAATGGGCACGACTCTATGGAGACGCCCAGCGCGGCGGCAGGTGTGGGTTGCGCTCCATACGATGGGTGGATCAGGCCAGGGCCTTCCCCATGACCAGCGAGTCCGCCACCCCCACAGCCACAGCTCCGGCTGAGCAGGCCACCCACACCGGCCGTGACGGCAAGGGCATCCTGATCACCGAATCGGCGATGAAGCAGCTGGCCACGCTGCTGCCGGCCCAGGGCGAGGGCAAGGTGCTGCGGGTGGGCGTGCGCTCCGGCGGCTGCAGCGGCATGAGCTACACGATGGATTTCATCGATGCCGCTGAGATTCAGGCCGACGACGAGCGCTACGTGTATGAGCCCGCCGGCGCCCCCAGCTTCACGGTGGTGAGCGACCCCAAGAGCCTCCTCTACATCTATGGCATGCAGCTGGACTTCTCCAGCGCCCTGATCGGCGGCGGCTTCAACTTCACCAACCCCAACGCCACCCAGACCTGCGGCTGCGGCAGCTCGTTTGCGGTGTGAGC
>CAJXSQ010000009.1 GCA_913061215.1 uncultured Synechococcus sp. | reverse complement strand
CCTGCTCCACGAACGCGATGCCATGCTGCAGGCGCAGACGATGTATTTCATCTGAATGACATCCATCAGTGCACGCCTACGCCTGCGATGCATGGCAGAGCTGTTGCTTGCGATCGCATCCGAACAGGCGGGAACCTCCGCACTGAAAGCTTCAGAAGGCTTCACACAGGCACAGCCTTCAGCCATCGCCGTGATCGGCTACATCCTGTCGTTCTATTTCTTCGGGCGCAGCATGCGGGCGCTGCCGATGGGCCTGGCTTACGCGTTGTGGTCTGGACTGGGCATGCTGATCGCCACGGCCCTTGGACTCTTCGTCTTCGGTGAAAGCATCACAGCCACGAGCGCCCTCGGCGTATTGATGGTGATCGCAGGGGTCGGCGTGTTGAACCTGGGACAGGAGAACGAATGATGTGGGTTGGCTATCTCGCTCTCGCCCTGGCAATCGGTTTTGAGAACCTGGGAACCACGGCACTGAAGGGCTCACAAGGCCTGAAGAAGCCAGCACTGGTGGCCATTTCGGTGCTGGGATACGTGCTCTCCTTCCTGGCGATGGGGCAGGCCCTGGCGCGACTGCCCCTGGGTCTCACCTACGCGCTCTGGTCGGGTCTTGGCATCATGCTGGTCACATTGCTGGGGGTGGTGATCTATGGAGAACGCTTCAACCGCCGCAGCGCCCTGGGCCTGGCGCTGATTATCGGGGGCATCCTGCTCACCAACCTTTCGGTCCAATCAGGCGCCCCTGGCATCGGACTCAAATGAGCCCGGCTCACGCGTGGCATTCAACTCAGGGATCAGCGCCCTGAGCATGTCGTGATGCTCGCGCAGGGCCTTCTCAGAGTCGCCCAGGATCGCGTGCTCCCAGTAGCGCGAAGCGGTTGCCTGAAAGTGAAGCTCACAAACGTGTTTATCTTCATCCATCACAGCGGCGTCAATCTCCTGGGAGAGCGCGCGAGCTTCGCGCATACTCTCTGATTCACCGTCATAGCGATAGGTCGCTCCAGTCATCACCGACGTGGTGGCATCCAGGGGGATCGAGCGGTAGAAGCCGGCAGATTCCGGATAAAACACCAACACCGAAACCGGAAACAGGCCGATGTACAACCAGGCCTGGGGAAGGCTCGCGAACGGTTCGGGATGCTGAGCCACCAGCTCGCGGTAGTGGCGATTGAGCTCGTGCCGCGATTCCGATGCGTTGAAGGGCCCACGGATGCGATGGGTCCCGTCGATCCAGGGGCCCTCCTCATAGCGGCGACCGTACAGATCGCTGAGGCCTGGATGAGCGGTGGGGCAGTGATAGCACTCGTTATCCACATCCACCATCGCCTTCCAGTTCACAGGCGTGACGGGACTGCTGTAGAAGCCGTCGGTGGGTTGCAGCGATTCCAGCGGATAGGGGCGCAGCTCTTGTTCGTGGCGGGCCATCAACGTGGCAATGGCAGGCTGAGGGCCAGGCTCGAAACGCAGAAACAGCAGACCGCGCCAGACCTCCAGCTCAACACGCCTCAGCCCCCAGGCCTGGGCGTCCAGCTCGGGAAACTTGTCCGGCTGAGACGGTGTTTTGAGCTGACCATCCAGGTCGTAGACCCAGGCGTGAAAAGGACAAACCAAGGCCCCGCGGCAATGACCGCTCTCGCCTTCCACCAGGCGAGAGCCGCGATGGCGACAGGTGTTGTGAAAGGCCCGGAGCCCACCATCCTTGCCACGGATCACCAGAGCCCGCTCCCCAAGCAGATCGAAGCTCAGCCAGTCGCCGGGCTCACGAACGTCGTTGACGTGGCCCACCACATGCCAGTGATTCAGGAACACCCGCTCCGCCTCCACAGCCAGCAGACGCTCACTGCGATACGTCCAGGCCGGCAAGCCCGCTCGATTCCACTGCTGCTGTGAGGGCATCACCACGATCACGCTGCTCCACTTCTAGCCAGTGACAGCGCTGCGAAATCCAACAGACTCGGGGAAGCAGCACTGCAATGCCGTGGCCGGCCCTGCACCGCTCCAGTGGCACGCCATGGCAGCGGAGGCCTGCTGCGCAGCGCTCGGCAGTGATCTGCAGGGCCTGAGCGCCGCAGAAGCCCGCCGGCGGCTCTCTGAAACCGGCCTCAACCGCCTGGAACTCGGGCGCGGCCGCAGCGGCTGGCAGATCCTGCGGGAGCAGTTCAGCAACGCCATGCTGATCATGCTGCTGGCGGTGGCGGCCGTTTCAGCCGCGATCGATCTGCATCAGAGCAGCTTTCCCAAGGATGCGATCGCGATCCTGGTGATCGTGGCGCTCAATGCGCTGCTGGGCTACCTGCAGGAAAGCCGGGCCGAGCGGGCGCTGCTGGCCCTGCGGGCCATGGCCCAACCGCTGGTGCAGGTCCGGCGCGATGGGCAGTGGCAGCGCCTGGCCAGTGAACAGCTGGTGCCCGGTGATCTGATCCGCCTGGAGGCTGGCGATCGCGTCGCCGCCGATGCGCGGTTGCTGGAGGCGGCCGACCTGGCGATGCGGGAAGCCGCGCTCACCGGTGAAGCGGAAGCGGTGTTCAAACGGGCCGGCGTGGTGCTGGACGCCAGCACACCGGTGCTGGAGAGAATCAACGGCGTGTTCCAGGGCACTGAAGTGGCGCGGGGCCGGGGTGTGGCCGTGGTGTGCGCCACCGGCATGGCCACCGAACTGGGGCAGATCGCGGCCATGATCACCAGCGCCGGCGGGGAGCGCACGCCCCTGCAGATGCGGCTCGATGGCCTGGCCCACGCCCTGGTGGCTGGAGCCCTGGCCCTGGTGAGCGTGGTGGTGGTGCTGGGCTGGCTGCTGGGGCAGCCCCTGCTCAACCTGCTCGAGGTGTCGCTCTCGATGGCGGTGGCGATCGTGCCGGAAGGCCTGCCGGCGGTGATCACCGTCACCCTGGCGATCGGCACCCAGCGCATGGTGCGCCGCGCTGCCCTGATCCGGCGGCTGCCTGCTGTGGAGGGCCTGGGCTCGGTGACGGTGATCTGCTCCGACAAGACCGGCACCCTCACCCAGAACCGCCAGGTGGTGCAGGAGCTGCGGCTGGCCGGTTCAGCGGTGCGGGTGAGCGGCAAGGGCTACGAACCGCACGGCAGCCTGAACGCCGTGGGTGAAGCCCCGCCGCCAGCCGCTCTGCAGTTGCTGTTGGCGGCGGGCGCCCTCTGCAACGACGCCGACCTGCGCCGCAGCAACGACGGCAGCTGGGAAGTGCTGGGCGATCCCACGGAGGGGGCGCTGGTGGTGGCGGCCGCCAAAACCGGCCTCGATGCCGAGCAGCTGCGGCAGCGCCACAACCGCGTGGCGGAAATCCCCTTCAGCTCCGAGCAGCAGCTGATGGCGGTGTGGGTGAGGGACAGCGGCGGCGAACTGCAGAGCGGCCTGGGCGCCGACGAGCCCGCCGCCCCGCTGCTGCTGATCAGCAAGGGTGCCCCCGAAGCGATCCTCAGGCGGTGCAACCGTTGGCTGAACCGCCATGGGAGCGAAGCCCTCAGTCCGGAGCAGCGGAACCAGTGGCTGGAGCAGGCCCGGCAGCTCGCCGGGGCGGGATTACGGGTGCTGGCCTTCGCCTGTGCGCCCCGGCCGGATCCGCCCGAACCGCAGGCTCCCCTGGAGCCGTTGGTGTTGCTGGGGCTGATGGCCCAGCTCGATCCGGCCAGGCCGGAAGTGGCCGGGGCCGTGGCCACCTGCCGCCAGGCCGGCATCCGCCCTTTGATGATCACGGGCGATCACCCCCTCACCGCCCAGGCGATCGGCGCTGCGATCGGCCTGGTGCCCCAGGGCAGCCCGGTGCTGATGGGCCACGACCTGGAGAGGTTCAGCGAGGAGCGGCTGCGCGAGGTGGTGACCCACTGCAGCATCTACGCCCGGGTGCCCCCGGAGCAGAAGCTGCGCATCGTGAAGGCGCTGCAGGCCAATGGCCAGGTGGTGGCGATGACCGGTGATGGCGTCAACGACGCCCCGGCCCTGAAGCAGGCTCACATCGGTGTGGCGATGGGCATCACCGGCACGGAGGTGAGCAAGGAAGCTGCGGATGTGGTGCTGCTGGACGACAACTTCGCCACGATCGTGAATGCGGTGGCGGAAGGGCGGCTGGTGTACGCCAACATCCGCCGCTTCGTGAAATACATCCTCGGCAGCAATGTGGGCGAGCTGATCACCATCGGCTCGGCGCCGTTGCTGGGGCTGGTGGGCGTTCCGCTCACACCGCTCCAGATCCTGTGGATGAATCTGGTGACCGACGGCCTGCCCGCCCTCGCCCTGGCCCTCGAGCCGGGCGACGACAAGCTGATGCAGCAGCCACCGGCCCAGCCCGGCGAATCGATCTTTGCCCGCGGCCTCGGGCGCTACATCCTGCGGGTGGGGGTGGTGTTCGCGCTGATGGTGATCAGCATGATGCTGCTGGCGGAGCGCGCTGGAGCGCCCTGGAAAACCATGGTGTTCACCACCCTCTGCCTGGCGCAGATGGGCCATGCGCTCTCAGCCCGCAGCGAACGTCCACTGCTGGCTGTGAATCTGTTCAGCAATCCCTGGCTGCTGGCGGCGGTGGCACTCACCACGGCCCTGCAGCTGGCGCTGCTGTATGTGCCGGCACTCTCGCGCTTCTTCGGCACCACACCCCTGGCGGCGGGCGATCTGCTGATCTGCCTGGGTTTCAGCCTGCTGTTGTTCGCGTTCCTGGAACTGGAGAAGCTCTATCGGATCGGGCGTCGCCGCTCGCGGGCCGACTGCTGAGGCGACTGCCTCTGGAAACCACGGCGGGTGGTGACCCTGCCGAGCCTCGACAACCCCCGCTGGGCTCCAGGCTGATCCTGGCCAGGCGAGAGGGTGAGCAGCAGCAGCGGCAGCACCAGCACGAGCAGCAGCACCAACCAGCGCCGCAGGTTGAGCTGAAGCCAGAGGTATGGGGGCAGGCCGGGCTTCACGGGTAGAGGCCTGCTGCAGCGGGCACAGATCAGCCGCGGCCGGCGCTCGCTGGAGAGGGCCACCAGACGCGCACCGCAGTGGGGGCAGGTCACAGGGGGAAGAGGCGCCGGCGGTGCCGCCTCAGGTTGGCAGAACAGCAAAAAGCCCGCCGTGCGGCGGGCCGGAGCGATCAGATGAAGCCGGAGCTCACTTGGCCGAAGCGAAATCGGGATAGGCCTCCATGCCGTGCTCACCGATGTCGAGGCCTTCCACCTCTTCTTTCTCGGTCACACGGATGCCGCCGAAGATGCCGCCGATCACCGACCAGGCGATCCAGCAGGTCACCAGGGTCCAGATGGCGTAGGCAGCGCAACCCAGGGCCTGAGCACCGAGCTGAGAAATGCCGCCACCGTTGAGCAGGCCGATACCGGCAGCGCCAGCATCCATACCCTCAACACCCCAGAGGCCGATCACCAGGGTGCCCCACACGCCGCACACGCCGTGCACGGAGAAGGCGCCCACAGGGTCATCGATGCCGGCTGCATCGAGAGCAGACACAGCGAAGACAACGATGATGCCGCCCACGGCACCGGCAACCCAGGAGCCCACGAGGGTCATGTTGCCGCAACCGGCGGTGATGCTCACCAGACCGGCCAGGGTGCCGTTGATGATCATGGTGAGATCGGGCTTGCCGGAGGTCATCGTGGAGACGATGGTGGCAGCGATGGCACCACCGGCAGCAGCCAGGGTGGTGGTGACGGCCACATAAGGCACGTACTGGTCCATGGCCAGCTCGGAACCGGGGTTGAAGCCGTACCAGCCGATCCAGAGGATCAGTGCGCCCAGGGTGGCAATCGACATGTTGTGGCCAGGAATGGCCTGTGCCTTGCCGTTGACGAACTTGCCGATGCGGGGGCCAAGCAGCATGGCGCCCACCAGACCGGCCCATGCACCCACGGAGTGAACGATGGAGGAACCAGCGAAGTCAATGAAGCCGAGCTCACTCAGCCAGCCACCGTTCCACTGCCAGGAGCCGGAGATCGGATAGATCACGGCGGTGAGAACGAGGGCGAAGATCACGAACTCGCCGAACTTCACACGCTCAGCCACAAGGCCAGACACGATCGTGGCTGCGGTGCCGGCGAAGGCTGCCTGGAAGAGGAAGTCGACGCTGGGAACCAGACCGCCCTCAGCAATCAGCTCAGGCGTGACGGTGGGGTCGAAGAACAGGCCATTGAAATACAGCCAACCCGCAGCCACGGGATCGCCGTACATCAGGGAATAACCAACAAACCAATAGGCCGTCACCGCCAGAGCGAAAACGAACAGGTTCTTGGCAAGGATGTTGACGGCATTCTTCTGGCGGCACATCCCGGCTTCCACCATGGCGAAGCCGGCGTTCATGAAGATCACCAGGATGGTGGCAACCAGAAGCCAGAGGTTGTTCGCCAGGAATGCGGCGTTGAGCTCGGGCAGCTCAGCGGCATGGGCGGACAGGTTGAAGAGGCCGAGGCCCATCAGCGCGATGGGAACGCAGGCCAGCCAGGTGAGCGTGCGGCTGGAGGAGAGGCCGCGCAGCTTGCGAAGCAGCAGCTCGGGGGCCTCCAGCAAGCTCGCTTCCTGCAAACTTCTCGGCCGGCGCCGAGAAGTGGGCGAGGCAACAGTCATAAGAATCGCTGGTTGGAGATGACGGTTAACCGCCATTGGGAATGGATCATTCGCGATAACAGGGGCACGAAGAGTTACAGCTGATACAGAATCGCAAATCAAGCCGAGAAGCCTGGGTCCCGCAGCAGGAGCCCTGTGCGGCAAACAGGTTCACGCCGAAACATTCAACCCACAGATTTGTAACGTTATCGGCATTATGTTCACTGTGAACAGTTGCCAAGCGCTATAAAGGCTCCAGGAGGACAAAACGTTGGGTGAGCCACCCCCTGGGCCCTGGTTCACCGGAAGTAGCCCACCGCGAGGCGAAGCAACGCTCCTTCCCACGAAGCGGATCCATCTGCTGAGCAGATCACCAACCCACCCTTCGAGGCCCTACCCATGACCAAACTCCAATACCGCGGCGTCAGCTACGACAACGCCAGCCACGAGCAGCCCAGCAGCCAGCCCGTGGAGCACTCCTACCGCGGCCAGCACTTCGAGGCACCCCTGCGCCACGAGGCGGCCGACGTGGATGCCGACGTGGAACTGCAGTACCGCGGCCACGCCTACCACCACCGCCAGGCTGAGGCCGCCCGCGAAGTGAACCAGGCCTGATCGCCGGATTGGTGGCGTTTGTTACGCCGCTCCCCTTCGCCTCCCCCTCCAATAGGGGGAGGTTTTTTGTTGTCCCATGGCTGACGCCCGTTTCGAGCCGAGCACGGATCTCAGCCTCACCGCCAAGGGAGAGAGCTATCAGCTGATGCCGCGCTCTGTGATCGGCATGCTCTGGCTGCAGACCCACTTCGAAACCAGCACCTGGGATCTGATCTGCTCCGGCTCCGTACGACTCAACGCGCCGAGCTGCGACAACCTCTGCCAGGACGCCCTGGAGGCCGGTCTGAACGTTGCCCGCATCCCCGCCGTGCCGATGGCCGCCGGCTGAGTGCGGGATTCAGGGTGCTTCCCGGCGCTGTTGACTCCAGGCCATCGCATTCCACACCACAAACACCAGCACCAGAGGAATCACCGCCGCCAGAACCACGAACCGGAACTGATCCAGGCCGGATGCAGCTGTGGTGTGGAGGATCTGCTCGATCAGGTAGAGCCCATAGAGCCCCAACAACACCCAGCCCTCGGTGCGGCTGATTCGGCCGCCACTCCAGAAGATGGGCAGACAGGCCAGGGTTGTGGCCACCATGATCGGGAAATCACGGTTCACCAGCAGCGGCTCCACCTGCAGGCCAGCCCCGCCGGAAACCAAGGCGCAGGCCCCGAGAATCAGCAGCTGATTGAGCAGGTTGCTGCCCACCACATTGCCGATCGCCAGATCAGCCTTGCCGCGGTAAGCGGCCACCAGCGAGGTGACCAGCTCCGGCATCGAGGTGCCGGCTGAAACGATCGTGAGACCGATCACCGATTCGCTCACCCCCAGCCCCTGAGCCGCAGCGATGGCGCCGCGCACCAGCACCTGGGAGCCCAGCACCAGCAGTCCCAACCCGGCCGCCAGCTTCACGGCCGCCACGGGCCAGGCCACAGCGGCGGCTTCCTCCAGCTCGTCGCCCGGCAGTGGCCCATCCTCCGAGCCAGTGCGCACCTCCCAGAGCAGGTTGAGCACCATGCCGCAGAGCAGGGCCAGACCAGCCACCCAGGTGAGCCGGCCGCCGGAGGCCATGCCCCAGGCGGCCATCGACACCCCGAACAGCAGCGGTACATCCCGGCGAACCAAGCGGCTCTTCACCCGCAATGGCATCACCACGGCGCTGGCGCCGAGCACCACCAGCACGTTGAAGATGTTGGAGCCCACCACGTTGGTGACGGCGATCGCATCCCCGGCGGCGCCGCCCTGCCAGGTGGAGCTCAGGCTCACGAACAGCTCGGGAGCGCTGGTACCCAGCGACACCACGGTGAGGCCGATCACGATCTGGGGAATGCCCAGCAGCAGAGCCAGCGCCACCGAGCCGCCCACGAACAGCTCACCGCCGCCGAACAACAGCAGGATGCCGGCGACAATCTGGAACGCGCTCAGGGCGTAGGGCATCGGCTTGCAGGCACGTGGATCAATTCTCGGGCAGGGGCTGACCGGCCTCCGGTGCAGGCGCTTCGGCAGCCGGAAGGGGCGGCAGCGGTGGCGGCACCGGCGGTGGCATCGGTGTGCCGGGAACCTCCTCACCAGCGGTGGAGGCCGGCGGAGGATTCGGCGCGGTTTCAGGACCGATCACATCGATCGACACCCGTTGCACCAGCAGGCGGTAGTTGAATTTCATCTGCTTGTTGATGAAATCCTGCACCGCAGCCACCTGTTTGGGAGTGGGCAGATTGGGACGGCTCACGCTCACCGCCGCCTTGATCAACGGCGGATTCTGGTTCCAGTCGATCGTGACGCTGGTGAGCTCTGAATCCTTGCCGAGGGTGATCGTGCGCTGCCGCAGGCTCTCGGTGATGGCGCGCTCCACCTCCTGCAGGGCCACGCGCCGCTGCGCCTGAGACACCAGGCTGAGGAAGCTGCCGGTGAGCGGAATCAGCAGCAATCCAGTGAGCAGCAGGCTCACCAGACCGAAGCGACTGCGCCAGAGTTTCTGCCGCAGGCTGGCCTGACTGGCCACCAGGGTGAGCAGGCCACCCGAGAGGATGCCCAGCAGGTTGGCAGCGAACAGCAGGGCCGCACCGCGGGCCGGCTCCCACTGCTGAATCGAGAGCAGCAGGCCCAGCACACACACCGGCGGCACCAGCGCCACGGCAATGGCGGTGCCGGCGATCGACGACACGGCCTCCTGCCTGAGGCGTCCATAGGTGGCAATCGAGCCGGCCACCAGGGCGATGCCCAGATCCAGCAGGTTGGGGGTGGTGCGCCGCAGCACCTCATCCCCCAGCACCGGCAGCCGCGCCAGCCAACCGAGCCCGGCCGAGAGGGCGATCGTGATCGTGACCCCCACCGCCAGGGTGAGCAGCGCCCGGCCCGCCAGGTTGAGCCGGCCATCGATGATCGCGAAGGAGGCGCTGCGCAGCGGCAGGATCCAGGGGGCGATCAACATGGCGCCGATCACCACGGCCGCACTGTCCGCCAGCAGGCCGAGGGTGGCGATCAGGCCTGCCGCCACGGTGAGCACCACAAAAGGCTCATCCAGGCGCGCCTCACGCTCGAAGCCGGCCTCCAGGGAAGCGAGGCTGGTGGGTTCGGCCATCAGCGATGGAGTCGGCTGAGCCCAGGATGGCTGATCCGGCCAATCGGGCTAGGGGTTGCACCAGGGACACTGGCCGGGATCGGCATGCAGCCGGCCATCCCGGCGCGGTTGATCGCGGCGGGCTCCGCACTGCGGGCAACCCCAGATCTCGCTGAGCGTGAGCGTGGTGGTGGTGCCGCAGTCGCCGCAGGGCAGTCCCGGCAGGGTGTCCAGCAGCCCCCAGCCGGGGGAGCCACAAGCGGGGCAGGCTGTTTGCAGGCGACGCACCAGGGCGAGGCCCAGCCGGCGGATCGAGCGCATGCGGGTGGGATTGCAGTGGGCGCGCATGTCGGTTTCCAGCCAGACGCTGCCGGCCGGATCGGCAGCGCGGCAACGCGCCAGAGCATCGCGGAGGGCCACCTGGCTGCCCAGTCCCTTGAACAGGAGCTCCGGCCTCAGCTCCGCAGTCCATGTGGCCGGACGAACGATGACAGCGTGGGAGGGGAAGCCCACCTGCCGCAACCAGCCATCGGGCTGCTGGTCCGCAGCGAGCAGCTGCTGGCTGTAATTGGTGCGCCACTCGAGCCGCTGCTCCAGCACGCACAGATCTCGCTCCTGATCCAGAAACACCAGCAGCTCCTGGCCCACAGCCAGAAGCGGCATGGCCGGATGCGGACCGAAGCTGGCCTCACTGGCCAACCCGAGCGTTAAACCGCTCGCCTGCATCCCGAGCAGAGCCTTGGCGCGGCAGGTGGCAGCGGCGTCGTCGAGCCGGGGAATCTCTCCACTGAACGTGCCCAACTGGTCGGTGTCCTGCTCGCAGAGCTGAAGCTGCACCCGCAGCCCCCGCTGGAACGGCAACGCCAGAGCCCGCTGCTTGCCATGCCGGGTGGTGAGACAGACCGTGCGGCCGTCGTAGGCGCTCAACGGGGGCGAGCCTCCCTTTGTTTTAGGAATCACAGCCATAAGTAGCTGCAGAACGCTGTTTTGTAGTCCAGGAACATTCCGATTGGGGCGTATTCAGGAATGCTTATGAATGAGATCGGATCTACTGCCCAAACGCCGCCCCAGGATAAATCTGCCTGCATCTACGGTTCCGCCGCAACAGTCCAAGGTGCCCGCGGGTACCGACGACATTCGCTCCATTGCATGCACTGGCAATGCACTCAATCATGTCGGAACGAGGCTTGCAGCTTGCTCTTGAGGCAGGGCAATCCCTGCCGATTCATCTCTGCTGGAGAGTGAACGACGGCTATCTCAGAGCAACGGGACGCACAGAACTGGCGGAGATCTTCACCCTTGGAATCTGGGGTCCCGGAGAAATCGTGATGCCTGAACTTTTCAGCCAGCAACCGGTAGAGCTGCGGGCCCTCTCCGCCGCCACGGTGCATGAGTGGAATCCGGATCCGATTGAACGGCAGAGCTGCTCTGCCATACAGATCAGGCAGATGGGAATGCTGCTGCAGATCACCCGCATCCGGCCGGTGGAAGCACGGCTGTTCAATCTGCTGGCGGAGATGGCCAGCGTGTCACGCGTGACGGTGACCAAGGCCCTGGGGCATTTCCGTCAGCTGGGGCTGCTGGAGCGGGTGGGCGAAGTGGAGGTGCTGAACAACGCCGGGATCAGCCTCCTCCACGGAGCGGACTGAGGCGATGACCTTGATCCAGCTGAAGAACAGGGATCCTCCGCTGCTCATCAACGGTTTGCGCGACCACGCAGAAATCATTTCTACAGAGAAATTCTGTGTCTGACTTCCTAACCCTCTTCATCAAGCAACTTCAATCGCCAACCCTGGGCTTTCTGATCGGCGGCGTTGTTGTCGCCTCATTTGGCAGCCAGCTGGCGATTCCGGACTCGATTTATCGCTTCATCACCTTCTTCCTCCTGCTGAAGATCGGATTGAGCGGTGGCATTGCCATCCGGAACTCCAACTTCTCCGAAGTTCTGCTGCCGGCCCTGGCCGCCGTGGTGCTGGGCATCGTGATCGTTCTGATCAGCCGCTACACACTGGCGAGACTGCCGGGGATCAAACTGCCTGACGCCGTGGCCACGGGCGGACTGTTCGGCGCCGTGAGCGGCTCCACCCTGGCGGCCGTTCTGCCGCAGCTGGACTCCGCCAAGATTCCCTACGAGGCCTGGACTGCGGCCCTGTACCCCTTCATGGACATCCCAGCGCTGGTGACGGCGATCGTGGTGGCCAGTGTTTATATCAGCAAGCGAACGGGCAACACCAGTGACAAGGTTGAAATCTGGCCGATCGTGAAGGAGAGCCTGCAGAGTTCAGCCGTCACCGCACTGCTGCTCGGCGTGGCCCTTGGCATTGCCACCAAACCTGAGCCTGTCTATGAGAGCTTCTTCAGCCCACTGTTCCGCGGCTTCCTCTCCATCCTGATGATCATCATGGGCATGGAAGCCGCCCAGCGGATGAATGAGCTGCGCAAGGTGGCTCAGTGGTTTGCCATTTACGCCTTCATCGCCCCCATCCTGCACGGTTTCCTTGCTTTCGGCCTCGGCCTTGTCATTCACAAGATCACGGGCTTCAGCATCGGTGGAGCCGTGGTGCTGGCGGTGATCGCAGCCTCAAGCTCAGACATTTCGGGCCCGCCGACTCTGCGGGCAGGCATCCCCTCGGCCAATCCATCGGCCTATATCGGTGCATCAACAGCCATCGGCACCCCTGTGGCGATCGCCATCTGCATCCCGCTTTTCATCGGCCTTGCCGAAATGATGCTTGGCCGATAGAACTCCGCTTCCAAGCAAGCGCCATCGAATCATCAATCAGCGAATCCAACCATGAGCCAACAAGTGTGGAAACTGGTGATTGTTGCAGAGGAGATTCTCTCCAAGAAACTCACCAAACTAATCAAGGATGCAGGCGCCACGGGCTACACCGTGATGGCCGCCGGCGGGGAAGGCAGCCGCAACGTGCGCTCCACGGGAGAGCCGAGCGTGTCGCACACCCTTTCGAACGTGAAGATTGAGGTTCTCACGGGAACACGGGAGCTTGCGGACAAGATCACTCACTTGATCGAAAGCAAGTATTACGCGGACTACTCGATCATCACTTACATCTCTCAGGTGGAAGCCCTGCGCGACCACAAGTTCTGATCCTGCCCTTGCAACCCATGACTCCGGCCGTGTGCCACCACACAGCCGGAGTCTTTTCATGACGACCATGCAATTCCTCAACGACAACCGCTTTCTCTCCGGCATCCACAGCTACGAAAGACTGCTCGCAAAGCTGCTGGCTGTGCTGCTGGCTGTTGTGGTGGGCGTGGGCACGCTGGAACTATTCATCGAGACCATCGCAAAAACGATCAGCCTCCAGACCAACTGGTTTGATGGCAGCCTGATCAAGCTGCTCGATCGCCTGCTGCTGACAGCGCTCACAGCCGTCGCACGAAAAGTGATTGTTCTGCAACCTGCCACCGTTGACAAGCCGGCACTGATGGCTGGATTCGGATTGATTGTGGTGGTGATTGCCACCGCCTATTGGCTGGTACAGCACAGCCGGCGCGTGGCTCAAGCCACTGGATAACCCTGAGCCAATGTCGCTCAGGGTCTCCTGGCATGCCAAAAGCACCTCCCCGGTGGGGGAGGTGCCTGGAAAGCGGGAACGACAGCGTCTGATTCAGACCGCTTCCGCTGCTGTCGTTGGGGTTGAGGGAATCACCACACGCAGCAGAACAGGCGCCAGGAAGGTGGTGCCGATCACCATCAACAGGATCGCGGCCTCCAGCGCCGGCGAAAGGATGCCGGCCTGACTGCCGAGGCCGAGGAAGATCAGGCCCACTTCACCGCGGGGCATCATCCCCAGGCCCACCACCAGACGATTGGTGGGTTCGCTGCTCAGATAGCTCCAGCCGGCCGCCACCTTGCCCAGCATCGCCACCACCAGCAGGAACGCGGCCACGATCAGCCCTTCCCGGTTGGCCGGATCAAACGGGTTGAGAACCGAGAGATCCATGCCGGTGCCGATCAGCACGAAGAACACGGTGGCGAACAGGGCCACCAGCGGCTTCACCGCGGCGTCGATGTCGTGGGTGTGCTTGGAGGCGCTGAGGATCAAACCGGCGGCAAAGGCGCCGAGGGCCGCCTCCAGGCCGATCGCCTGGGCTGCAAAACAGCAGAGGGTGAGCACCACAAAGCTGGCCACCGCCACATCACCGGGGGCCTTGAGTTGATCCACCACCCAGTCGAAAGCCGGAGCAGCCTTGCGGCTCAGCACCAGGGCCACCACAACGAAGACCACCGCCGCCAGGCCGAGCTTGATCACGGGTCCCAGCGTGAAGCTGCCGCCGCCCACGATCGCCACCACCACAGCCAGGATCACGATGCCGAGGATGTCGTCGAGCACAGCGGCACCGATCACGATCTGGCCTTCCTTGCGCTTGAGCCACTGGAGCTCACCGAACACGCTGGCGGTGATGCCGATGGAAGTGGCTGTCATCGCGGCGCCGGCAAACACCGCCGGGATCAGCGGCACATGGAAGAGGAACACCAGCCCGGCGGTGCCGAGGGCGAAGGGCAGCACCACCCCAGCCACAGCCACGGTGGTGGCCTGAACTCCCACGGCCACGAGCTCATCGAGTTCGCTTTCAAGGCCAGTGAGGAACAGCAGCGCGAACAGACCGATCTGCGAGACCGACTGCAGGCTGGGAAAGGTTTCGTTGTAGATCTCCCGCACATCATCCGGGCTGATCGCAGCCAGGGAACCGAGCAGCGAGAGCAGGGCACCGCTGATCTCAGCCTGGGTTTCAGGCGGCACGATCAGATGCAAACCGGACACACCGATCAGCACGCCGGCCACCAGTTCGCCCAGGATCGTGGGCAGCTGCAGCCGCACCATCAGCTCAGCGATGGCACGGGCAACGATGAAGATCACCAGGAAGCGACCCACCTGCAGGAGGGTTTCTGCCACTTCCAGCTGATGGGGACTGATCTCAGCGATCAGCGCCGGAGGGGGAAGCATGAGGGGCCTGAAACGGGCAGCTGTTTATAGGGGTGGTTCAAGGGGTTCTGGGGGTTGGTGCAGCAGGCCACGCTGCCGCAGCTCAAGCTGAAAGTCGCGGCCCAGCTGCGCTTCAGGGGTGTGCCGGACGATCTGAGCGAGCATCAACAGCGTGCGCAGGCTCAACCAGCCGAAGGCCAGCAGCACAAGCAGGGTCATCCCAGTTGACCGAAAGGGAGCGTGATCCTGGGCCGGATCCACCCAGCCTGGGGCCGGCTGGCCCTAAGGTCCCCGCCACCCTGCGGCAGCGGCAGCGCACTGGATGGCACCGATACGACTGCTGGAGCTGCTGATCCTGCTGGCAGCACTGGCCGGCTTTGCAGGGCTGCTGCTGCGGCGCAACCTCTTCCTCAAGGTGCTCGCCATGGACGTGCTGGGCAGCGCCGTGGTGGCGCTGTTCGTGCTGCTGGCGGCGCGCTCCGGGCTGCGCAGCCCGATCCTGCCGCGCTCCGGTGCCCTGCTGGCCCAGGACTACGCCGATCCGATCCCCCAGGCCGTGATCCTCACCGCGATCGTGATCGGACTCTCGATCCAGGCGCTGCTGCTGGTGGTGATCACCCAGATGGCACGGATCGATCCCAGCCTGGACACCGCCAGCTTCGAGCCGAGCGACCAACCATGACGCCGAACTGGAGCAGCGCCGGAACGCTGCTGACGATCTGGCTGCTGGTGCCCTACCTGGCAGCCTTCCTGGCGGTTCTGCTGCCTTCGCTCAGCCATGGCCTGGTGCTGCTCTGCTGCGGCGCCACCGCCGTGGTGGGTGCCCACACCCTGCTGCACGGCACCAACGCGGAGCTGCAGCTGTTGGGCGACTTCGGGGTTCAGCTCAGCCTCGATCCGCTCGCGGGCTGGTTCCTGCTGCTCAACGGCCTGGTGTGTGGGGCGGTGTGGCTTGAGGCGCGGCAACAGGCCTGGGACCGCACCGGCTGGATGCTGCTGCTGGTGCTGCTGGGCTCGCTCAACACCAGCTTCCTCACCACGGATCTGATCAGCCTCTACGTGAGCCTCGAGGTGGTGGGCATCAGCGCCTTTCTGCTCATCCTCAGGGGGCAGAGCGACAACACCCCCTGGATCGCCCTGCGCTATCTGCTGATCGGCAACACGGCCATGGCGATCTACCTGATCGGTGCGGGCCTGGTTTATGCCCAGGCGGGCAGCTTTCAGTTCGCGGCCCTGGCCGCTCTTCTGCCCGGCGCACCGCTGGTGCTGGTGCTGGTGGGCCTGCTGGCCAAGGCCGGTGTGTTTCTCAATGGGCTGTGGCTGCCCCGCACCCATGCCGAAGCGCCAGCGGAGATTTCGGCCTTGCTCTCCGGCGTGGTGGTGGGGGGTGGCGCGCTGCCCCTGCTGCGCCTGGAGCAGCTGAACGCGGGCATCGCGGAGCTGCTGCTGCCGATCGCCGCCGGCAGCGCCGTGCTCGGGGTGATCTATGCCCTGGGCGTGAGCGATGCCAAGCGCCTGCTGGCCTGGAGCACCCTGGCCCAGATGGGTCTGGTGCTGCTCTCACCGGCAGCCGGTGGCCTGATGGCCTTCGCCCATGGCGTGGCCAAGGGCGGCCTGTTTCTCACCGCACGCCATTGGCCCACCCGTTCCCTCAGCGCCTGGCGCGAGCAGCCCATGGCCTGGCCGGTGCTGCTGCCGGTGTGGATCGGCTCCCTCTCGATCGCCGGCCTGGCACCGATGCTCGGCTACAGCGCCAAGAAACAGCTGGAAAGCAGCGTGGCCCCGCCGGTGGCGCTGCTGCTGCTGGTGCTCTCGGTGGGCAGCGTGGCCGTGTACAGCAGGCTCTGCCGGGCACCGCTGGCCCGCGCCACAGCGCTCAGGCCCTGGGGCATCTGGCTGTTGATGCTGGCGCCGCTGATCGGCGGTCTGTGGCGCATCGGCCAGGTGAAGAGCGGCTGGCTGGTGAGCCTGCTGGTGCTGCTGCTGGGTGTGGCCGTGGATCAGGCGTTGGAGTGGCAGCGCAGGCGCGGGCCTGTGGCTCTGCCCTCCCTGGATCGCCTGCCCGATCTGCTGGGTGGGCTGGGCCTGGTGGGCGCCGGCCTGCTGCTGGCGATCAGCGCGGGGGTGGCCTGATGGCCTTTGTGCTGAGCTGCCTGTTCCGCCTGATGATCTGGGCGCTGCTCACGGCCGATCTGAGCGCGATCAACCTCGCGATCGGGCTGGGCCTGGCCCTGCTGCTGCCCCATGCGCGCGGCCCGGGCGAACCGCTCGGACCCACGCTGCGGGCCCTGCTGCGCAGCCTGGCGGCGGTGCCGCTGGCCTACGGCGAGGCGCTCGCCCTGATGGTGGCCGGTGATCGGGAACGCGAGGGCTGGATCGAACGACCGGCCGGCGATCCCAACAACCGTTTGTTGATCTTTCTCGAGGTGTTCGCCATCACACTCACCCCCTTCACGATCGTGCTCGGCCTCAGCGAGGGCAGCCGTGGGCCCCACTACACGATTCATCAGCTGCGGCCGCGCCGGCGGCGCACGGAGGACACCCAGCCATGACGCTGCTGCTCTGGGGCATGGTGCTGGCCCTGCTGATCCCGATCGCCGTGGTGTGCCGGCCCTGCAGCGTGTGGGACCGCATGGCCGCCTTCGGCAGCATCGCCTCGAAGGTGGCCTTGATCACGATGGTGGTGGCCGTGCTGCGCGGCGACTGGATGCTGGGCCTGGTGGGAGCGATCAGCCTCAGCGCCGGCAACGCCGGCATGCTGCTGCTGGCCAACCTGCTGCGGGAGGTGGAGCGATGAGCCTGTTGCTGCTGGGCGCCGGGCTGGTGCTCTGGTTCTGGGGAACCTGGCCGCTGCTGGAGCAGGGCAGCTACCTGAGCAAGCTGCACAAGCTCTCGGTGTCCGACACCCTCGGTTCCGGGCTGATCCTGCTCGGGCTGCTGCTGCGCATCCCGCGCCAGTGGCCGCTGCTGGCCCTTGCGCTGCTGGGGCTGGTGGTGTGGAACACGATCTTCGGTTATGTGCTGGCGCGCTGCTCCCAGCCCGGGGAGCTGAAGCGATGACGGCCGACGCAACCGCAGCGGCGCTCACCCTCGGCAGCGAGCTGGATCTGCTCCTGCCGATCACCGCCCTGCTGCCGATCACGGCGCTGCTGCTGGTGAGCCAGGGCAACCCGTATCAGACCCTGGTGCTGCGCGGCATCCTCGGCTCGGTGGCCACGCTGCTGTACGCGCTGCTCGGGGCGCCGGATGTGGCGCTCACCGAGGCCCTGGTGGGCACGCTGCTCTCCACCACCCTCTACGCCGTGGCCCTGCGCTCCTCGATGGCCCTGCGCCTGGAGGATCGCCGCACCCAGCCGGAGCCGGATCGCGACGCCCAGCTCAGCGCCTGGATCGCGCCACTGCACCTGCGGCTGCGGCTGCAGCCGGCCGGCGAGAGCGGCAGCGGCTGCCACGGCTGGCTCGCCGACAACGGCCAACTGGTGTTGCTGCGGCCGCAGCTGCAGCAGAGGCTGCAGCACTGCCCCGGCTACCGCCAGTGGTGCGCCACGGGCGGCGCGCTGCAGATCGCTGCGGAGCTGAACCCATGACCTGGCTGTACCTCCTGGCCGCCATCGCCCTGTTCGCCGCCCCGCTGGCGAGCCCGCTGCCGGCTGCCGCCGGGCTCTCCCCCCTGATCGAGGCGCTCACCCAGCAGACGCAGGTGCCCAATCTGGTGTCGGGTGTGATCCTGCACACGCGCCTGTTCGACACGGTGGCCGAGGTGGTGGTGTTCACCCTGGCGGCCATCGGGGTGCGCCTGGTGCTGGCGGCGGATCCGGAACGCAAACGCATCCGCTCCCTGGACGACCCTCCCTCGCAGGTGCTGTGTGAGCTCGGCTCCACGATCGCCGCGCTGGTGGCGGTGGAGCTGGCCCTGCGGGGTCACCTCAGCCCGGGCGGCGGCTTCGCCGCGGGCGTGGCCGGGGGCACGGCGATCGGGCTGCAGCTGATCAGCGGTGGCGCCGATCGCAGCGAACGCCTCTACCGCCTCTACCGGGCGGATCTCTGGGAGAAGGCGGCGGTGGTGGGCTTCCTGCTGGTGGCCCTGCTGGCTCTGCTGGGGCTGACGCTGCCGGAGGGGCGCTTCGGCAGCCTGCTCAGCGGTGGCTGGATTCCCTGGCTCAACCTGCTGGTGGCCCTGAAGGTGACGCTCGGCTCCTGGGCGATGGTGCAGCGGCTGGTGCGTCACCGCGGCCTGCTCTGAGCACCGCAACCCCACCCACATTCCCGGGACACCCCCTAAGGTTCCGCGCCAACCTTCACCTGTTGCGATGACCACCGCCTCGGCCCCACCCGGGCGCTCACCGCTGCGGTTGCTGAACCACATCAGCACCAACAACATCAAGGGCGACCTGTTCGGTGGCGTGACCGCCGCCGTGATCGCGCTGCCGATGGCCCTGGCCTTCGGTGTGGCCTCGGGCGCCGGCGCGGCAGCCGGCCTCTGGGGCGCTGTGCTGGTGGGGCTGTTCGCCGCCCTGTTCGGCGGCACCCCCAGCCTGATCTCGGAACCCACCGGTCCGATGACCGTGGTGATGACGGCGGTGATCGCCAGCTTCACCGCCAGCAACCCGGACAACGGGATGGCGATGGCCTTCACCGTGGTGATGTTGGCCGGCCTGTTTCAGATCGCCTTTGGCGTGCTGCGGCTGGGCCGCTACGTGACCCAGATGCCCTACACGGTGATCTCGGGCTTCATGAGCGGGATCGGCCTGATCCTGATCATCCTGCAGCTGGGGCCCTTCCTCGGTCAGGCCAGCCCGAAGGGCGGCGTGATGGGCACCCTCAGCAACCTGCCGCAACTGCTGGCCAATGCCAGGCCCACGGAGATCACCTTGGCGGTGATCACCATGGCGATCCTCTGGCTGACGCCAGCGGCTCTCAAGAAAATCGCTCCGCCCCAGTTGATTGCCTTGGTGGTGGGCACCGTCCTCTCGATCACGGTTCTCTCCGGGGGTGGTGGAGAGGAACTGCGCCGCATCGGCGCCATCGCTTCAGGCTTCCCGGCCCTGCAGGTCCCCCACTTTGAGCTGGGTGAACTGCAACTGATGTTGGTGGATGCAGCCGTGCTGGGCATGCTCGGCTGCATCGATGCCCTGCTCACCTCGGTGGTGGCCGACAGCATCACCCGCACCGAACACAACTCCAACAAGGAACTGATCGGCCAGGGCCTGGGCAACCTGGCTTCCGGCCTGTTCGGTGGCCTGCCCGGTGCTGGCGCCACCATGGGCACGGTGGTGAACATCCAGAGCGGCGGCCGCAGCGCCCTCTCCGGCATCAGCCGCGCCGTGATCCTGATGGTGGTGATCCTCGCCCTCTCCGGCGTGGCCGCCCAGATTCCTCAGGCCGTTCTGGCCGGCATCGCCCTGAAGGTGGGTGTCGACATCGTCGACTGGGGCTTCATCAAGCGGGCCCACCGCATCTCGATCAGCGGCGCGCTGATCATGTATCTGGTGATCGCCCTCACCGTGCTGGTGGATCTGATCGCCGCCGTGGGCATCGGCGTGTTCATCGCCAACATCCTCACCATCGACAAGATGAGCGCTCTGCAGAGCAAGAGCGTGAAATCGGTGAGCACCGGCGACGGTGACCTCGACATCAGCGACGAGGAGCGCCGCCTGCTCGATCAGGGCCGCGGCCAGGTGCTGCTGTTCCAACTGAACGGCGCCATGATCTTCGGCGTGGCCAAGGCGATCGGCCGTGAGCACAACGCCATCGGTGAGTGCAAAGCGGTGGTGTTTGATCTCACCGAGGTGTCGCACCTGGGGGTGACCGCCGCCCTGGCGGTGGAGAACGCCGTGGAGGAAGCGATCGAGAAGGGGCGTGAGGTGTTTGTGGTGGGGGCCAGCGGCACCACCCAGCGCCGGCTGGAGAAGCTCGGGCTCTACCAGAAGCTGCCGGCCGAACGCACACAGGTCGGCCGCCAGGAAGCCCTGCAACAGGCCGTGGCCGCACTTAGCTGATGAAGGTGCTCGACGACAAGCGATTCCTCAATGCCATCCATGGTTATGAGCGGCAGCTGGCCAAGCTGCTGGCGGTGCTGCTCGCCGTGGTGGTGGGGTTCGCTGCGCTGGAGCTGGTGGTGGAAACCGGCATCGGCCTGGTGCAACGGCAGACCAACTGGTTCGACGGCAGCCTGATCAAGCTGCTCGACCGCCTGCTGTTGATCTTCATCGCCCTGGAGGTGCTGCAGAACGTGACCGCCTACCTGCGCGATCAGGTGGTGCAGATCGAGCTGGTGCTGCTCACCGCCCTCACGGCCGTGGCGCGGAAGGTGATCGTGCTGCCGCCCGGCACGGAGAACAAACCGGCCCTGATGGCGGGCTTCGGCGTGATCGTGGTGGGGCTCGCCGCGGCCTACTGGCTGGTGCGCTGGGCGCGGCGCGGCGACCAACCCGCCCTTTGATCAACAATCTGTAGTCGTGAGCACTGATTAGCACAAACATCAGGCGGATTAGGGGCTGTGATCCATCAGCAGCCCAGCTGATTTCAACACAGATCAGCAACACTGATCGGCACGATTGCCGTTGCTGCACCGAGGCCGCAGCGTCCCCACACCACCGATTCAGTCATTAAGGTTCCGTCACCCAACAGACATCCCCAATCGATGCCTGCGCCACAGAAGCTCCGCCGAGGAGACTGCGACGCAATCAGCCGGCACCTGCGTGCGATCGGCCGGATTCCTCTGCTCACCGCCGACGAGGAAATCAGCCTGGGCCGTGCCGTGCAGACCGGACAACGGCTGCTGGAGATCGCTGAAGAAATGAAGCTGCGCTCCGGCCATCCCCCCACCCTGGAGGCCTGGGCCCTCGAGGTGGGCCTCACACCGCGGCAGCTGCAACGCCAGCTCAAGCAGGCCGAAAAGGCCACGGAACGGATGGTGACCGCCAACCTGCGGCTGGTGGTGAGCATGGCGCGGCGCATCAGCCATCGCCGCCTCGATCTGGAGGACCTGATCCAGGAGGGCACCCTGGGCCTGATGCGGGCGGTTCAACGCTTCGATCCGAGCCGCGGCTACAAGTTCTCCACCTATGCCACCTGGTGGATCCGCGAGGGCATGGGCCGGGCTCTGCAGCAGCAGAGCCGCAGCATCCGCCTGCCGGCCCACATGCAGGACCGGCTGCAACGCCTGCGCCGCTGCCAGCAGGAATTGCGCCAGATGCACGGACGTGAACCCAGCCTGGAGGAGCTCGCTGAAGCCACCGCACTCAAGCCCCTGGACATCCGTGAAGCGCTGTTCCGCGCCCAGGAACCGCTGAGCCTCGACAGCGGCCATGGCCCCGATGAGGAGCTGCGCCTGCTGGATGCCCTGCGCTGCAGCGCGCCACCGCCGGAGGACCGCCTGGCAGCCACCCATCTGCGCCACGACCTCCAGCGGCTGCTGGAGGAGCTGCCGGCGATGGAGGCCGAACTGCTGCGGCTGCGTTATGGGATCAATCGGGAAACGCCGATGAACCTCTGCGCCGTGGCCCGGGAGCTGGGCATCACCCGCGACACGGCACGGGGCATCGAGCGGCGGGCCAACGCTGCGATTCGCCGGCTGTCGGAGCGTGTGATCGACTACCTCGAAGCCTGAAGCGGCCCCGATGCGCTGGCACCCCCACCTCTGGCACCCCACCACCCAGGTGGCCACCAGCCCGGAACCATTCCAGGTGAAACGGGCCCGCGGCTGCGTGCTCGAACTGAGCGACGGCCGCCGGCTGATCGATGCGATCAGCAGCTGGTGGGTGACCCTGCACGGCCACGGGGAACCGGCCATCGCCGCCGCCATCGGCCGGCAGGCCCTGGAGCTGGAGCAGGTGATCTTCGCCAACTTCAGCCATGAACCGGCTGAGCAGCTGGCCACGCGCCTGGCCGCGCTCACCGGCCTGGAGCGCCTGTTCTTTTCCGACAACGGCTCCACCGCCGTGGAGGTGGCCCTCAAGATCGCCTGGCAGTGGTGGCGCAATCAGGGCAGCGAACGCCGGCAGCTGATCGCCTTTGAAGGGGCCTATCACGGCGACACCTTCGGGGCGATGGCCCTGGGCGATCGCTCCATCTTCACCGCCCCCTACGACACGCTGCTGTTTGACGTGGCGCGGATCCCCTGGCCGCACACCCACTGGGGTGATACCGACGTGGAGCAACGGGAAGCGCAGGCCCTACACGCGTTGGAGCAGGCCGTCGCAACCCCCACTGCAGCAGTGATCCTGGAGCCTCTGATCCAGGGGGCCTCCGGCATGCACATGGTGCGGCCAGCCTTCCTGCGGGCCGTGCAGCAGCGGGTGCGCGCCAGCGGCGCCCTGCTGATCGCCGATGAGGTGATGACCGGCTTCGGCCGCACCGGTGCCCTGTTCGCCAGCCAGCGCGCCGGCATCCAGCCGGATCTGATCGCCCTCTCCAAGGGCCTCACCGGTGGCTTCCTGCCGATGGGGGCCACGTTGGCCAGCGAACGGCTCTACCAGGGCTTCATCAGCCAGGAGCCGGCCCACACCTTCTTCCATGGCCACAGCTTCACCGCCAACCCCCTGGGTTGTGCCGCCGCCCTGGCCAGCCTCGATCTGCTGCAGCACAACCCGGAGCGTTATCAGCAGTTCGAATCGCGCCACACGCCGCTGCTGGAGGAGCTGGCCGGGCATCCGCTGGTGAAGCGGGTGCGCTGCCTGGGCACCGTGGCCGCCTTTGAGCTCGATGCCGGCAGCACGAGCTATCTCAACCCGATCGGCAAGCAGCTGCAGCGCCACTGCCTGGAGCAGGGGGTGTACCTGCGGCCGCTGGGGAATGTGGTGTATCTGCTGCCGCCGCTGGGCATCAGCGAGGCTCAGCTGCAGCAGTGCTATGCCGCCATTCACACGGCACTGATGGCGTTGCAGCGCTGAGCAGCGCCCATCCCTTGACGCGGGTGAGCGATCCGATACAACGACGCCACGGACGCTTCGGAGCTGGCCTTGCCCGATACCTTCGCCCTTCTGCTGGCCGCCGGCATCATCGGCACCTCGGTGGCGCTGGCCGGCGCGATCCTGTTCGATGAATCCCGCGGCCGCAAACGCACGATCGAGCACTACCGCCGGCTGGAGCGCGAGCGGGTGCTGCGGGTGCGCCGCCTGCACAACCAGATGGCCACGCCGGCGGGCCGGCGGCTGGTGAGCGCCCGCAGCCGCTTCGATCGCAGCGTGGAGAACAACCAGCAGCGCGCCGCCTGATTCAGCCGGGCAGGATCACCCGGTTGATCACGTGCACAACGCCGTTGTCGCAGAGCAGATCGGCGTTCACCACGGTGGCGTTTTTCACCTCGAACGGATCCGAGCGGCGGATTGGAATGGGTGCCCCCTCGAGGCTCGTCCAGGCCGGCTCCGCCACGAGCTGCTCCCGGCTGTAGGCGCCGGCGAGCACGTGGTACTTGAGAATGCGCGCCAGCTGCGGTGGGTTGTCCACCAGGGTCTGCACGGTGCCAGGCGGCAGAGCAGCGAAAGCGTCGTCCACCGGGGCGAACACGGTGAAGGGGCCGGGGCCCTCCAGCGCAGCGCGCAGGCCAGCGGCATCCACCGCGGCCAGCAGGGTGTTGAACGCGCCGGCGGCGGCGGCGGTGTCGAGAATCGAAGCCATCAGCGGTAGTCCTGGGATTGGATGTCGCTCAGGCGCGCCTCGGGGCGCAGGAAGCGATCCATCTGCGCCTCAAAGAAGCGGCGGTTGGCCAGCAGGTGCTCGGGGTCGGTGTCGTCGAGCGGATAGAGCAGGGCACCGCGCAGGGCCTGGATCACCGCTGAGGTGACGTTGTACATCGAGCGCTGGAAGCTGATGCCCAGCTGAATCAGCTCATCCTCCTCGCCACGTTTGTGTTGCTTGTAGAGATCCTTGAGATAGGGCGGCAGGAAATGCAGCATGTCCTGCATCAGCAGCGTGGGCGGGATGCCGGCAGACCCCACAGGGAACACATCGGCATAAAGGATGCCGTAGTGGAAATCCGCCTGATCCGCCGGCACCTGGTGGGCCTGGGCGTTGTAGCTCCTGGTGCCGCGGAACGGTGAGGTTCTGTAGAACACCGCCTCCACGTAGGGCAGTGCCGCTTCATAGAGCCAGGTGAACCCCGCGCTCTTGGGGATGATCTCGTAGCAGGTGTCGCCGACGTACACGTGGTGATAGATGGGCCTTCCCGCCACGGCGAAGATGCCATTCACGAGGAAATCCATCGCATCGGGCACACCCTGGAAGCCGCCTTCGTCGTAGATGTCGCTCATCTCGAAGAACACCGGCGCCATCACCTCCCAGAACAGGCCGAGGTTGGCGGTGTAGGAGAGGCGCTTCACCTGCTCCAGAAACATCTCCGGGAACAAGCGATAGAGCCCCAGCATCAGCGGGTTGCCCTGGAAGTAGGCCCGGATCGCCCGATCGGCATTGGCGCGGTAGGCCTCGCTCTCCAGGTAGTCGTTGAAGCGCCCGCCCATGCCCTGGTGCCAGAACATGGCCTGCATGCAGGCTTCGGCGAACTCCATGTTCACCCGGTCGTGCCAGAGGTGGTGGAGCAGCCTGGGCATCCGCCCGGTTTCACCGCGCTCCATGAAGGCGAGCAGTTCAGGATGCGCCTTCTCGCCACCGCGCCAGATCCGCAGCTTGGCTTGATCACCGGCGTAGCTGTTGGGCAGATCCAGATACTCCTGGGGAAGGAAGTATTTGAACGCCGGCAGCGGATTGAGGAACACCCGCTCAGCGATGTAGAGCAGGTCGCGCCAGTAGAAATCCATCGGCACGGCGTAAGCCTTGTAGATGCCGATGATCTGTTGGAGGTTCTCCGGGGTGTCGGGCAGCATCGAACCGCCCGCCTCCAGCCGATGAATCACCTCGGCGTAGGGATGGGTGGAGGGGGGAATCAGGGGAGCCGTTGTGCGCTCCGAGGCCAGGCTGGTGGTCATGCGGGGAGCTCGGTGATGTGGGTCGGTGCGGCGGCGATCACGCTCACGGCATCGCTGGAGCGCAGGGCGAGCGGGCCGGTGGCGCCTTCGCTGAAGCCGGTGAGCGCCGCAGGCCACAGGCCCGCCAGCAGCACCAGCGCTGTGAGCACCAGAGCAGGGGTCCGCTCCAGCCAGGTGGTGCTCACCCAGTCGGCACGGGCGTTATCAAGCCGCCCGAAACCAACCCGGTTGAACAGACGGATCGCGTAGACCGCGGTGAGGCCGGAAGCCAGCAGGCAGAGCAGGGTGGGCCAGGGGAAGGCCACCCAGCTGCCCTCGAACACCAGCAGCTCCGCCACAAAGCCGGCCAGGCCCGGTACACCGGCGGCAGCCAGCAGGGCGAGCAGCATCAGGCCCATGGTGAAGGGAAGGCCGCGCTGGGGGTTGAGCAGGCCGGAGAGCTCAGGAATGGCGCTGGTGCCGGTTTTGCGCTCGATCAGCCCCACCAGGCAGAACAGCAGCGCAATGATCAGGCCATGGGCCAGCATCTGGGCCACCACACCCTGCAGGCTCACCGGCGTGGCCGCCGCCAGAGCGAGCAGCAGCATGCCCATATGGCCCAGGGAGCTGTAGGCCACCAGCCGGCGCATCTCCAGCTGAACCACGGCATTGAGGGCGCCATAGAGCGCGCTGAACGCGCCCAGGGCCGCCAGCCAGGGCGACCAGGCGGCCCAGGCCTCGGGCAGGAAGCCCACGCCGAAACACAACAGGCCATAGGCCCCCAGCTTCGAGACCGCGCCACTGAGCAGCATCGCCACCGGCGTGGGGGCCTGGCTGTAGGTGAGCGGCTGCCAGCCATGCAGCGGCACCACCGGCAGCTTCAGGCCAAAGGCCAGCAGCAGCAGCGCCAGCACCCAGCGCTGCTGCTGCAGAGGCAGTGGCTGCGCCGCGAGGCTGGCGTAGCTGAAATCCACGCCGCCGGGCTGCAACCAACCCAGCGCGAGGATCCCCGCCACCAGCGCCACGCCGGAGAGCGCGCCGTAGGTGAGAAAACGGATCGCCGCACCGGCGCGGCGTTCACCGCCCCAGGTGGCCACCAGCAGCGTGGTGGGGATGAGGATCAGCTCGTAGGCGATCAGAAACAGCAGGGCGTTGCGGGCCAGGAACGCGCCCACCAGGCCGAGGTTGGTGAACAGCAGCAGCGCGAAGAACAGGCGTTGACGCGGCTGCTCCACAGGCGTGGCCAGGGTGGCCATCGCCGTGAGCAGCGCCGCCAGCAACACCAACGGCAGCGCGATGCCATCCAGGCCGAGCTCCAGAGCCAGCCCGATCCGGGGCAACCAGGGCAGGCTCAGCTCCCCTGGCGGATGACCCCAGAGCCAGAAACCCCAGCCCAGCTGCAGCAGCGGCGCCACGAGCGCCGCGCTGCGCACCCCGCGGGATCCGGCGGGCAGCACGAGCAGCAGCGGGGCCGCCAGCAGGGGAATCAAAAGCAGCAGTAGCAGTTGCATGGTTGTTCCTCAGCGTCGTCTCAACGCAGCAGCAGCCAGCCGGCCATCAGCAGCACCCCAAGCACCAACGACAGGGCATAGGCCTGGGAGCGGCCGGAGGTGGTGAAACTGAGCCGCCGGGCCCCCAGCAGAGCCGCGCCACCGGCGGAGGTGCTGAAGCCATCCACCAGGCGGCTGTCGCTCCAGGCGCTGAGCCGGGCCAGGGCCAGCACCAGCGCCACAACAGTGCGGTGATAGAAGCGCTCGGTGCGCATGTCCTCGGCCAGCCAGGCCTGGATGCCACCCAGGAAGGCCGGCAGCTGAGCCAGGGGGTGGGGCCGCAGGTAGAAGAAGGCCGAAATGCCAGCGCCCACCACGGTGGAGCCCAGCAGCGGCCAGGCCATCGGCCCCCAGCCGGGCAAGGGATTCAGCGGCACCACCCCCACCTGCACCAGCAGCTGGGGCAGATGCAGCACCAGGCCCATCAGCACCAGCGTGGGCAGCACCATCAACCAGAGCACCTCCGCCGAGCGCACGGTGAACGGCGTGGGGCGCCCCCCCCAGATCAACCCGAACACCCGCATCAGCCCGGCACTGATCAGGGCATTGGTGAGCAGCACCAGGCCGCCCAGCAGCCAGGGGCGGCCGCTGGCGGCCGTGAGCTCCAGCAGCTCCCGCAGGGCGGCGAAACCGCCGAAGGGGGGCAACGCCACCAACGCCGATGCACCCACCAGGAAGGCCAGACCCATCAGGGGGCGCCGGCTCCACAGTCCCCCCAGCTGGGTGAGGTCCTGGGTCACGTTGCTGATCACGATCGTGCCCACCGCCATCAGCATCAGGGCCATGGGCAGCGGGTACACCAGCAGCAGGTGATCGGCCTGGGCGATGCCACCGAGGCCCACCGCCACGAACAGCAGCCCCAGCCAGCTGCTCACCAGGAAGCTCATCGCCCGCTTCACATCGATCTGGCCGAGGGCGATCAGGCCGGCCACCAGCGCCGTGGTGCCGCCCACCACCACCAGCACCCCCTGCACCAGCGGGCTCAGTTCCAGCAGGGGCTCGAGGCGGAGCAGCACCCAGGCGCCGCCGATCACCACCACCGAATTGCGCAGCACCGTGGAGGGCAGCGGACTCTCCATCGCCTCATCCAGCCAGAGGTGCAGCGGGATCTGGGCGCATTTGCCCATCGGCCCGGCGATCAGCGCCAGCAGGATCAGCTGGAAACCGGCCGGCAGGGGCTGGCCGTTGTTGGTGAGATCAGCGGCCCAGGCCTGCAGCCCGTGAAAGTTCCAGGTGCCGGTCACCGGCAGCAGGGCGATCACGCCGGCCAGCAGCACCAGGTCGCCGATGCGTTTGGTGAGGAAGGCATCGCGGGCACCCTTCACCACCAGCGGCTGGTTGAACCAGGTGCCCACGATCACGTAGGTGCCCACGGTGAGCAGCTCCAGCAGCACATAGCTGAAGAACACCGAATCGGTGAGCACCAGGCCGCAGAGACCCGCTTCAAAAAAGCTGAGGCTGCCGAAGAAGCGGGGCCAGCCCCAGTCCATCTCCAGGTAGCCGATCGCATAGATCTGCACCAGCACGTGCAGGCCGGTGATCACCGTCATGGCGATCAGGGCGGGCTCGGTCACCAGGCCGTCGAAACCGATGCGCAGCCCGGCGGTGTCGAGCCAGGTCCACTGGAAGCTGGGCGGGGCATAGATCGCCGCCTGGCCGGCGGCGGAGTTGCCATGCAGGCCGATCAGGGCCAGCAGGCTGTGGCTGAAGGCGATCGTCACCATCAGCAGGTTCACGTAGCCCGAGGGGCGTGGACCGGTGCGGGCAATCAGCCCCGGCGACCAGAGCAGACTGAACACAGCCCCCACCAGGGGGTAGAGCGGCACCAACCAGGCTGTACCAAGCCAGGACACGTGACGGACGGTTCAAGGTGGCGGCAAGGTAGTCAGCCGAACAGCCGGATGGGTCAGGCCGGCAGGTAGTAGCGCACCAGGGTGAACACGCGGTTGCGATGGGCATCCAGGCTGCGGCGCATGTTCAGGCCCCGCTGGTTGAGCAGCAGGCCATCGAAGCGGTAGCGGGGAATGCCCATCGGCATCACGATCGTGAACGTGGTTTCGGGGTGGCGCTGCTCCTCCTGGGCCACGAACTCCACAAAGGGATCGATCAGCGAGGCGAAGGGGCTCTCCAGCAGACGCAGCTCAAAGCCCCGCCCGTCCTCCTCTCCCACACAGCGCCGCCACTGCTCACGGATCGCGCTGGGGTCGTCGCCTTCCGCCAGCACCCACACCGCCACCACCCGATCGGACACGGTGGCGGCATAGCGCAGGGCCTCCAGGCTGGGCCGGCTCAGGGAGGGCACCCACACCAGGCTGGTGTTGCCCACCGGATCGCGGCGCGGCGGCAGGCGCAGGCTGCGGTCCTCACCCGGGCGGAGGCTGATGGCGCGGTACACCGTGTCGTAGCGGTGCCGGATCCGGGCCAGCATCCACACCAGCAGGGGGATGGCGATCACCACCGTCCAGGCCCCCTCATCGAACTTGCTCACGATGATCACCACCAGCACCACAAACGTGGTGAGCGAACCGAGCGCATTCATCAGCAGCCGCCCCAGCCAACCCGGGCCGCGCAGGCGCCACCAGCGCACCACCATGCCCGCCTGGGAGAGGGTGAAGGCGCTGAACACACCCAGGGCGTAGAGGTTCACCGCCACGGTGGTGTCGCCGCGGCACACCAGGATCACCAGCGCCGCCGCCACCAGCAGCACGGTGATGCCGTTCTGGAACACCAGCCGATCGCCGATCCAGGCCATCTGGCGCGGCAGGAAGCGGTCCTGGGCGAGCATCGCCGCCAGGCGCGGGAACCCGGCGAAGGCGGTGTTGGCGGCCAGGGTGAGGATCAGCAGGGTGCTGATCTGCAGCGCCCAGAACAGGGGGCTGCCGTTGCCGAACACGCGGATGCCGATCTGAGCCAGCACGGTGCGATCGGGATCAGGGGCCACGCCGTAGAGCCAGCCCAGCCCGCTCACCACCAGGAACATCAGGCTGAGCATCACGCCCATCACAAGCATCGTGCGCTGGGCACGCTTGGCCGCCGGCTCGCGGAACACCTTCACGCCGTTGGCGATGGCCTCGATGCCGGTCATGGCGGAACAACCGGAACTGAAGGCGCGCAGGATCAGGAACAGCCCCAGCGGCTCCATCGCCCGCACCACCGGCGGGGCATCCGGGGTGAAGCCATGGGCGAACACCAGGTTCTGCAGGCCGAACAGGGCCAACAGCACCACCATCACCACAAAGGCATAGGTGGGAATGGCGAAGGCCCGGCCCGCCTCCTTCACGCCGCGCAGATTGGCCCAGCCCACCAGCACCAGCAGCACGAGGGCGATCGGTGTTTCGTAGGGCAGCAGAGCCGGCAGCAGCGAGGAGAGGGCCTGGGTGCCGGCCATCAGACTCACCGCTGCGGTGAGGGTGTAATCCACCAGCAGCGAAGCTGCAGCGATCAGGCTGGGCCAGGTGCCGAGGTTCTCCCGCGCCACCACATAGGAGCCGCCGCCCTGTGGATAGGCCTCGATCGTCTGCCGGTAGGAGAGCACCACGATGCCGATCAGCAGCACGATGGCGCCGGTGATCGGCAGCGAGAGCTCAAGCGCCTGGCTGCCCGCCAGGATCAGCACGCCCAGGGCCGCTTCTGTTGCGTACGCAACAGAAGAGAGCGCATCGGAGCTCAGGATCGGCAACGCCTCGAAGCTGGGCAGCTTCTCTGAATCAGACTGACTGCGCGGCAAGGGATTGCCCAGCAGCCGGCGGGCGAGGTTGTTCAGCACAGTTGCGGCGGATCTGCACCAAGGATGCCCTGATGTCCCCTTGCGGGCAGGCATCCAGCGATGCCATGACGGAAACAACGCTGCGGAGGGAGGACCGATGCGTGCCACCCTCAACAGCCTGTTGCAGCAACTGGTGCAACGGGGCTGGCCCAAACTCGATTCCACACCCGGTCAGGGGCGCCCGCCACCGGCAGGACCGTGGTGGACGATCGATGTGGGCTGCTTCGCCCTCGGCAACGTCACCACCGTGACCCTGCACCCCTGGAGGCAGGGGCTGCTCGAGTTCTCGATCACCGTGCTGGTGGACGCTGAGGACACCATCCAGTCGTACGAGCTGGAATGCAACGCCATGCCCGTGCCCGTGGCGCTGATCAACTGGTGGGGCGGACTGGATGTGGCTCTGGCCCAGGCAGCGGCGCTGAAGGATCAGCTGATCGCCGCCTGGGACCGGGAAATCAGCGCTGGCGGCGAACTGCCCTGAACCGCTCAGGCAACCTGAACCGCTCAGGCAAAACGACGACGACCGTCGTTGAAGCTGCTGAACGGCGT